>NZ_JBIICB010000270.1:0-5699 GCF_044239095.1 Aestuariivirga sp. | reverse complement strand
CCGCAATTGCGCGCGCCATTACTGGCACACAGTGGAACGGGCTGACCTTTTTCGGGATCAAGTCTGGGGCGAGGAAGCAAGCATGAACAAGCCGACAACTCGCAAGCTCCGCTGTGCCGTGTACACCCGCAAATCCTCCGAGGAAGGCTTGGAGCAGGAGTTCAACAGCCTCGACGCCCAGCGCGAGGCCTGCGAAGCCTACATCGCCAGCCAGCGCTCGGAGGGCTGGACGATGGTGCGCGATCACTATGACGACGGCGGCATCTCCGGCGGCACGCTGGACCGCCCTGCTCTTCAACGCGTCCTGTCCGAAATAGAGGACGGGCTGATCGACGTGGTGGTGGTCTACAAGATCGACCGCCTCTCTCGCTCGTTGATGGATTTCTCGAAGCTGGTCGAAGTGTTCGACCGTAACAATGTCACGTTCGTCAGCGTTACCCAGAGCTTCAACACCACCACCTCGATGGGGCGGCTCACCCTGAACATCCTGCTGTCGTTCGCCCAGTTCGAACGCGAGGTGACGGCGGAGCGCATCCGCGACAAGGTCAAGGCCAGCCGGATGAAGGGCATCTTCATGGGTGGCACACCGCCATACGGCTACAAGCCGAAGGACCGGAAGCTGGTGATCGATGAGGCCGAGGCGAAGAATGTCCGCTGGATCTTTGCCCGATTCCTGGAAATCGGCTCGGCCACGGAGCTTGCGCGGGAGGTTGTGAGAAAAGGCATCCGCACGCCGCGCGGCAATGCCATGAGCAAGAACTTCCTCTATCGGATGCTGAACAACCGCGCCTACATTGGGGAAGCCGTCCACAAGGGTACCGGCTATGCGGGAGAGCACGAGCGCCTGATCGACCAGCGGACATGGGATCATGTCCAGTTCATCCTGAAGGAAAGCCCACGCCTTCGCGCCAGCAATACGCGCGCCGAGACGCCTGCCCTGCTGAAGGGCCTGCTCTACGGGCCGGATGACGCGGCCTTCTCGCCGACGCATACGCGGAAGGGCGACCACCTCTACCGCTACTACGTCAGCCAGACGGTCCTGAAGCACGGCGCTGGGAAATGCCCGGTGGCGCGCGTGCCGGCGGCGGAGATCGAGGCCGCCGTCATCAGTCAGATCCGCGGCATGCTGCGCGCGCCGGAGGTGGTCGTGGCAACCTGGCGCGTCGCGCAGCCGGAATGTGAGGGCTTGGCGGAGGACGAGGTGCGTGAGGCGCTGGCCGCGTTGGATCCGCTCTGGGTGCAGCTATTCCCCGCCGAGCAGGCGCGCATTGTACAATTGCTGATCGAGCGCGTAGACATCGGTACCGTCGGTTTGAGGCTGAAGTTCAGGGACAAGGGACTGGCGCAGATGGTGGCGGAGGTCGGCACCATTACCGGCAAGAGCCGAAAGGCGGCGGCATGACCGAGCAGACGACTACCGTCACGGTGCCGTTCGCCATCCGCAAGCGCGGCGGAAAAAAGCTCGTGATCACGCCGGACGGCACTGCGGCGACACCGGCACCGCGAGCACGGGTCGACAGCGCACTCCTCAAGGCCCTCGCGCGCGGCTTCCGGTGGCGTAAGCTGTTGGAAACCGGCGACTTCGCTACCATCGAGGAAATTGCAGAGGCTGAGAATATCAACCCGTCCTATGTAAGCCGGGTATTGCGCATGACGCTGCTCGCGCCGGAGATCGTCGAGGCCATACTGTCAGGGAGGCAGCCGGAGGGGCTGACGATGGCGAGAGCGATGCAGCCGTTTCCATGGGAATGGAAGCGCCAAGTATTCCCACGATGTCGCGAACCGTTCCCGATTTCCCAAGCCCGTGATAGGGATTTGGCATGATGATAAACCGCAAGCCCTTGCTGGCAATATGGATTGCGCTGGTAGCATCCCTCGGCACCGGCGTGACTGATTCCATGAGCGCTCCTACGATCCAAGGCACCGCCTCCGTCATCGACGGTGACACCATCGAGATACGGGGCGAACGAATCCGCCTCGATGCCATTGATGCACCGGAGAGCTCCCAGCTTTGCCTAGATGCCGCCGGCAAACGATATCGCTGCGGCCAGAAATCAGCCTTCGCGCTCGCTGATATGATCGGGCGGTCCACCGTTACGTGCCAACCAAAGGGCCGGGACCGCTACAAGCGCACCACAGCAGTCTGCTTCAAGAGTGGCACAAACCTGAACGCCTGGGTGGTCGCGCAGGGCTGGGCCGTGGCATTTCGGAAGTATGGAATCGATTACATTGACGAGGAGGACCAAGCCCGAATTGCCAGGCGCGGCATATGGGCTGGTTCGTTCGAGATGCCTTGGGACTGGCGAGCGCGGAAGAAATGAGCCGAAACTCCGCCCCACAGGCCCAGCAGGCGCCGCAGGACGTGTTGGCGGGGATTGTGGAGCGCGTGACGTTCCACAACGATGAGAATGGCTTCTGCGTGCTGCGCGTCAAGGCGCGAGGGCACCGGGACCTTGTGACGGTCGTTGGGCATTCCGCCGCCATCGCTGCAGGCGAATGGATTACTGCCACCGGAGAATGGTTCAACGACCGGACCCATGGACTGCAGTTCAAGGCACGGTTTCTGAAGACTACGCCGCCCACCACGGCGGAGGGTATCGAGAAATACCTGTCGTCCGGCATGATCCGCGGCATTGGCCCGGTCTATGCGAAGAAGATGGTGAAGGCGTTTGGTGAGCAGGTCTTCGACATCATCGAGGCCAACCCGGAACGCCTGCGTGAGGTGGACGGCATTGGCGTGGTGCGGGCGCAACGTATCACGGCGGCCTGGGCCGAACAGAAGGCGGTGCGCGAGATCATGGTCTTCCTGCACAGCCATGGCGTCGGCACGGCGCGCGCGGTGCGGATCTACAAGACCTATGGCGCCGACGCCATCCAGGTGATGACCGATAACCCCTATCGGCTCGCCCGCGACATCCGTGGCATCGGTTTCCGCACTGCGGATGCGATTGCCATGAAGCTGGGGATCGAGAAGACCGCCATGATCCGGGTGCGCGCCGGCATCTCTTATGCGCTGACCGAGGCGATGGACGAAGGCCACTGCGGGTTGCCGGTCGAGGAACTGGGTCCGCTGGCGGTGGAACTGCTTGATGTACCGAAGGAACTCATCCAGACGGCGCTGGACCTTGAGCTTGCTGAGGGCACCGTCATCGCCGATGCGGTGGGCGAAACCCGATGCGTGTTTCTTGCCGGCCTCTACAGATCCGAACAGGCCATTGCCGAGCGGCTGCGAACCCTGGCCACCGGCAAGCTGCCATGGGCGTGGATCGATCCTGACAAGGCGCTACCATGGATTGAGCAGAAGACCGGACTGAGCCTCGCCCCCACGCAGATGGAGGCGATCCGGCTGGCGCTCATGGCGAAGGTGCTGGTCATCACCGGCGGGCCCGGCGTCGGCAAGACCACCATTGTCAATTCCATCCTGCGCATACTTGCCGCGAAGGGCGTCAACCTTCTGCTCTGCGCGCCAACAGGCCGCGCGGCCAAGCGCATGACGGAAGCCACGGGCTTCGAGGCGAAGACGATTCACCGCCTGCTGGAGGTCGATCCCAAGGGCGGCGGCTTCAAGCGCAATGCCGAGAACCCGCTCGACTGCGAGTTGCTGGTGATCGACGAGACTTCCATGGTGGACGTGCCGCTGATGCACGCCCTTCTGAAGGCGCTGCCCGACTCCCCCGCCCTGCTCATCGTCGGCGATATTGACCAGTTGCCATCCGTTGGCCCCGGCCAGGTGCTGGCCGACATCATCCAGTCGGAGGCAATCCCCGTCGTGCGGCTCACGGAGGTGTTCCGACAGGCAGCGACAAGCCGCATTATCACCGCCGCGCATCGCATCAACAAAGGCCAGATGCCTGATCTCGCCAAACCTGAGGGGGACAGCGATTTCTACTTCATCAACGCGGCAGAGCCCGAGGCCGCCGTGCCGCTCATCGTCGACCTCGTCAAGAACCGCATCCCGAAGCGCTTCGGCTTCGATCCCATCCGCGACGTACAGGTGCTCTGCCCCATGAACCGCGGCGGCGTGGGCGCCCGCTCGCTCAACATCGAGCTTCAGGCAGCGCTGAATCCTGCCAAGGAGCAGAAGGTCGACCGCTTCGGATGGACCTTCGCGTCCGGCGACAAGGTCATGCAGATCGAGAACGACTATGAGAAGGAGGTCTACAACGGTGATGTCGGCTACATCGATGCGGTCAATTTCGACACCGGCGAACTGCTCGCCAGCTTCGACGGGCGCGCCGTCACCTACGGCTTCGGCGAACTCGACACGCTCGTTCCCGCTTATGCCGCGACGATCCACAAGTCACAAGGCTCCGAATACCCAGCCGTCGTCATTCCCGTCATGACCCAGCATTACGCCATGCTGCAGCGGAACCTGATCTACACCGGCATCACCCGCGGCAAGAAACTCGTCGTAATCGTTGGACAGGCCAAGGCGGTGGCCATTGCTGTAAAAAACGTCTCGGGCCGCAGGCGCTGGACGAAGCTTCGGGAATGGCTCATCAACGAAAAGGCAGACCACTGACATATGTTCCTGGCGCCCTGATCGCATAAACTTGATTTCCAGGGCTTTTGGAGCAGGTCTCGGGTTTGACGATGCGATACTGCTGTGGCAGCCCTTTGCATCCATTCTGCGCTCCAGATGGGCTATCTACGGATATGGGCGGCATTCCACAAAGCGCCACCGATCCTATCATAGCGATGGAGACGTCTAGCGGAGCATGTAAATGTAGGCGGAGCTGACACCGTGCTTGGCGGCTAATTCTGCGACTGGAACGCCAGCCTTTCGCTCAGACTTCAGAAGCTTCTTAAGCGCAAGTACTTCATTCTTGCTGCGCCGGATTCTAGAACCCGATGCCTTCCCGTTCTTTCCATTCGCGGAATGGACCTCCTGCTGGGCTTCCATCGAACTCACCAGCGTTTCCAAGCTGGTAATGATCTTACGCAGCTGAGCAACATGTTTGGATGGTCTTGCCATATTGTATTCCCCTATGCATTCCGCCCGCAGCTGATCAGGCAGTATTTGGCTATCGTTACCAGAACTGCGGCTCAACGCTCATCAACTGAATTAGTTCCAAATTGGTAAAAGTGCCAATGTGATGAATCAAGAAACTGAGAAGTCGCCTGCACGTTTTCGTGGCTCCTTTGAAAAACGAGTGGGTTATGCTGTTTGACCTTTAATCTTCGGGAAGTTGATTTTCCCGGCGATTAGGAACAGCACGGTCCGCTTAGTGCTGAACCGCTTGTAAACCCGGGCCTTGCGTTTGGCGGTCTAAACGAGCCCACTCAATGCCTCAAGCATGCCGTTGGTCTGGCCGGCCAGTTTCCAGGCAATGATGCCGCCGAATTGGGTTATGATCATACGTGCACTCCCCTTCACGGGAACTCTGTTCAGATTCCCCGAGCCACTTCTATTGTTCGCGTCAACTGAGCGGAGCGACCGTAGTGTAGTAGATTGACAGTTCCCGGCTACATAAGCCTCCGCAACAGCCCCCTCAAGTACTACGTAGCATCATTAGCTCATAGGCGTCTATCGCCTCATCTAGATTATCAAAAAACATTAAATCACCACCGTGAAGAACTGCCCCTCTCGTGCAATACTGCCTCAATGTCCCAGGATTATGCGATACAAGGATCACGTCAGAGCGATCAGCCCGCTCCTGAAAAGCTTTGAGTGACTTTGCGCGAAATTTCTGATCTCC
>NZ_JBIICB010000269.1:0-5702 GCF_044239095.1 Aestuariivirga sp. | reverse complement strand
TCGGCGCGCTCACCGTCGCCCAGCATGGCCAGGGCTGAGGCGATCTGGGCGCGCGCCAGCGGTGAGCCGAAGCCGTTGAGCTTGGTATCCGCCAGGTATTTGAGGTCGCCCACCGGCGCGCGGCCGGCGCGGGCGAGGACGTAGAGCGCATAGGCCATGTCCTGGCCCTGGCCCTCGGTGATGTCCGGCGCGTTGCCGACCATGTTGCGGATGAAGTCCAGGCCGCCGACGAGCACGTCTTCCGGAACCGCGAAGCCCTTCTCGCGGGCGCGCAGCAGGAAGTCCGTCACATAGGCGGTGAGCCACAGGCTGCTGCCGTCATAGGCCGACCACAGGCCGAAGGAGCCTGCACCCGACTGGCGGTTGGCGAGCCGCGTCACTGCCTCCTGCAGGCGCGTGGTGAGTTCGCCGCCGATGTCTTGCGGGCTGACGCCGAGTTCACTGAGATAGAGCAGGGGAAGCGCGCGGCTGACCGTCTGCTCCGAGCAGCCGTAGGGATAGCGGTCGAGGTCACGCACCAGGCCTGCCGCGTCGAGCTGCGGCAGCGGGCTGACCGAGAGGGCAACCGTGCCCGTGCCCGGCAGCATGCCGGAGAGCAGGTCCTGGCCGATGGTGATCGCGCCGCCATTGGCCATGAGCGGCAGGGTGGTGCGCCGGGTGACGGGTGCGCTCGCGGGCATGATGCCCAGCGCATAGTCCTGGTCGAGCAGGAGATCGCCCGGGCCCTTGAGCGTTGCGACGACGCTCGCCGTGCCGATGCCCGTGGCCTTGACCGGCACGATGATGCTGGCGCGCGCGCCCGCCGCACCCAGGCTGATGCGCTGGATGCGGGCTGCGGCTTCAGGCTCCACCGGACCTTCGATCGAGACGCCGAGCGTGTAGTCGCCCGCCGGGCCTTCCGCGTTGACGATGTCGAAGCGCAGTTCCGAGCTGTCTCCGGCATTGAGGAAGCGCGGCAGCGTGCCCGACACGACGACGGGATCACGCGCGATGACGTCGCTTGTGGCGTGGCCGGTCTTCGTGGCGGTCCAGGCCACGGCCATGACGCGGATGGTGCCGTTGAAGGCGGGGATGTCGAAATCAACCGAGGCCGTGCCGTCATCCGCCACCTTCAGGATTCCGGAATAGAAGGCGAGCGGCTTCTGTGCGGGGGGCGGGGCGTTGAAGGCCGCGCCGCCGTCACCGCCTGCGCGCAGACGCCCACGCTCGCCCTGCATGCCGTCGATGAGCTGGCCGTAGATGTCGCGCAGTTCGGCGGCCAGCCGCTTCTGGTCATAGTAGAAGCGCTCAGGCGCGGGCGGATCGTAGCGGGTGAGGTTGAGGATGCCGGCGTCAACCGCCGCGACCGTGACGAAGGCCTGTTCGCCCGCCGCGAGATTGCCGATCTTGACCGGCACGGTGAGGCGGTTGCGCGGCTTTGCCGCCTCAGGCGTTGCGAGTGTGACATCAAGCGTGCGCGCGGCGCGGTCGATGCCGAACCAGGCAACACCCATGGCGCGCGAGGGCATGCGTTTGGCTGCGGCGTCCATCGGCTTGAGCAGGCTGGCCAGCACATAGGCGCCGGTGCCCCAGCCTTCGCCAACGGTGATGGCGATGCTTGTGCCGCCCGCGGGCACGTCGACCTCGCGCGCTTCGAGCAGCCGCTCGCCGACGATCCGCACCATGGCCTTGCCGGGATAGCGCGCCTCGATCTTGAGGTTCACCGTGTCGCCGGTCTTCACGTCGGGCTTGTCGAGGGCGAGCTTCAGCGTGTCAGGGGTATCTGCCGTTGCCTGCCCGCCATAGTAGCCGGCGGAGAAATCGACCGAGACGGGCGTCATGCCCGGTGCTGCGATCTCGAGGCGGTATTCGCCCCAGGAAAGCGACTGGGAGAAGGGCGTGGGAGCGGAGGCCGCGATGTCGAGCGTGCCGTTGGCGATCTTCGCGGTGCGGGTGACCGCCTCCCAGCGCCAGGCGCCATCGGCGTTGAACCATTGCCAGTCACGCGTCAGCCGCTTCAGGGTCCAGGCTGCGCCAGGCGCCGCGACGGGGTTGCCGCCGGGATCGAGCGCCACGACGCTGAAGCTTGCGGGCTGGCCTTCGGGAGCCGAACCATCGGCAAAGCCCGGCTTGATGGCGAGCATCGGCTGGGAGGCCGTGATGGGCAGGCTCGCGCTGCGCTCCACCGCGCGGCCGCCGGGCTCACGCAGGCGCACGGCGGCATCGGCCTTCAGCGGCTGCGTGGTGACCGGAAGCTCGGGCAGCGCGAGTTCAAGGTTGGCGCGGCCGTCGATGTCGGTCTGCGGCAGGCCGTCGGCCATCACCTGGATCGGGTCGGGGCGCTCGTCCATCAGGCCGAAGCGGTAGTCCTTCCATTGCGCGAAGGGGGCTTTGTCGGGCGTTACCGACACGCTGGCCTCGATGTCCAGACCCGCGGCTGGCGCGCCGAAGAGGTAGCGGCCCTCGACGGTGAGCCGAAGGCCCTCTGCCGGCGTCACGCGCGGCGTCTTCGAGGTGAGGTCGAATTCGATGCGGTCGGGGATGTAGTCCTCGACCAGGAACGAGGTTTCGCCAACGGGGGCTGCGTTGGGGTCTGTCAGCGCCTTGATGCGCCAGGTGCCGCCCTGGGCGCCCGCGGCGATGTCGAAGCTGTGGCTGTAGCCGCCCGCACCCTTGTCGCTCAGGGGCTGGCTCAGATAGGCCACGCCGTCCGGGCGCTCGACGAGGAGCGTGAGCGGCGTTCCGGGCATGGCGTTGGCGCGGTCGTCGCGCAGCAGCACGGTGGCGTGCACCGTCTCGCCGCGCCGGTAGACGCCGCGCTCGGCATAGACGAAGGCATCAACCGGGCCCGGGGCGGCGCGGCCGCCGACGCCGCGGTCGGTGAGGTCGAAGGCGGGCTGCGCGAGGTCGATGAAGCTGTAGTCGCCCTCGCCCGAGCGGGCGACGAGCAGCGCGGGGGCTGTGCCGCCTTCGCCCTTCATCAGGCCGGGGTCGATGAGCAGGTTGCCGTCAGCACCCGTCTGCCCCTCCGCCAGCACCTCGTTGTTGCGGGCGATGAGGCGCAGGCTGGCGCCGGCCACCGGCAATGCCGTGGCGATCGAGCGCACTGAAACGTGCAGGCCGTCCTTGGCGTTCATGGTGGAGAGCCCGAGATCGGAGACGACGAACCATTGTGTGGCCACGTTCTCGTAGCTTTCGGCCTTGCGGGCGGCGGGTTCCGCCGTCATCACATAGAGGCCAGGCTCAAGCCTGCCCATCGCCTCGTCAACGGGGATGGCTGTGGTGACCTCCGCGTTGAGGGGAGACGGCGTCTCGACCGTTCCCTGCCACACGAGGCTGCCCTTCTGGGCGGCGATGCCCGCAGCGCTGTAGCCGCTGATCTGGGAGCGGAAGTCGGAGGAGAGCACGCTGCCGATGAGGTTGCGGTCACCGATGCGGTAGAGTTCGAGCTTCGCCTCCGCGCTGTTGACGGAGACCAGCGGAATGCCGCTCTGCCCGGTGCGCGGCAGCACATAGGCGTTGCCGGTGAAGCGCACCGAGGGCGTGCGGTCGCGCACGTAGAAGTCGAAGGTCTCGTCCTTCGCCGTGGTGTCGTCGATGGCCGCGGGCAGGCCCTGGCGCAGCGTGATCGCATAGCGCTCGCCGTAGCGGAGGCCCTCAACGCAGAGCCTGGTGCCTTCTGCCGTCACGGCGGCGGCGGGACCGGGCTGCTGTGTCACATAGGCGGTGAAGTCGGTAAGGGTGCGCGACAGGGGCTCCGACATCTCGAAGCAGGCGCGCGGCGGCGTGGTCTCGGTGTCGACCTTGTAATCGGCGACGCGGAAGCCGCGCGCGGCGCGCAGCTGCTCGTAGGTGGTGCGGATCTGCGGGCTCTCGGAGATCTTCAGGCTCTCCTTGTAAGCGGTGAGCGCCGGACGCCACATCTCCCGCTTCACGAAACCCTGGGCTGCGATGTCGAGTGCTGCTGCCTCCTCCGCCGGAGACGACAGCAGCGTATAGGCCCTGAGGCCCGCGCCAATCATCTTTGCCGGAAGCGCATAGGTGTCGTAGTCGTTCATGGGTGCTGCGGCGGCGAGCTGGCGGGCAAGCCTCAGCCATAGCTGGCCGTCCGCCGGGTTGATGCTGGCCAGCTGCTCGAGCGAGACGGCGGCGAGGCGCGCGTTGCCCGCGGCCTCGGCGGCAGCGAGGTCGCCCAGGATCTCAGGCTCGCTGCGGGTGCGCTCCTTCGCGATGCGCGCCAGCTCATTGTCATAATCGCTGAGGTAGAAGCCGAACTGCGAGACGGGGAAGCTCTTGGCGGCAAGTGCGGGTAGCGACGCAGCAGCAAGCGCGAGCAGGGCCGCGAGGAGGAGGTACACTTTCTGAGCATGTTGCGCCGTCATCGAAATCTCCCATCTACCGCGGGGAGGAAGTGTCCGTCCGCCGCCACCTGCTTGTCAATATTGATCAGGATTGCGACGGATTGTGGGTGACGCCGCTTACGGCTTGGGCTGGTCGTCATCCTGCAGGATGCGCCAGGCGGCGCCTTCGAGATCGTCGTACTGGCCGGACTTGAGCGACCAGATGAAGGCGGCAAGCCCGAGCCCGCCCAGGAAGAGGGCGACGGGAATGAGATAAAGAAGTCCGGTCATGCGGCGTCCCTCAACGTGTCCGCTTCGGCAATGCTGCCCTGCACCAGCCTAGCAGAGGAGGCGGTGCTTGTCCGGCCGACCCCCACGCGCAGCGCGTTGGCGATGACGATGATCGATGAGGTGGACATGGCAACAGCCGCCACCAGCGGCGAGACGAGGCCCACCATGGCGAGGGGCACGGCCAGCACATTGTAGCCGACCGCCAGGGCGAAATTCTCCTTGGCGATGCGCTGGGTGCGGCGGCTGACGGCCACCGCCTCCGCGACCGCTGCCGCACTCTCTCCCATCCAGACGATTTGCGCCGCGGTGCGGCCGATATCGGAGGCGGAGGAGGGCGCCATCGAGGTGTAGCCCGCTGCCAGGGCCGGGGCGTCATTGATGCCGTCGCCCACCATCAGCACGCGGGCGCCAGCCTTCGAGAGCGCATCGACATAGGCGAGCTTGGCCTGGGGGCCCGCACGGGAGACGGCGGTGCCGATGCCCACGGCCTCCGCCACGCGCTTTACCGCCGCCTCACGGTCGCCTGAAAGGAGATGGACCGCGAGGCCCATGGCCTTGAGGCGGGCGACGGTCTCTGCCGCATCCGGGCGGAGCGCATCCTCGAACTGGAAGACGACGGGCGCATTGCCGCCGCGCCGGAAGGCGAATTCGAGAAGGCCCTTATCTTCCGTGGCTTCATCCAGCCCGCACCAGGCGCGGCTGCCGAGGCGCAGCGCCTCGCCATGGCAGGTGCCGGAAAGGCCCAGCCCCGGATGCTCTGACACGTCGCCAGCAGATGCTGGCGCGAGGCCGCGGCGCGCCACCTCGCGCACCAGCGCCTGTGACAGCGGGTGCTTGCTGGCCTGGGCGAGACCCGCCGCAAGGGTGAGCGTTTCGGTGGAGACCATGAGCGGCAGGACGAGCTGCGGCTGGCCCTTGGTGAGCGTGCCGGTCTTGTCGAAGATGACGGTGTCGACGCCCGAGAGCTTCTCCAGCGCCGCGCCGTCCTTGATCATGATGCCGGAGCGGAACAGCCTGCCGCTGGCCACCACCTGGGCGGCGGGCACGGCAAGCCCCAGCGCGCAGGGGCAGGTGATGATGAGCACCGCGACG
>NZ_JBIICB010000035.1:0-22933 GCF_044239095.1 Aestuariivirga sp. | reverse complement strand
TCCGGCGCAGTGCCGCTGCGAAGAACCCGTCAAGGCCCTGCGCCTCGCCGAATGACATGAAGGGAAGCGTCCTCACCCAGCCCTTTGTGCTCACGGCCTGAGGGGGAAGCCAGTCCAGGCCACACGGCTCTGGCTCGAAGCCGTGGTTCCAGCCCTGAAACCACTCCATCTGGGATTCGCCCTCTTCAGGTTCGAGCGAACACGTGCAGTAAACCAGCCTGCCGCCAGACTTCACGAGGCCTGACGCCGCATTCAGCATCTGCCGCTGCAGATCGGCCAACTGCCGGATCTGGCTCTCCTGCTTCACGTGCGGCAATTCCGGATGCCGCCGGATTGTTCCCGTGGCGGAGCAGGGCGCATCGAGCAGCACGGCATCCCACTCACCTGATAGGGTGCCCGAAAGCACGTCTGCGACAAGCAGCTCGGCATCGAGACCGGTACGAGCAAGATTGGCCCGCAGCTTGCCGAGCCTTGATTCTGAAATGTCGACAGCCGTCACGCGCGCACCTCCAGCGGCTAGCTGCAGCGTCTTGCCACCGGGTGCCGCACAGAGGTCGAGAACGGTCAGTCCTGCGATGTCCCCAAGAAGACCGACGGGTATGGTCGACGCCGCGTCCTGCACCCACCAGCTGCCTTCATCGAAACCGGCCAGTTCAGGCACGGGCGGGTGATCGGCGGGAAGACGCAATTGGCCGTTCGGCAGAAGCGTACCGCCGAGGACAGACTGCCAGCTGCCGGCCCCTTCCTTGAAGCTGAGGTCGAGAGCCGGTCTCTGGGCATTTGCAAGGCCGATCTGCCTCGCCGTCTCGGTGCCATAGTTTCTCACCCAGCGCTCCCAGAGCCAGTGGGGCGTATTCAGCGCTGCAGCATCAAGGCCCGTGAGCATGCCAGGCCCGCCTGCAGCCACCTTGCGAAGTACGGCATTCACCAGACCCGAAAAGTGCATCGCGTTGCGGTCTGCTTTCGCAGTCCGCACCGACAAATCGATTACAGCGTGGGCAGGCATTTTCAGGAAGAGGAGTTGAGCCACACCGAGGAAGAGAATGTCCATGGCCGAACCTGACTTGCGAGGCAGCGGCCGATCCAGAAGTCCTTTCAGAACCGCTTCGATCTCACCCTTGTGGCGGAAGCCCGTCAGCAGGATGTTGGCCAGCAACGCACGGTCACGCGCAGGAAGCCCCGCTGCACGCGGATCTCCACCGATCGCATCCTCGACACTGACATTTCGTTCAAGGCAATTGCGGTATACCGCGACCGAAAGCGAACGGACGTCGGTCACGTGGCCGGAGGAGGGCAAAGCAGTCATCCCCAGGGGCCGTCTTGCTCCCGCACGCCGACACTCCATGGGCCGGTGCTGGGGTGGGTATCTCCCATTTGCTGTGCTAATTGTTTCAGCGCCTCGATCCGGTTCCGCGGATCAGGATGGGTCGAGAACAATCCATCCATCCGCTGTCCGGAGAGCGGATTGATGATGAACATGTGAGCCGTTGCCGGATTGGCCTCGGCCGCCGGGTTTTCGATGCGGCGGGCGGCGCCTGAAATCTTCGCCAGCGCCGAAGCAAGCGCCATCGGCTGGCCGCTGATCTCGGCGCCCCCGCGGTCGGCGCCATATTCGCGCGTCCGGCTGATCGCCATCTGCACCAGCATGGCGGCCAGGGGCGCCAGGATGATCATCAAGATCATGCCGATTGCACCGAGCGGATTGTTCCGGTCGCGGTTACCACCGAAGAACATGCCGAAATTTGCGAGCATGGAAATGGCGCCCGCGATGGTCGCGGTCATCGTCATCACCAGAGTGTCGCGGTTCTTCACATGGGCCAGTTCATGAGCCATGACGCCGGCGATTTCATCCTTGTCGAGAAGCCGCAGGAGACCTGTGGTTGCTGCAACTGCGGCATTTTCCGGATTGCGGCCGGTGGCGAAGGCATTGGGCTGCGGATTGTCCATGATGTAGACCTTGGGCATCGGAAGCCCGGCACGCTGTGACAGGTCCTCAACCAGGCTGTAGAATTCTGGCGCCGTCTGACGGTCCACCTGCTTTGCCCCGTGCATACGGAGGACCATCTTGTCTGCGTTCCAATAGGCAAAGAAATTCATGCCAGCCGCTATCAGGAAGGCGATCAGCATGCCCTGTTCACGGCCGAGGAGATAGCCCGCCGCCAGGAACAGGCCCATCAAGGCTGCCATCAGCAATCCTGTTCGCATGGTGTTCATCCGGCGGTCTCCTCCTTGCCAAGTCTCTGCCAGAACCACCATATGATAGCATTGCAACGCGTGGACAAGCAGATGAACGAAACGACACTGACCCCAGAGGCCCGGCGTGCCCTGGCCGAGGCCGAGGAACGCCGCCAGCAGCAGCAGAAACCGGCTCTGCCGAAAGAAGTCAACGGCCGGGCCGGGCCCGAGCCGACGCGGTTTGGCGACTGGGAAAACAAGGGCATCGCCAGCGACTTTTGATCAAGTAAAGCCCAGTCGCTCCCAGATCTCGCGTGCCGTCGCGCCAGCCTCGCGCAGTTGCCTGAGGGATGTGCTGCCGCGGCTCTTGGAGAGCTTCCCGCCGGTGTCGTCGAAGATGAGCCGGTGATGGTGGTAGTGAGGCCTTGGAAGTCCGAGAAGCTGCTGCAGAAGAAGGTGAAGCGGCGTTGCCGCCTCTATATCCTTGCCGCGTACGACATGAGTGACCCCCTGGAGGGCATCATCCGTTACTACCGCGATGTGATAGCTCGAACCAACATGCGGCTTGGCGATGACGGCGTCACCCCAGGCCGATGCATCCGGGTCCATGCTGGTATCGAGCCGCCACCCATGAATCTTGCCCGCGGTGATCCGGCCCGCGGCCTCTGCCCGCGGCAGCCGCCTGCAGGTTCCTCCATAGTGGGGCTGTCCTTCGGGGTCGCGCGAAAGCAGTGCGCTTGCCAACGCCTGCTTGCGCGAACAGAAACACGGGTAGACTGCGCCCATGGACCAGAGCGTGTGCAGGTTTTTTTCATAGGTGCTGACGTGCTCGCTTTGGATCCGCACCGGCCTTTCCCATTCGAACCCGAGCCATGCGAGGTCCTCGAAGATGGCGGTCACGAACTCTGGCCGGGCCCGCGTCTGATCCGTATCCTCGATGCGGAGCAGCAGGCGTCCTCCAGTTTCCTCAGCCATCCTGGCGTTGAGCAGCGCGGAAAAGGCATGGCCCAGATGGAGCAGGCCGTTAGGGCTTGGCGCGAAACGGAAGACTGGGCGGGTCATGAACGTGCTCTTGCAGTCAATTCCCTGCAAGGTCAAACAGGGCCATGAGGAGCCTGCGCAGCGAAGGAGATCTTGCCCTGGCGGTTGAGCGGCTGATGGCCGCCGAGCCACGCTTTGTGCCGGTCGTCGTGCGGCACGGCCTGCCGCCGCTGCGGCTGTGCGAACCTGGACTGAAAAGCCTCCTGCGCATCGTAACCGACCAGCTCATTTCCCTCAAGGCGGGGGAAGCAATCTGGAGCAGGCTCGAACCTGCACTCGATTCCTTTACCCCTGAGGCGGTTCTTGCCTGCCCGCAGACGGAACTCCGGGCACTGGGCCTTTCCGGCGCCAAGGCCCGAACCTTTCATGCGGCAGCCCGGGCGGCAGGGGACGGCCTCTTGACCGGTGACGAGACCGTTCTGCCGAGACTGTTGCAGGTTACGGGAATCGGACCATGGACGGCCAACGTCTATCTTCTTTCTGCACTTGGCTTCGCCGATGCCTGGCCAGCGGCAGATCTTGCGCTTCAGAATGCTGCCATGGACCTCTTGTCTCTGCCCGTGAGACCCAGAGCGCGTGACATGACGGCGTTGGGTGAGGGCTGGCGGCCTCATCGGTCGGCTGCCTGCCTTCTTCTGTGGAGCCACTACCGCGCCATGAAAGGCATGCCACAGGCCTGACCAAGGGGGCTTCACAGGATTGCCACACTAGATATAGTAACATCTTGGGAGTTAACCCTGTGAGGTGTGCTTGCAATTCGTGCCGGTTGCGCCGGAAGCCTGCCCAGCCCTGGTTCTCAACGCGGATTTCCGCCCGTTGAGCTACTATCCCTTGTCGCTTTGGAGCTGGCAGGACACGATCAAGGCGGTGTTCCTTGATCGCGTAAACATCGTGTCAGAGTATGACAAGGTGGTGCGAAGCCCGAGCTTCGAGTTCCGGCTACCCAGCGTTGTATCCCTCAAGACCTATGTGAAGCCATCCCGGACACCGGCCTTCACGCGGTTCAACGTGTTCCTGCGGGACCGTTTCACCTGCCAGTACTGCGGTATCCATGATGAGCTCACCTTCGATCATGTCGTGCCACGGTCCAAGGGTGGACAGACGACTTGGGAGAACGTCGTTGCGGCCTGTTCACCCTGCAACCTGATGAAAGGCGGCTATCTGCCGCAGCAGATCAACATGTACCCTGCCCAGAAACCGGTTCGGCCCTCGGTTGCGCAGTTGCATCGCAACGGCCGGTTCTTCCCGCCCAACTATCTTCATGAGAGCTGGCAGGATTATCTCTATTGGGATACCGAACTCGATCCCTGAGTTCTCATTCCCGCCATCGATACCAGTGCCAGACCCAGAGATATCAGGGCATTCCAGCCGGCGAGTGAGAGGCCGAGGATGCGAATTGCGGCGGTATCGCAAAGAATCACGGGTTTTCCGAGATCGGGAAGTCCGCCCGAGAAATCTGCCTGGTTGCCGCAGGTGCTGGGCCCAAGCCACCATTTCCATTCGACGCCCGCATGATAAACCCCAAATGCCATGCTGCCGAGCCACAGGAGAGCAAGCACGCCTAGCCAGGAGCGTGCCAGCGCCGGACGGTTTGGAGCGGACATGGCCGCCAGCACCGCCAGTGGTAAGGCGGCGTAGTAGGCCCAGCGCTGCAATAGGCAGAGTTCGCAGGGAGCATAGCCCAGATATTCGAATATCCAGGCACCCATGAGCGTGGCAAGGGCACCGGCAAGAACCAGGAGCGCGGCGCTGCGCGGCGTGATGCTGTTTAACATGGTATCATGGTTCCCGCGATTCTCTCCAACTCCGAGATCTCGACAAATGACAACACGGCAGGCCAAACATCTGCCGTCATGCCCGCCGCAGGCCCTACTGTCCAGTCACGCATGTTGCTCAGCCTGAAGCCTCAATCGGTATCCGGTTTCGAACCACGCAGCTTCTTGGTGGTAGACCGTTTGGCTTTTGAATCGAGACGCCGTGTCTTCGAGGCGCGGGTAGGCCGCGTTGCGATCCGGCGTTTCGGGCGTTGGGCCGCCTTGCGCAGGAGCGCAACGAGCTTCTGGAGTGCAATCTCGCGGTTACGCTCCTGCGAGCGTGTTTCCTGCGCACTGATGACCAATACGCCGTCCTTGGTCAGCAATCTCCCGGCAATGGGCCCCAGCCGCTGCTTCAGGTCCTCGGGCAGGAAAGCGCGCGCTACATCAAAACGCAGTTCGGCAGCTGTCGATACCTTGTTGACATTCTGGCCACCTGGTCCAGAGGCGCGCGAGAAGGTCCAGACGATCTCATCCTCGTCGATGGATATTGAATCGGTGATCCGGATCATGGCGAAAGCTTCTCGCCCTTTCCGGTTGACGGCGCAAGACAGGCAAATTAAGCGGTCTCGGGCTTGCCTCTGTGGCGGAATGGTAGACGCGGCAGACTCAAAATCTGTTGCTCGCAAGGGCGTGGGGGTTCGAGTCCCTCCAGGGGCACCAGCCTGGCGTTTCGCGTCGCCGCAGATTGGACTGATTCCTGTGATGTCAGAGTGGCTTGGCAGGGCTAGCAATATGGGGAGTGGCCGAAGCTTGTCGACCCTACGTCACATTCTCCTGTCGCTGTTGCTGGCAATCGCGGTCACATCGCAGGCCTCTGCTGCGGGTCCGTCGCTCCTGTTCGATCCCGCGACAGACGAGGTTCTTTCGCAGGACCGCGCAGGGGAACCCTGGTACCCAGCCTCGCTTACGAAGCTCATGACAGCCTATGTGGTGTTCCAGAAGATAAAGGCCGGTGAACTCACGCTCGAGCAGAAGGTGCCTGTCTCCGAACTCGCGCACGCGCAGCCTCCGAGCAAGATCGGTGTGCCTGCGGGAAAATCCGTGGGCGTCAATTTCGCGATTCAGGCACTTCTCGTCCATTCCGCAAATGACATGGCCTATGTGCTGGCCGAAGCCGCATCAGGAAGCATTGCAGCTTTTTCTGCCGAGATGAACGCCCAGGCGCGGAGGCTTGGGATGACGGGAAGCCATTTCGTCAATCCGAACGGCCTGTTCGATCATCGCCACATCAGCACTGCGCGCGACATTGCCATTCTGGCATCGGCTCTCCTCCGGGAATTTCCCGAGCATAGACACTATTTCTCACAACGCTCGCTCACCGTGGGTCAGCGAAAGCTGTCCAACCGCAATGCGCTTCTCAGGCAGATGCCGGAGGCAGATGGCATGAAGACGGGGTTTGTCTGCAGTTCCGGCTTCAACCTGGTGGCAACCGCCACTCGAGACGGTCACAAGCTGGCGGCAGTGATCTTCGGCGCCAATAACGGAAAACACCGCGCAGACCTTGCCGAGATGCTGCTGGTTGACGGCTTCTCGCGGACCGGAGCCACAAGGGCCAAGCTGCAATCCATTGCCAATGTGAAGACCGGTGCGCTTGTGCCAGCCGACATGTCCAAACAGGTCTGCAAGCAGAAACCACTGGCGATTGCCATGTCCAGGGATCTCCAGGGTTGGGGTATCTCCTTCGGCAACTATGAATCGCCCGCCACGGCCGACATGGCCCTGCGTGGCCGGATGCTCAGCGAGGCTGGAATTTCGCTTACCGGAACGCCCGGCATCATCCGCCTCCCCGAGAAGCGGGGTTTTGCGGCGGCCGTGTGGAACCTGGACCAGGCGGGGAGTGAAACTGCCTGCGCCCGCTATCGCACAGACAACGCCCCCTGCGAGGTGATCACGCCCGAGACCTTCGCAACCATCGCGGCACTTGTTCCCGATCCGCCGCCGCCCAAGCCAGCCGCCGCGGCCCAGGGCTCTGATGGCAGCAAGTCTAAGAAAAAACCCGCCCGCAAAACGCAGAAGAAGAACTGATCCGCATGATCCACCGTGTGGGACTGGGGATTGCCTGTGCGCTCGGCGCAGCAGCACTCTATGGCCTCGTGCCGAACTTTGCACGGGCAGGCTATGAAAATGGCATTCCGCCCATCGAGAGTACGCTGTTCCGTACCTTCGTCATCGCGACGGTCTTCAGCATCATCGCGGTTGCACAGGGCGTTCAGCTCACAATCCCGAGAGCGGCGGTGCCGAGCTTCGTCGGGCAGTCAGTTTCGACCTTCTTCGTATCCGTGGCCTATCTCGGTTCGGTGCAGTTCATCCCCGTGGGACTGGCCGTCATCATCTTCTTTCTCTTTCCCGTCATCATCATGCTGCTGGCGCCCGTGGTGGAGGGGCGCAGTCCCGGGCTGCCGCGCCTGCTGATCGCGATCCTTGCCTTCTGCGGTCTCGCCGTGGCGGTTGGTCCGAGCTTCGAGAGCCTGGACCTGCGCGGCATACTCCTGGCCGGACTTGGTTCTGCAGGCGCGGTGCTGCAGTTCTTCTCGGGCCGGGCGATTTCACGCTACATGACGCCTGCCGGGTTCGGAAGTCTTGTTCATCTCGCCATCTTTCCGCCCATCCTCGCAATCGCCCTCTTTGCCGGTTCAGGAACCTTGCGTTTCTTTCCAGGCGGAACCGCCACGGGTGGAGGACTGCTCTTCCTCTGTGGCGTCGGCATTGTCTATGTCATTGCCTACATGGTGCATATGCTGTCGCTCCGGTTTGCGCCCGCCTCAAGCGTGGCGCCGTACTTCAATCTCGAGCCTGTGGTGACGACAGCCGTCGCCGCCGTCATCCTGGGCGAGCGCCTGCAGACCAACCAATATGCCGGGGGCGGGCTGGTTTTGGCCGCTCTCGTGGCATCAAGCCTGACCGGGAAATGGAAGAAATAATCCCATGACCAATACTCCCATTCCCGTCGCAATCCTTACCGGCTTCCTTGGCGCCGGCAAGACCACGCTTCTGAACTTCCTCCTCAAGGATCCGTTCCTGGGCGATGCCGCCGTCATCATCAATGAATTCGGCGACGTCGGGATCGATCACCTGCTGGTCGAGCGGGCGGATGAGAACGTCATCGAAATGGCATCGGGCTGCCTGTGCTGCACCATCCGGGGCGATCTCATCGACACCATTCACAATCTCCTCGCACGCCGCGGCCGGGGCGAGATCAAGGCCTTCAACCGCATCGTTATCGAGACGACGGGGTTGGCCGACCCGGCTCCGGTTCTGCATGCCGTGATGAGCGAACCTGGCCTGCTGGCCGCCTGTCGCCTCGAGGGTGTCATCACCGTGGTCGACGCCTTCAACGGCATGGCTACGCTCGACGCGCATGTGGAGGCGGTCAAGCAGGTGGCCATAGCCGACCGGATCGTCCTGACCAAGGTGGACTTGCTCGAGGGCCGCGAAGGCGAAGAGATGCTCTTCGCGATCATAGGACGGCTGCGGAAGCTGAACCCGGCTGCCCGCCTCCTCACGACGCATCGCAACGAGGCAACTGCCGAACGCCTTTTCACCATGGGCCTCTTCGATCCGAAGACCAAGACGGCGGATGTCCAGAACTGGCTGGCCGCTGAGGCCTATGAAACAGGGGAAAAACGTGCCCGCAGCAATAAGCGCGGACATTCCCACGACCACAATCATGACCACGCCCACCATCATCATGACGCGTCACGCCATGACGATCACATCCGTTCATTCAGCTTCACCGAGGCCAATGCCATCAGCCCGCAGGGGTTGGAACTGTTCATGGAGTTGCTCAAGTCCTACCATGGGGCCAACATGCTGCGCATGAAGGGCATCGTGAAGGTGTCGGACGATCCTGCGCGCCCGGTGGTCCTGCACGGGGTCCAGCACGTATTTCATCCGCCAGTCAGGCTCGCAGCCTGGCCGGACGGGGACGAGCGGACCCGCCTTGTGTTCATCGTCAAGGACATTGAGAAGCCGATGATCGAGGGGCTGTTCCGGGCGTTCACCGACCAGATCACTGGCGGGGCAGACGCTTTCACTGACAAGACCCTTTCACTCAACAGGTAAACGGCACCATGACCATCAAGCTCTATGGACTGTCCAAATGCTCGACCTGCCAGAAGGCGACCGGCTGGCTGGATGAGCACGAGATCAAGCACAGCTTCTCCGACGTGAAGGACAATCCCGTCACCAAGGAACAGGTCGCCACGTGGTCCAAGTCTCTCGGCGGCTGGGAGAAGATGATCAACAAGGCAGGCTACACCTGGCGTGGCCTTCCTCCGGAAAAGACGGCGAATCTCACTGAAGCCAAGGCCGTGGCGCTCGCTGTCGCCAACCCCTCGCTCATTCGCCGCCCGCTGATCGAGCACAAGGACGGCTCGGTAACGGTGGGCTTCTCGAAAAAGATCCAGGACCTTCTGGCGTAATAGGAAATGGCCGGGCAAACCCGGCCATTTTCTTCCTCAGCCGCGCACCAGTGGGCGCGTCATGCAGGTGGGGCCGCCTTCGCCCTTGCGGCAGATATCATAGCCCTTGATGACCTCGACCTTGACGCCAGCATTCTTCATGCGGCGCTCCGTCTCTGGATTGCCGTCGACCATCAAGGCATGGCGGGGTCCCAGCGCCAGCACGTTGCAGCCCATGGTATCGAATTCCTCCGGCGGCACTTCCACGAAGTTGATGCCGCGCGATTCGAGGAACTCGATTTGACGTGCCGCCATCAGCGGCGGGTAGACCACCGCAAGATCATGGTCGAGCGGCGAAAGGCAGGACATCAGGTGGAAAACATCCGAGCGCCCCTTGTAGTGCGGCATGTCGAACCACAGGATCTCGACGTCGGGACCAGCCAGTTCGCCGAGCTGGCGCAGGCCCTCGAGGTTCGTGCGGTAGCCTACCCCGGCAAGCAGCGTAAAGCGGTCGATCCAGACAAGGTCGCCACCTTCCACCTTGCCGTCGCCAGTGATTTCGCCAGCGATCGGGAAGCCGCGCTGTTCCAGCGCCGCGCCGTTGATGGTCGATTCCTTCCGCCGCTGCGGCTTGCCCATCCGGGGCTTCACGAGGCCACGCGGAGTGACGATCAGCGCATCATGGGTATAGATCGAATCAAGGGTGAGGCCCTCCGACGGCGGCAGCTTAATGACCTCGGCGCCCGTTGAGGCCAGTATCTCCTCCACCACCCTGTATTCCTCATACGCATTGGCGAGGTCGGGGCGGGAGTGGAAGTTCAGGTCCTTCCACTCGGCGTCGATCTTCGCATCGCTCACGAAGGCAGCGTCGACGTCACGGATGGCCACCGTCTTGAGGGTGCCCCAATTGTTGAATGCGCCGAAATCGAAGGTCATTTGCGTCTTATCCTGAATATGAGGGCACCTGCGTCCTTCGCCTGTTCCAGAAGCGTGTGGCCCTGCTCGTTGCAAAAGTGGGGCATGTCTATGGCCGACATGGGGTCCGTGGCAATGACCTTCAGGACCGAACCCGGCGCCATGGCTTCCAGCCGCTTGCGGGCCCTCAGCACTGGCAGGGGGCACAGCAGTCCGGACAGGTCGAGCGTGTTTTCGGAATGATTTTCGGACATGACCGGGCTAGAGGTAGCATCGCCGAAGACGGAGATACAGCCTTGCCGGAACTCCTTACCAAACTGTCCTTTGCAGGTACGGTCGATGTGTTGCTCGCCAGCCCTGAGCGCGACAGGGGCCTCGAGAAGGAACGGGTGTCCGAGGCACGTTTCCTGTTCTCCGGCATGGAGGGCGACTGCCATGGCGGCATAAGCCGCAAGTCCGACAGCCGCATGCTCAAGCAATACAAGCGGAACACGGAGGTGAGGAATTCCCGTCAGGTATCCATCCTCTCGTCGGAGGAACTCGCCGAGATCGCGGAGCGCATGGGTATTCCCGCGGTGAAACCGGAGTGGGTGGGGGCGAACATGGTGGTCGGGGGAATCCCCGACCTTACCTTGCTGCCGCCCTCGACGCGCCTGCAATTCCCTTCAGGCGCGATGATCGTCGTCGATGCCGAGAATCATCCCTGCCGTTATCCGGCAGATATCATTGCGAGGCATCACCCTGAAGCCCGGAAAGGCTTCGTTTCGGCGGCCATGCATAAGCGCGGCGTGGTCGGCTGGATCGAGGCTGAGGGCGTTGTGCGCAAAGGTGATGCGATCACCATCTGGATTCCGCCGCAGCGGCTTTACCAACACGCATGAGAATCTGCGCCGTCATTATTGCCGGCGGGCGCTCGTCGCGTATGGGCCGTGAGAAGGCGCTGGCCATGGTGCACGGACGAACCATTGTCGAAAGGGTCATCGATACGTTGTCGGCACAGGTCGACACCGTGGCGATCAACGCGAACGGAGACGTGGCGCGTTTCGCCATGACGGCGCTTCCGGTGTTCGGTGATCTGCGGATCGATATTGGAACGCCGCTTGCCGGTCTTCAGGCGGCGCTGATCCATGCCGTGCAGAATGGTTTCGATGCGGTGCTCACCACTCCCTCGGATGCCCCGTTCCTCCCGCGTGATCTCGTGGCGCGGCTTGCCGCGGCAGGTCAGTCTGGGGCAATCGCTGCCTCGGGCGGGCGGGAGCACTATCTCACCGGGCTTTGGTCTTCCAAGCTGCTGGCCGATCTGGAGACTGCGCTTTTGCAAGAGCGCACACCTCGGATGCAGGATTGGGCAAGACATTGCCATGCAGCGGTCGTCGAGTGGCCAATTACCTCACATGATCCGTTCTTCAACGTGAATACGCCGGGCGAACTTGCAGAGGCGGAGCGAATTGCGGCAGGGTTGGCCCTATGAACAGGGTCATCGGCGTTGCGGGCTTCAAGAATGCAGGAAAGACGACGCTGGTCGAGAAGCTCGTCACGGAGCTCACCCGGCGTGGCCATCGCATCTCCACGGTGAAGCATGCACATCATTCCTTCGACATCGACCATGAGGGCCGAGACAGCTTCCGCCACCGCAAGGCCGGGGCTTCCGAGGTCGCCGTCGTCTCGCGACACCGCTGGGCCATCATTCACGAATCGCGGGATGATGCGGAGCCGACCCTCGAGGAAATCCTGGCCAAGCTGGCGCCCTGCGACCTCGTCATTGTCGAGGGATACAAGCGTGACCGCCATGACAAGATCGAGGTGCGCAACCTCGACCTTGCCCACCCCACCCTCGCGGGCGATGATCCGACCATCGTGGCAGTCGCTGCCAACGGCCCAGCCGGGGATACGCCCTTGCCGGTCTTCGACCGGGACGATGTCACGGCCCTCGTGGGCTTCATCGAGAAACACACCGGGCTCACATGACACCACAGGATGTAACTGGCTTCTGGGAGCAGGCGGGCGAAAGCCGCTGGTTCTTCAAGGACGCTGCCTTCGATGGGGCCCTGAAGGTGCGCTTCGGGGATACACTGGTCCATGCACGGGCTGGGGCGTTCGACCATTGGTCCGAGACCCTGGAGGGCGCTCTGGGCCTCGTCATCCTGCTTGACCAGGTGTCGCGCAACATCCACCGCGGAAGTCCGCTGGCCTTTGCGTCAGACGTCAAGGCGCTTCGCATGGCAAGAGACTGGGTCGGGCGGGGCTACCACCAGATGCTTCCCGCGCCGCGGGCGCAATGGCTGGTCATGCCCTACGAACACGCCGAGGACCTCGATGCCCAGCGCAGAGCCGTTGCCCTGTTCCAGACCATGGGACTGCCGGAGATGGCCTACTGGGCGCAGGTTCACCTTGAGATCATCGCCCGCTTCGGGCGCTTTCCGCACCGCAATACCGTGCTGGGACGCGTTTCAACCCCGGAGGAGCGGACCTTCCTGGCGTCAGGCGGATTCGCCGGATAGCGCGTTCCGGCCGGGTGGAATCACCTGTTCGAAACTAATCATTCAATATCAATGACTTGAGAATGGTTTGGCCGCAAAGGTGGTTTCCACTTTTGTGGATCATGGTTTCAGTGTCGGATTTTGCCCTGCCCCCGTCGTTCCACCTCACGACTGTTGAACTGGTCTCACTATTGTGCGCATTCATCAACAGGCTTCTTTCAGGGATTTGCCCATATGAAAACACATGCGCGCGTGGTCGTCATCGGAGGTGGCGTGGTTGGCGTCGGTACGCTTTACCATCTGGCCAAGAAGGGCTGGAGCGACGTGGTCCTGATCGAGCGGAAGGAGCTGACCTCCGGTTCGACCTGGCATGCCGCAGGACTGTTGCCTCTGTTCAACCTGTCCTACTCGGTTGGACAGATCCACAAGTACTCGGTCAAGCTCTATGATTCCCTCGAGGCCGAGACCGGCCAGCATGTGGGCTTCAAGAAGGTCTCCAACATCCGCCTTGCCCGCACCAAGGACCGCTGGGACGAATTCATGTACTACGCCGGGGTTGCCGAGACGATCGGAATCAAGGTCAACATCCTCACCCCTCAGCAGGTCAAGGAGATCTGGCCGCTCTGCGAGACCGATGGCCTGCTCGGCGCGATCCAGCACCCCGATGACGGCTATATCCAGCCGGCCGATCTCACCCAGGCCATGGCGAAGGGTGCGCGCTCACGCGGCGCTGAGATCTACCGCAACACCACCGTCACCGGCATCGAGCAGAAGCTGAATGGCGAGTGGGTGGTAAAGACTGACCAGGGCGAGATCACCTGCGAGCACGTCGTTTCCGCCAGTGGCAACTTCGCCCGCAAGACTGGTGCGATGGTCGGCCTCGATATTCCGGTGGTTCCCGTCGAGCACCAGTACATCGTCACCGAGCCCCATCCGCTCATCAAGGAGCGCCAGGCCAAGGGCTTGCCCGAAATGGGCGTTCTGCGCGAGGCGGATTCCTCCTGGTACATGCGGGAGGAAAACGGCGGGCTGTTGCTTGGGCCATATGAGCATGGGGCGCCCTGCTGCTACATGGACGGGCCGTCGGACCAGAGCGAATACGAGCTCTTCCAGGAAGACCTCGACCGGCTTGCCCCGCACATCGAAACCGCGATCGCGCGCGTTCCCGCCTTCGGCGAAGTGGGCATCAAGAAGGTTTACAACGGCGCCATCGCCTATACGCCCGACGGTTCGCCGATCATCGGCCCCGCCTGGGACAGGAGGAACTTCTGGCTGAACGAAGGACACTCCTTCGGCGTCACAGCATCGGGCGGCGCGGGCTGGCAGCTCGCCGAGTGGATCGTCGAGGGTGAACCCTCGATCGACATGATGGGTGTCGATCCCCGCCGCTTCGGCCCCTATGCGACGCGGGGCTACCTCAAGACCAAGAACGAGGAAGCCTATGCCAACGTCTTCACGCCGCACTACCCGGACGAGGAGCGCTCTGCCGCCCGGCCCCTGAAGCGCACGCCGGTCTATGACCGCATGAAGGACCTGGGCGCAGTGTTCGGCTCCGTCTACGGCTGGGAGCGCCCGGGCTGGTTCGCGCCGAAGGACTATTCGCTGACCAAGGCGCAGCTCAACAGTCCCGACGTGCTGACCAACCACAACTATGCTCCGCCTACGGAAGATGGCCGCATCGTCGAGAAATGGTCGTTCCGCCGCTCCAACTACTTCCCCTTCGTGGGCGAGGAATGCCGCAATGTGATGGGCAACGTGGCGATCCAGGACATGTCGGCCTTCGCCAAGATGGAGGTGTCGGGTTCTGGTGCCCGGGACTGGCTCGAATCCATTCTTGCCAACAAGATCCCGAAGAAGCAGGGCCGCATCGCGCTGTGCCACCTCCTGACACCGCGGGGCGGCGTGCGTGCCGAGTTCACGGTTTATGAGTGGGCTCCGGGGCGCTTCTACCTTGTCTCCGCCGGTGCATATGAGCGGCATGACCATGATTATCTGCGCAAGCTCTGCCCGGTGGATGGCTCAGTGAGGCTGAATCCCATCACCACGCGCTTCGGCGTTCTGGTGCTGGCTGGCCCCAATGCGCGGAAGGTTCTGCAGAAGCTCACCGATGCGGATCTCTCTAATGAGGCCTTCCCGTGGCTGTCGGGTAAGGAAATCAGTGTGGGCCATTGCTCGGCGCATGCGCTGCGGGTGAATTTCGTGGGTGAACTGGGCTGGGAGTTCCATCACCCGATCGAGCAGCAGGTTGCGCTTTTCGACCTCCTCATGGAGGCGGGCAGGGAGTTCGGCATCCGTCCCTATGGCATCAAGGCCATGTCGTCGCTGTCGATCGAGAAGAGCTACCGGCTCGTGCCGCGTGAACTCTCGATCGAGTACAACGCTTATGAATCGGGACTCGACCGCTTCGTGCATCCGAACAAGGGACAGTTCATCGGCCGCGACGCCCTGGTGGCTGCCAAGCAGAAGGGACTTGGCTGGAACTTCGTCACGATGGAAGTGCATGGTGTCAGTGACGGGGACTCCGATGCCAGAGGCTCTGAGCCGCTCTATCACAAGGGGCAGCTCATTGGCCGTGCCACAAATGGCGGCTATGGTTTCCGCGTGAACAAGTCGCTGGCGCTCGGCATGGTCCATCCGGACTGTTCAGCTATCGGCACCGAACTCGAGATCAAGATTCTCGGAAAGCTGTTCAATGCGACGGTGATTGCCGAGAGCCCGTACGACCCCGAGAACAGCGCTCTTCGTGCCTGATCGCCCGGTCTGTCGTCGCGTCCATTGCGTGAAGTGACGGCGGAAGGCAAAAGCGGCGGTCGAACGGAGCGAATCAGACCGCCGCATGCAGGCCCCAACACCGGGATACGGAACAGGCATCCTGTTCGTGCTGGGCGCCACCCTGGGATGGAGCCTGGCCGGCGTTTTCGTGCGCCTCATGCCCGATCTCGATGGCTGGCAGATCAACTGTTGGCGGGGCTTCTGGATGTCCGTCTTCCTGCTCGTCTATCTGGTGGCGGTCTATGGGCGCGACACGGCAGCGAAATTCCGCGAAGTACCGATCCCAGCCCTAATCGCGGTGGCCGGGTTCTTCACGGCCGGCTCCACACTCTATGTCACGTCGCTGACCCTCGCGGGCACCGCGACGGTATCCGTTATCGGCGCTCTGTCGCCGATATTCGCCGGCGTGCTCAGTCCCTGGATCACGCAGGAACGGCCGTCGCTCGCCTCCTGGGTGGCGGCATTCCTGGCCCTGGCGGGGGTGGGCGTCATCGCCTGGGAGGGCGTGAATGCCGGAAATCTCGCCGGAATCGTGGTATCGCTGCTTGTGCCGCTGTCATTCGCTGGCCAGACCGTTACGCTGCGGCGTTACCGCGCCGTCGACATGGTTCCTGCCATTTGCGTCGGTGGCGTCGTCACATTCTTTCTGGCCGGGGCAATGGGTTACTTCTTCGGTGGCCACTCCGGTGGCGGTTTTCAGGTCTCGCTGCAACAGATGCTGCTTCTGGCAATCATGGGTCCCCTGCAGCTTTCCATTCCCCTGATCTGGTATGCAAAAGGTGCCAAGGCGGTACCCGCCGTGACACTGTCGCTGGTTGCGATGCTTGACGTGGTGTTGAACCCTCTCTGGAGCTGGGTCGGTGTCGGTGAAATTCCAACGCAGTCCGCCTTCATTGGCGGCGCCATCATCGTGGGGGCGGTCGTGATTTCGATCTTTGGCGACCGTTGGCTTCGCCAACGAGGAGCGAACCGTTGACGGGCCGGTCTGCTGCCACGCTGGTCGGTTTTACGGCCGTGCTCATGTGGGCGCTGCTGGCGCTCATGAGCGCCGCAAGCGGCAGTGTTCCGCCATTCCAGCTTGCGGCCATGACCTTCCTGATCGGCGGCTTGATGGGCGCCGTCACATGGCCGTTCCGGAAGGGTGCCGTTGCTGCGCTGCGGCAGGGCTGGCAGGTGTGGCTCCTGGGTGTCGGCGGGCTGTTCGGCTATCACTTTGTGTACTTCAGTGCCATACGTGCGGCCCCCGCGGTTGAGGTCAGCCTCATCGCTTATCTCTGGCCGCTGTTCCTCGTGGTGTTTTCGGCCTTCCTGCCGGGCGAGCGGCTGAAGCTCCACCATCTTGCGGGCGTGGCGCTCGGCCTCGCGGGCGCTGTCATCATCATCACGGGTGGCCAGGGGGTGTCGCTGTCGAACGGCCTCGAGACCGGTCATCTGTTGGCATTTGCATGTTCGCTGATCTGGTCGGGATACTCAGTGCTGTCGCGGCGCTTCGGGCAGGTCTCCACCGATGCCGTGGCAGGCTTCTGTCTTGTGACGGCCTTCCTGTCGGCGATCTGCCACGTCGCGTTCGAAACCACCGTCTGGCCGGCTGATGCGTTGCAGTGGGCCGCGGTGCTCGGCCTTGGGCTTCTCCCCGTGGGGGCTGCCTTCTACACCTGGGACTATGGGGTAAAGCACGGCGACATCATGGTGCTGGGTGCTGCATCCTATGCATCGCCGCTGTTGTCGACGCTGGTCCTGGTCGCGGCCGGCTTTGCACCATTCACATGGCCCGTGCTGGCGGCGTGCCTGTTGATCACGGCAGGAGCCGTGATCGCGGCCTGGGACATGCTGTTCAGGCGCGGACCACCTGCTACCTGAAGCTATCCTTCCGGCGGCGCAGTTCGGCGAAAACCTCCACATCAGCAGCCCCTTCGAGACCGAGCTTCTGCCTGATTTCGAGGCTGCCCGTGCGCAGGAAGGGATTGGTGAGAAGCTCCTCACCGATGGTTGAGGGGCATGCCGGCTTGCCCTCCGCGCGCAGTCGATCGACAGCTGCCGCGCGCTGCTGGAGCGCCGGGTTCCCGGGTTCAACCGACAGTGCGAACCGGGCATTCGACTGCGTGTATTCATGCCCGCAGTAGAGCGAGGTGGAAGGGTCGAGCGTCTTGAACTGGCTCACCGAGGAGAACATCTCCTCCAAGGTCCCCTCGAAGACCCGGCCGCAGCCGAGCGAGAACAGCGTATCGCCCGCGAAGACCGCCTGCTCCGAGGCCAAGTGGAAGGCGATGTGGCCCTTGGTATGGCCGGGGCAGCTCATTACCTGAACGCCGCGTCCGGCCCAGGGGAACGAATCGCCGCCCGATACCGCCGTGTCGAGACCGGGGATACGGTCAGCCTCTTCCGCTGGCCCGATGACGGTGCAGCCAAATTTCTGCTTCAGGGCCAGATTTCCATCAACATGGTCGGAGTGGTGATGGGTGGTGAAAATGTGGGTGAGTTGCCAGCCACGGCCGGCGAGCTGCCGTTCGATCTCCGCCGCATCAGGTGCGTCGATGGTGGCGGTAAGGCCGGACTTGTGGTCATGCAGGAGTACGCCATAATTGTCCGAGCGGCAGATGAACGAGTGGAATGCGAGATGAGCCATGAGGGAGAAGCAGCCTTCCTGTCGATCCGGATGATGTCAAAACTGGCGGGCGTAATGCGGGTTCACGATGGATATCGTTGATCTCAGGGAGTTCTACGGCAGCCGCCTTGGCTTGGCTACCCGGCGTTCGCTTGCGGGCGGCCTGCGCCCACGGCTTGGCGGTCTTGCCGCTGGCCGTGTCATGGGGCTGGGCTATGCCATGCCCTACCTCGCCGACTGTCTGCCCAATGCCGAAACGCAGCTCGCCTTCATGATGGCCCGGCAGGGCGTGTTCCGCTGGCCGGACGAGGGGGCCGTGCAATCGGCTCTTGTGGACGAATGCGACCTGCCGTTGCTGGAAAGCGTTGTGGACGTGGCCCTTGTGGTCCACGGTCTCGAGCTTACGGACGCGCCGCAGGAGATGCTGCGCGAGGTCTGGCGTGTTCTGGCCCCGCAGGGCAGGCTTTTCCTGGTTGTTCCGAACCGCCGCGGGGTTTGGGCGCGATTCGATACCTCGCCCTTCGGTTACGGGCAGCCCTTTTCGAGGCCTCAGCTTTCCGGACTGCTAAGGGAAGCCCGGTTCTCTGTGGTCTCATGGTCGCATGCACTGTATTTTCCACCTTCTACCCGGAGCACCGTGCTCTCTGCGGCACCCGCAATCGAAGGACTGGGCTCCCGGCTGATGCCGGCCTTGTCCGGCGTCATCATCGTGGAAGCGGTGAAACAGCTCTATGCAATTGCCTCCGGCAAGCGTGCCCGCCGGATCTCGCCGCGGGTCCGGCCAGCTTTGGCCCCTTTGCCCACGACCCGCCGCCTGGAGCCCGGCGGCGGACCGTAGGACAGGATTGCATTTCCCGGGCTGGCGCCTATGAATAGCCCCCCGCGGCGGGCTTTTCCGCCACACAACGCAGAGCAAGACCGAGTCCGGCGAACGAATGACCGCCCCTTCCCCCGATACCGTGCTGGACGCCATCAGGCGGGAAATCGATGCGATTGATGATCAGATTCTCGCTCTCCTGGAGCGCCGCTTCGTGGCAACGGGCCGCGTGAAGGCCAGCAAAGCCCAAGACGGATCAATCGCCTCATCTCCTTTCCGGCCCTCGCGGGAGGCGACAATGCTCCGCCGCCTGATCGCCCGGGGCGGCGTGGACGTTTCCCCGGATGTCGTGGTGCGGCTCTGGAGGGTCATTCTGTCTGCCTCGACCCAGGGCCAGGCCCCCGTCACCCTCCACCTGGACCAGTCTCTGGGCAGTGATCTTGAGACAAGGCTCCTCGTCGGCCAGCATTTCTGCGGAATGCCCATAGAACTGCATGGATCTCCCTCCGCGGCCCTCGCTGCGCTGCGTCATGCAAAAGGAGACCTGGCCATCGCTGGCGCCGGAACAGACTGGGCTCAAGACTTTTCGCCAGCTGAGAAGGGGTCTGCCCGGGTGATCGGAACACTGCCGGTGATCTCCGGCGGCACTCAGCCGCAGCTTCTCGTTTTCGGTCATGCGGAGCCGCGGGAGAGCGGTGACGACGAGACTCTCATCCTCAGCCCGGGGGAAGCGCCTGCACTAGCGTCGTCTCTCTGGCAGGTTGCTGCAGGACGCTTCACGCTCACGAGCCTGCCTGGCTTTCTCAGCGAGGATGCGGTCTTTCACGGCTCAGCCCAGTTTCCATCAGGTGCCTGCATCGCCGGGCGTTGCCCGCGTCCCATCAAGGTCTTGCCATGACAATGACGTTACATTCCCGACCGCAGCCCAGGCCCGGCATTCTGGACATTTCACCATATGTGCCGGGCAAGAGCGGGCCAAAGGGTGCAAAGATCCACAAGCTCTCGTCCAATGAATCGCCCTTCGGTGCCAGCGCCATGGCCGTAGCCGCCTACAAGGCGGCGGGCGACCGGCTCGAGCTTTATCCCGACGGGTCCGCCACGTTGCTCAGGTCTGCGATTGCCAGCCGCTATGGCCTCATGGCCGAGAACATCGTCTGCGGCGCGGGCTCCGACGAACTGTTGCAGATGCTTGCTCACGCCTATCTGGGCCCGGGCGACGAGGCGATTTACAGCCAGTACGGCTTTCTGGTCTACCCGATTGCGATCCAATCCAGCGGCGCCACACCCGTGGTTGCCCCTGAAACGGATTACCTTGCCGATGTGGACGCCATTCTTGCGCGGGTGACCGGCAAGACGCGCATGGTCTTTCTCGCCAATCCCAACAATCCGACGGGCCGCTATCTTCCCTTTAGCGAAGTCCGGCGCTTGCATGCAGGGCTGCCGGCCGGTGTGCTTCTTGTGCTCGATGCAGCCTATGCGGAATATGTGCGCCGCAACGATTACGAGGCCGGGATTGAGCTTGTTGCCACGACCTCGAACGTCGTGATGACACGCACGTTCTCCAAGATCTACGGTCTGGCTGCGCTGCGTCTTGGCTGGGCTTACTGCCCGGCGCATGTCGCCGATGTGCTGAACCGGGTGCGCGGACCCTTCAACATCAGCGGGCCGGCCATTGCGGCGGGTGCCGCGGCCATGGCCGATCAGGATTTCGTCGAAGGCGCCATCGCCCATAATGATGTTTGGCTTGACTGGCTTTCCACTGAACTCACACGACTTGGCCTCGAGGTGACGCCGAGTGTTGGCAACTTCGTTTTGGTCCATTTTCCTGCGGATGAGGCCCGCAACGCGCACGCCGCCGATTCTTATCTCCAGGCTCATGGTTTTGTCGTTCGCCGCATGGATGCCTATGGCCTGCGGGGTGCCTTGCGGATCTCTGTGGGATCGCAGGAGGCGAATCAAGGTCTTGTCGGCTGCCTGAAGGCGTTCATGTCATGAGCGCCCAGTTCCGGCGCGTCGCTCTGATCGGAATCGGGCTCATTGGATCCTCGCTCGCCCATGCGATGCGGCGGAAGGAACTTGCAGGAGAAATTACTGGCTTTGCGAGAAGCGAAGCGACACGCACCAAGGCCAAGGACATCGGATTGGTAGATGCCGTTTTTCCCTCGCCAGGAGCGGCAGTCGAGGATGCGGATCTCGTGATCCTCTGCTCGCCGGTTGGCACCTATGCCGCATTGGCTGCGGAGATTGCGCCGGCGCTGAAGCCGGGCGCGATTCTTACCGACGTCGGTTCGGTGAAGGGTGCGGTGGTCCGTGACGTCGAGGGACATGTGCCCCCCGGGGTTCATTTCATTCCTGGCCATCCGATCGCGGGGACGGAACAGTCCGGTCCTGAATCGGGCTTTGCCGAACTCTTCATCAATCGCTGGTGCATATTGACGCCGCTCCCCGGCGCGGACCCTCTGGCTGTGGAGCGGCTATCGGCGTTCTGGCGGGCCTGCGGCTCGAATGTCGAGATCATGACGCCTGAGCACCATGACCTGGTGCTCGCGATCACCAGCCATCTTCCTCATCTCATCGCCTACAACATCGTCTCGACCGCGGCGGACCTTGAGGAAGTCACTTCCTCTGAAGTCATCAAATACTCCGCCGGTGGCTTCCGGGACTTTACCCGCATAGCGGCCTCCGATCCGACAATGTGGCGCGATGTGTTCTTGAACAACAAGGATGCCGTGCTCGAAATGCTCGGCCGCTTTTCCGAAGATCTTTCTGCCCTGCAGCGTGCGATCCGCTGGGGCGATGGCGATACGCTGTTCAGCATCTTTTCCCGCTCCCGGCAGATCCGCCGTGGCATCATCGCCGCTGGTCAGGATACCGCGGCGCCCGATTTCGGCCGTGGCGGTCCAAAACCTTAGGGTTCTCGAGCATGATTTTGCGCGAGTTCTTTTTGACCAGGTGTTTGCACATGGTCGGAACGCGCTAGTATAGCGGTTGGAGTTCGGTGAGCTTGAAGGGGCCGAGATAGAGTATGCCGTCTTTTGCTATGAGCGGTGCCCTGGCTTCGTTCCCCAGCAGTCCGAGCATGGCGCGAAGGCCAGCTTTCTTCTCTTCCGTGAGTTGAAGGTGCGGCGAGAGGATGGTCAGCAACCCATCAAGGTCATTCGTTTGTGTATCGAGCTTGCCGGAGAGTCTATTCACGTTATCCAGACCGACTGAACCGGATCCTGAGTAGTTCACCGCGTCTTGCTGCAAATGGAACCGCTCTACCTTCAGCGTCCTGCCGGACGACAGTATTCCCAGGAACTCGCCCTCCGCCATCGAGAGGGATGGCTTGCCCGGCAGCTGGAGTTTGACGTCCCGTGCTGAGACCGCGATGTCCGTGCCGCCCGTTGCCGAAGGCCTGGTGTGCAGCATCAGCAGTGCCGCGCTGCCGAGGCCTGGTATCGACAGTGCGGGAATCTCGGCTGAAATCTTGAGTTTCCAGTCTTGGTCATAGGTAAGTGTAGCTATGGCCCTTTGGTGGCTTGCGGTACCTTCGCGAACGCCTGTCGCGGTGAAATTGCTTGGCCCATCGAGCAGAGCCACGATCTGCCAGGGTGCGTAGGCCAGTGCTGTCAGTAGGAGTCCGGAAGCCTCGACGCGTCCGCGGTTCTCCCACTCCAGCGCGGGAGAACTGCAGGTGAGTTCGAAGTGGAAGGGATAGCCGCCCCAATCCTCTCTGGCGCAAGCGAGGGTTACACCCTCGGCTGCGAGCCTCGCACGCTCTTCGGCAAACCGGCGCTCGGCGACCCCGGACGCAACGGACCAATAGACTGTCCAGAGCAGGGCGAGAAGCAGAACGGCTGCCAAGGGCAGCAACATACGCCAAGATCGGAGGGGAGAATTCAGCATTTGATCTCAGGGCATTATTCGCG
>NZ_JBIICB010000268.1:0-5750 GCF_044239095.1 Aestuariivirga sp. | reverse complement strand
TTCTCCCATTGCGTGCCGCAACGGGAGAAGGGACTGAAGGGAGCCAGATGGCCGCTACCGACATCTCACTGCGTGACGCACTCGCCGCCATTCCCGCCGACAGGCGGTTGATGGGGCTCGACCTCGGCACCAAGACCATCGGCGTTGCAACGAGCGACCGGACGCGGATGATCGCGACCCCGATCGAGACCATCGCACGCAAGAAGTTCACCCAGGATGCGGAGCGGCTGCTGGCGATCATCCAGGCTGAAAACATCGGGCTCATCGTGCTGGGGCTGCCCGTCAACATGGACGGGACCGAGGGGCCGCGCTGCCAGTCGACACGGGCCTTTGCGCGGAATTTCGCGAAGCTCTCTCCGGTGCAGATTGTGTTCTGGGATGAGCGGCTGTCCACGGCGGCGGTGGAGCGGATGCTGATTGAGGCCGATGCCTCGCGCGCGAAGCGGGACCAGGTGATCGACAAGCTGGCCGCCGCGTGGATCCTGCAGGCGGCACTCGACTCGCTCAGATGACCACGATCTTTCTTGCCCTGCTGCCGGTCTTCATCGTGATCCTGATTGGTTTCGCGCTCAGGCGGTTCAACGTGATCGGCGAGGCGCAGTGGGCGGGGCTGGACCAGATCTGCTACTTCGTGCTGTTCCCCGCCATCATCTTCAAGGAGATCGCGGCGGCGGATTTCACCGGCGTGCCGGTGCTGCGCATGGCGGGCGCCATGATGCTGGCGGTGGTGGTGATGATCGCCCTGCTCGTGATCTTCAGCAGGCCTATGATGAAAGGTCTGGGCATGGGGGGCCCGCAGTTCACCAGCCTCGTTCAGGGCGCGGCGCGCTGGCACACCTTCATTGCCTTCGCGATTATTCCGCTGCAGTTCGGGCCGGCGGCCCTTTCGCTGGGGGCTGTCAGTGCGGCGGCGATGACGCCGCTGCTCAACATCCTCTGCGTCATCGTGATGGCGCGCTATGCGCATGAGGCGAAGGTTTCGGCCAAGACGTTGCTTCTTTCCATCCTGCGCAACCCTTTCGTGTTTTCCTCGCTGGGTGGCGTGGCGTGGCAATTGTCGGGGCTGGAACTGCCCGGCATGGCGCTGCAGGTGCTGGACATGATCGGGCGCGGCGCGCTGGGGCTGGCGCTGCTGACGGTTGGCGCGGGGCTCAGGCTGGGGGAGGCCATCGCAGGATGGCCACCGGTTGCCACTGCGGTGGTGCTCAAGCTTCTGGCCATGCCGCTCATCATGGCGGGAACGCTGATGCTGATGGGGGTGGAGGGGCAGGCCTTCGCGGTGGCCATGCTGTGCGCGGCGGTGCCCACGGGGTCGGGCGCCTATGTGCTGGCGCGGCAGATGGGGGGTGACGCGCCGATGGTCGCCAACATGCTGACGCTGCAGGTGATCGCGGCGGCGCTGAGCATTCCGCTGGTGATTTACCTTGCCGGTGGAGCGGGCTGAGATGCCGCTTGCGGGCCGGGCGGGAAGTGCTTACACACCCGGCTTTAATGACACGCGAACCCCGTCCGCCGCTCCTCAAGGCCCAGCACCTGCTGGCCATTGATGATGTTTCCTCCCTCGAAGCCATCCGCATCCTCGACCTCGCCGACCGCTATGTGGGCCTGAGCCGCCAGAGCGACAAGCGCCAGCCGGTGCTGCAGGGGCGCACCCAGGTGAACCTGTTCTTCGAGGCCTCGACCAGAACGCAAAGCTCCTTCGAGATCGCGGGGAAACGGCTGGGCGCGGACGTCATGAACATGGCAGTCGCCACCTCCGCCGTCTCGAAAGGCGAGACGCTGCTCGACACGGCGATGACCATCAATGCCATGCAGCCGGATTTCCTCGTGGTGCGGCACCAGTCATCAGGTGCGGCGGAGCTGCTGGCGCAGAAGGTCTCCTGCGCGGTGATCAACGCGGGTGACGGGCAGCATGAGCACCCCACACAGGCACTGCTCGATGCGCTCACCATCCGCCGCCACAAGGAGACGTTCGAGGGCCTCATCGTGGCGATCTGCGGGGATGTGCTGCATTCGCGCGTGGCACGCTCCAACATCCACCTCCTCAACAAGCTGGGCGCGCATGTGCGGGTGGTCGCACCCTCGACGCTGCTTCCGTCAGGTGTTGCGAACTTCGGCGTCGAGGTTCACCGCAGCATGGAAACAGGCCTTAAGGGTGCGGACGTGGTGATGATGCTACGGCTGCAGCTGGAACGGATGACGGGCGCTTTCGTGCCCTCGATCCGCGAGTATTACCGCTTCTACGGCCTCAATGCCGAGACGCTGAAGATTGCCAAGCCCGGCGCGATGGTAATGCACCCCGGCCCCATGAACCGCGGCATCGAGATCGACTCGGATGTGGCCGATGGCGCGCAATCGGTGATCCGTGAGCAGGTGGAGATGGGCGTTGCCGTGCGCATGGCGGTGCTCGATGCGCTGTCGCGCAATATGGATGGCGGAGGTGCTGCATGAAGAGTTCACGCAGGGCCTTCGTGAACGCGCATATCGTGGCCCCGGCCCAGGGGCTGAACGGCGCGGGAGGAATCCTCATCGAGGATGGCTGGATCTTGGGCGTGGGACCCAAGGTGACGCGCGACAGTGTGGGAAGCGGCACATCCGTGACGGACTGCCGGGGCCTGACCCTCATTCCCGGCCTCATCGACATGCGGGTATTCACCGGCGAACCGGGCCTCGAATATCGCGAGACGCTGGCCAGCGCGTCGGAGGCCGCGGCGGCAGGTGGTGTCACGACGATGATCGTGATGCCCAACACGCAACCCATCATCGATGATGCCGCAATCGTCGACTTCATCCTCAGGCGCGCGCGCGATACGGCTTCGGTGAGGGTCGCCCCCATGGCGGCCATCACCAAGGGGCTGGCGGGCGAGATGATGACGGAGATCGGCCTTCTCAAGGAAGCAGGCGCGGTCGCGATCACCGAGGGCACGAAGGCCGTTGCCAATGCCAATGTGTTCCGCCGTGCGCTGACCTATGCCAAGGATTTCGACATGCTGGTGGTGCAGCATGTGGAAGAGCCGATGCTGTGTTCCGGCGTGATGAATGCGGGTGAGGCGGCGAGCAGGCTGGGGCTTTCCGGCAATCCCGCCATGGCGGAAGTGATCATGCTGGAGCGCGACCTGCGCCTCGTCGAGATGACGGGCGCACGCTATCATGCCTCGCAGATTTCAAGTGCGCTGTCGGTCGAGGTGATGCGCGCGGCCAAGACGCGCGGCCTGCCGGTCACCTGCGGCGTCTCGGTGCATCACCTGGTGCTGAACGAGAATGACATCGGGGCCTATCGCACCTTCTTCAAGCTCTCGCCACCATTGCGTTCCGAGGATGACAGGCGGGCACTGGTGGAGGCCGTGGCAGATGGCACCATCGATGTGATCGTCTCCGGCCATGACCCGCAGAGTGCGGACACCAAGCGGCTTCCCTTCGCCGAGGCAGCCTTTGGCGCGGTGGGGCTGGAGACCATGCTCTCTGCCGCACTCGGACTGCATCACAATGAACACATGCCGCTGTCGCGGCTGGTGGAGGCCATGTCATCCCGGCCTGCCGAAATCCTCGGGCTCGAGGCAGGAAGGCTGGCGCCGGGGGCTCCGGCGGATTTCGCGCTGATCGACCTCAACCTGTCGTGGACGGTGGAGGAGGACACGCTGCGCTCCCGCGCCAAGAACTCCCCCTTCGAGCACCGCACGCTGGAAGGCCGCGCGGTGGAGACCATCGTTGCGGGCGAGAGCGTTTACGCTTACGCTCGCTGATAAGAAGGTTCCCTTCTCCCGTCGCGACGCGATGGGAGAAGGTGGCCGACAGGCCGGATGAGGGTCCCTTTCAAGTGGCAGGACTCGCGGACAGAGGCCCTCATCCGCCCTTCGGGCACCTTCTCCCATTGCTGGCGCAACGGGAGAAGGGGAAACTGAACAAGAGGGAATGGATGTCTGCACTCGACATGATCGTTTCGCTGGTCTTCGGCTATCTCTGCGGCACGATTCCGTTCGGGCTGATCCTGACGAAGTCGGCGGGGCTGGGCGATATCCGCTCGATCGGGTCCGGCAACATCGGGGCCACCAATGTGCTGCGCACCGGCAACAAGAAGGTGGCTGCCCTCACGCTTGTTCTCGATGCGCTGAAGGGCACCGTCCCTGCCCTGCTGATGGGCTGGCTGTTCGGGCCGCAGGCGGCGGTCCTCGCCGGGCTTGCGGCGTTCTTCGGGCATCTGTTTCCGATGTGGCTGGGGTTCAAGGGCGGCAAGGGTGTGGCCACCAGCATCGGCGTGCTGTTCGGTCTGTTCTGGCCGCTGGGGCTGATCTTCATCACGGTGTGGATCGTGATGGCCGGGCTGTTCCGCATCTCCTCGCTTTCCGCCCTCACAGCCAGCCTGCTATCGCCCGTGGCCGCATGGGGCGTGGGGCGGAGTGATCTGATCCTTCCTGCCGCCATCATGGGAGTTGCCGTGTTCATCACGCACAGGGCCAACATCGCGCGCATCCTCAAGGGTGGAGAGCCCCGCATCGGAAAGTCCAAGCCTGCATGAAGGGCGCGCTCAGCGACGAGGAGCGCCGTGACTGGCTGCGCCTCTCGAGGAGCGAAAACGTCGGACCCTCCACCTTCAAGACACTCCTAAAACGATTTCGGACGGCGGGCGAAGCCTTGCGCGCCCTGCCCGATCTGACGCGCAAAGGCGGGTTGAGCCGTCCCCCGCGCATCTATGGCACGGAGGCTGCCGAGCGCGACTTGGCCAATGCGGCAGCAATCGGCGCGCGCTTCATCGCCATGGGGGAGCCCGATTATCCGCCGCTGCTGCGCGAAGCGGATACGGCACCGCCGCTGATCTGTGCGAAGGGCGACCTTACCTTGCTTGGGAAAAGTGGCGTTGCTATCGTCGGCGCGCGCAATGCCTCCGCCATCGCGCGGAAATTCACCCGGCAGATGGCGCGGGAGATCGGCGGGGAAGGCCATGTGATCGTCTCCGGCCTCGCCCGCGGCATTGACACGGCGGCCCATGAGGCGTCGCTTGATACGGGCACGATCGCTGTGGTGGCGGGCGGTATCGACGTGATCTATCCGCCGGAGAATGCCGCACTCCATGCGGCAATCGCGGAGCGCGGCGTCATCGTGTCCGAGCAGGTGCCGGGGACGGAGCCCAAGGCGGACTTTTTCCCCCGCCGCAACCGTATCATCTCCGGCATTGCGCGCGCGCTGATCGTGGTGGAGGCCGCGGTGCGTTCCGGCTCGCTCATCACCGCGCGCTTTGCATCCGAACAGGGGCGCGATGTATTCGCCGTGCCGGGCTCGCCGCTTGATCCGCGCTGCGAGGGAACGAACCGGCTGATCCGCGATGGCGCGACGATCCTGCTTTCGGCCCGCGATGTCATCGACCAGCTGACGGATCAACCACGCTCACGGCAGATGAGCTTCTTCGAGCCCGACCCGCCGCCGCTGCTGCCGCGGGAAACCGACCCGGCGGAGGCCAAGCGTCTGCTCGAACTGCTCTCGCCCACCCCGATCGACACCGATGACCTGATGCGGGAAAGCGGCCTCGACGCCTCAACCCTGTCAGCGCTGCTGTTGGAACTCTCGCTCGCCGGGTGCATCACACGCCACCCAAACGGCGCGGTGTCACGCGCCTGACGCGAGAGTGTCCACCTGGTCGGAGGGCGCGCTAGTGTCTTGATCGATAAATATGTATGATCATGCCCTGATTTGATTTGGGGGCATGAGATGGGCAAGCCTGCTGTTAGGATTGTTTTGGAGCCGTCGCAGCGGAC
>NZ_JBIICB010000267.1:0-5758 GCF_044239095.1 Aestuariivirga sp. | reverse complement strand
CCTCGACCTGCAGAACCGCCGCAGTGGCAGCAGCTATTGCAGGTAGGCGTGGCGCATCTGTTGCAATCCGGCCCCATCCGGCGCATATCAGCGCCCATGAACGAGAAGAACATGGATCAGGAAATCATCGCCCCTGAGACGCCGCCCAAGGGCAGCGCCCAGGGCTTCAGTCCCTTTGGCAGCTTCCTGGCCGCCTCCGGCGCGACCCTGTTGATACTCTGCTTCCTCGGTTCCGCCATGGTGTCGACGGTCTGGGCCTTTGCCAAGCTCATCGGCGTTCCGGACTTCGTGATGTATGCGGTGATGGCGCTGGGTGTCATTCCCGTGGTGTGGGCCACCATATGGACGGCCGGCCGCGCCTGGCACGTGGAGCGGCTGCTGGCGTCTGGCAAGGACATTGACGTGCCGGTGTTCAACCTGTCCTACTACTTCAAGAAACACTGAGGCCCGAAACCCGCCCTCCGATGTCGATCTGGACACGCATCGCCGAGGTCATCGCATCGATCGGCGAGTCGGTCGGGGCCTTCCTGCAATCCGTCATCGCGCGCAACCCCACGCCGCCTGAGAAGTCATTGGCCTTCACCATCGGCATGATCGCGCTCGGCGCCAAGATGGCGAAGGCGGATGGCGTGGTGAGCGAGAGCGAGATCGCCGCGTTCAAGCAGGTGTTCCACATCCCCGAGGGCGAGCTTGCAGCCGTTGCCCGCGTCTTCAACCTCGCCAAACAGGATACCGCCGGCTTCGAGACCTATGCACGCCAGATCGCGCGGCTGTTCGGTGCGCAGCATGAGATCCTTGAGGACGTGCTCGATGGGCTGTTCCACATCGCCAAGGCTGACAATGCCTTCCACCCCGACGAACATGGCTTTCTCAGGCAGGTGGCCGGGATCTTCGACTTCACTGATGCCGACTTTGCCCGCATCCGCGCGCGCCATGTGGCGGCGAAGGACGATCCCTACCTGATCCTCGGCGTAAGACGCGATGCACCAGAGGAGGAGATCCGCCGCCGCTATCGCCAGCTGGTGCGCGAAAACCACCCGGACCGCCACATTGCGGCGGGCGTGCCCGAGGAGATGATCGCGATTGCCACGGGGCGCCTGCAGACGGTCAACGAGGCCTATGACCGGATCATGAAGGAGAAGGCAGTGTGATCTTCTCGCCGCTCGCCCGGCGGCTGGTGGCGGCCGCAAACATCGAGCCGCGGCGCAATGGCCGCGTGGTCGACATGCTCATTCTCCACTATACCGGCATGACGAGTGCGGATGCCGCCTGCGAACTGCTGTGCAGCCCTGACTCCGGCGTTTCCTGCCATTATCTCGTCGGTGAGGATGGGGCGATTACCCAGATGGTGGGGGAGGAGATGCGCGCCTGGCATGCCGGTGTGTCGTCCTGGAAGGGCGAGACCGACACCAACTCGCGCTCGATCGGGATCGAGATCCACAACCCGGGCCACTGGCTGGGCTACCGCGATTTCCCGGAAGCTCAGATGGAGGCTGTGATTGCGCTGTGCGGCGACATTCTCTCGCGCCATGCCATTCCGCCCGAGCATGTGCTTGCCCACTCCGACGTGGCGCCCGGGCGCAAGATCGACCCCGGCGAGCGGTTCGGCTGGGCGCGGCTCCACGCGCATGGCATCGGCCACTGGGTGCCGCCGGACGCCCCCGACGCCACACCGCTGACCGGTGACGAACTGCGGAGCTACCAGCGCCTGCTGGCGCGCTATGGCTATGGCATCGGCGAGACTGGCGAATGCGACGAGGTTACGCTGAAGGTGACGGATGCTTTCCGCCGGCATTTCCAGCCGGACCAGACCGGCTGCCCGCCGGACCGCGCAGCGCTGCGCAATGCGGAGCGGCTGGTGGCAGCGCTCGATCCCTGATCAGGGCTTGCGGCAGAGTGCCAGCAGACCCTCAACATCCGCATTGAAGAGCGGGAAGATGACGTCTGATCCGCCGGCCTTCACGGTGAAGCGGTCTGCGCCCCGGAGAGCCGTGATGAGCGGGTGTCCGTCCTCAATCTCGGCCTCGAGGCTGGAGACATCGGCCTCGCGGTTGATGTCCGCCTTGCCGCGGAAGGTGGCCATCTCTCCACCGGCGGCGATGGTGAGGGGGGCCGCATTGTCCTCGCTGGCGTTCTGATCCGCCGTCAAGCGCTGCGTGGCGACGGGCAGGTAGATGTTGACCGCGCCCTTGCCGATCCGGCACCACAGGCTGACGCCGACATCGTCCGTCTCGGGCACGCCGAAAATCAGGTAGGCGTCCTGATCGCTCGCATCGAGCATCCATTCGCGCTCCTGCGCGTGGGCGGCTCCGGCAAGAAGGCCGAGAGCGAGAAGAAACGGAACGTGGCGGAACATGACCGGGGAACCTGCGGTTAGACCGCCTATCTATCGGCTCTTCCGGCAAGGGGAAAGTGGCAATATCGCGCGGCGCGAAGCCTTGACGCCGAAAACCGTTGGCGCACATGGACTTCGCCGCATAGTCTCAGACATCGATTCAACCGGAGCCGATTGATCGCATGACAGCCTCGCTCATCATCACCAATGCCCGCGTCCTCACCATGGACGAGGCCCGGCCGCGCGCCGGGGCCATTGCCGTTTCCGGGAATCGAATCATGCGGTTGGGGACTCATGCTGACGTGATGTCCGAGGTGGGGCCCTTGACCCGCGTGGTGGATGCGGGCGGGGGCACGGTGATCCCCGGTTTCGTCGAGGGGCATATGCATCTCTTCGCAGGCGCGGCGGAGCTCGGGCACCTGCAGCTCTTCGGCACGCGGGGCTTTGCGGAACTCAAGGCGCGCACCGAGGCCTATGTCCGCGCCCACCCCGGCGACGACCTGATCGTGGGCGAGCAGGCCGACTACGTGATCATCGGCGAGGACGAGCCGCTTACCCGCCACCACCTCGACCGGATCGTCAAGGACCGGCCGATGCTGCTCTTCTCGCCGGACCATCATACGGCCTGGGCCAACACGGTGGCGCTCGAGAAAGCGGGGCTTCTTGGAGGCCGCGACCTGGGGCCCGGCAACGAGATCGTGATGGGCCCGGACGGCCTGGCGCTGGGCGAACTGCGCGAGGGCGAGGCCTTCAACCCGGTTCGCGCCTTGTCGCGCAAGGGCATGCGGGACAGGCTGGGGCTGATGACCGGCGGGGAGCCGGAGCCCTATCCGGAGAAGGCGGAGTTCGAGAGCGATCTCGCCATGATGCGGGAAGGGCTGGCGCACGCCGCGCGGCACGGCATCACCTTCATCCAGAACATGGACGGAAACGTCTATACGCTTGAACTTCTTGAAGAATTGCACAGGCGTGGTGAGCTCACCGCGCGCGTGAGGGTGCCCTTCCACTTCAAGAATTTCATGGACATCGCCATGCTGGAGAAGGCCAGCCAGATGGCGGCGCGCTATGGCTCCGACATGCTGTGCGCAGGTTTCGTCAAGCTGTTCGTGGATGGCGTCACCGATTCCGGGACGGCGGTGATGCTCGACGACTATGCCGACCGGCCGGGCTGGAAGGGCGAGCCCCTGTTCACGCCCGCCCGCTTCGCCGGGATCGCGGTGGAAGCCGACCGGCGCGGGCTGCAGATTGCCGTCCATGCCATCGGCGACGGGGCGGTCCGCATCGTGCTCGACGGCTATGAGGCAGCCATGCGGGCCAATGGCCGCCGCGACTCGCGCCACCGGGTGGAACACATCGAAGTCATTCACCCCGGCGACATTGCGCGCTTTGCGGAGCTGGGTGTTATTGCGTCCATGCAGCCGCCGCATCCGCCGGGCTGCCATGGCCTGCCGCTTGAACCCTATCTCTCCCGGATCGGCGCTGCGCGCTGGCCATATGCCTTCGCCTGGACGGCGCTGCGGGAGGCGGGGGCGAGGATCGTCTTCGGCACCGATTGGCCAGTCTCCGACATCGACCCCTTGTGGTCGATCCAGTCCGCCATGACGCGCGGCCGCTGGACCGGCGATATGCCCGACAACCGCCAGAGCCTGGCCCAGTCGCTGCGCTCCTACACGGCGGATGGCGCCTATGCGGGGTTCATGGAGCAGAAGACGGGCGTGCTGCGGGAGGGCATGCTGGCCGACATCTGCGTGCTGCCGGTGGACCTTGAGGCCACGGAGCCCGCGTCCTTCAAGGGGATCATGCCGCGGATGACAGTGTGTGATGGGCGGGTGGTGTTCGAGGGGTGAGGGCGGGCATGGTAACAGGCATGGCAACAGGCATGGCAACAAGCGCATTGCCATTCCGCTCTCAAGCGCCTACCTCACCCCTGCCAGCTGGCTGGATGACCGCTGCCGCTACGCCCGAAAGGGTGCGGGGGAGGAAAGTCCGGGCTCCATGGAAATACGGTGCCGGGTAACGCCCGGCGGGGGCGACCCCAGGGAAAGTGCCACAGAAATGATACCGCGGAACCGGGCTTCGGCCTGACGCAAGGGTGAAATGGTGCGGCAAGAGCGCACCGCGGCCTCAGCAATGAGGCTGGCATGGCAAACCCCACCGGGAGCAAGACCGAATAGGGGTGGCGCGGCCTTCCGTAAGGAGGGTCAGGGTTGTTTCCGGCCCAGCCACTCGGGTAGGTTGCGTGAAGCGTCCGGCGACGGGCGCTCCAGATGAATGGTCATCGATTGTGGGGCAACCCGCAGGGACAGAACCCGGCTTACAGGCCGGCTGGCATCATCCCTTGCTGAATCGAAATTGAAACCAATTGTTAAGCAGGGCGCGGGCAATGTCAGCCTGTCGTTTAACGCCTTGTTCACCCTGTTTCCTGGTCTCCGGATGGCCGCCGCCCAACCCGCAAATGCCTCAGCCCACGTGCCCGTGATGCTGGCCGAAGTGCTGGATGCACTTCAGCCGCGCGACGGCTGCACCTATGTGGACGGCACCTTTGGCGCCGGTGGCTATTCGCGCGCCATTCTCGACGCCGCCCACACGAATGTCATCGCCATTGACCGTGACCCGGCGGCGATCCGCGGCGGGCAGGCCCTGGCCACGGCCTATGGCGGAAGGCTCACGCTGCGCGAGGGCCGCTTTGCCGACATGGAGGCCCTCGCGGGCGAGGCCGCCATTGATGGCGTGGTGCTCGACATTGGCGTCTCATCCATGCAGATCGACGAGGCGGCACGAGGCTTTTCCTTCCTGCGCGACGGGCCGCTCGACATGCGCATGGCGCAGCACGGCCCCTCGGCCGCGGACGTGGTGAACACGCTGCCGCAGGAGACGCTCGCCAACATCATCTATGTTTTCGGCGAGGAGCCGAAGGCGCGCGCCATCGCAAAGGCCATCGTTGCGGCGCGCGCGGAAGCGCCGATCACCTCGACTCTGGGGCTGGTCAGGGCCATCGAGCGCGCCACCGGCCGCCCGCGGCCGGACAAGATCCACCCCGCCACCCGCACCTTCCAGGCGCTGCGCATCCATGTGAACGGCGAGCTCGACGAGCTGGTCGAGGCGCTGCATGCAGCCGAGCGGATGCTGCGCGAGGGCGGCCGCCTCGTGGTGGTGACGTTCCATTCGCTCGAGGACCGGATCGTGAAGCGCTTCTTCGCCTCCCGCGGGGGCAAGCTGCCATCGGGCTCGCGCCATCTGCCGGGTGTTGTGGAGAGCGAGGCGCCTTCCTTTGAGCTGCCGTTCAAGGGCCACATCGCCGCGAGTAGCGAGGAGGCCGCGCGGAACCCGCGTGCGCGCTCCGCCAAGCTGCGCGCCGGAATCCGCACGGCGGCAGCGCCCATGCCGGCGATTGTGGACGAGATCGGCCTGAGGCTTCCGCAT
>NZ_JBIICB010000266.1:0-5763 GCF_044239095.1 Aestuariivirga sp. | reverse complement strand
GCAGGCCCGCCTTCATGGCGAAGGAAGTCTTCGGCAGGAACACGGTATCGCGGTAGCGGTCGGTCTTCTGCGTTTTATCGTCAGACATTGGGGCGGCTCGGATCCAGATCAAAGGTTTATGCGGCTTCTAGAGCATGATCGCCAAAAGTGGAAACCACTTTTGCGGCAAGATCATGCTCAAGCAATTGATCTTGCGCGAGTTCTTTTCGGCCAGGTGGTTCCACCTGGCCGGAACGCGCGCTGGAGCATGATCGCCAAAAGTGGAAACCACTTTTGCGGCAAGATCATGCTCAAGCAATTGATCTTGCGCGAGTTCTTTCCGGCCAGGTGGTTCCACCTGGCCGGAACGCGCGCGGGCAGGTTTTGGGCATGGATAAAGCGCCGATGGAATGCCCCCGGCCCTGCCCTGCAACGGACTGAAACAAGGGCCGGGCGGAAGACGGCAAATCTCACCCGATTGTCCTCCGTTGACTATTCTCAACACCAACTCGATGCTACAATTGGTTGTGTTTAATTCCTTTTTGAAAAACCGGGGTTTGGGATGGGTGGCGCTGGTGATGGCGCTGCTGCTGCCGGTTTCTGCTGCCCGGGCCCAGGAAGAGGCCCCCGTCACGCTGAGCGAAGGGCAGGTGAACCAGATCGTGGAGCAGGTCACCGGGGCGGTTCTGAAGGAAATGAAGGCCGGCCAGCCCCCGGCGGCACCGGTTGCCCCAACGCCAGGTGAAACCCTCGAGGAAGGCTTCGCGCCCTATTTGCAGGAAAAGGGGTTTCAGTTTTTCGAGCAGTTTGAAAACACGCTGCGCGCCTACCCGGCGCTTGCCGGGGAAATCGGCAGCATCATCTCACGGGTTGACGGCCGGCCGCAGGGGCACGGCCCCGTGGCCTTCCTTGGGGTGGTGGCGCTGATCTTTGCCGGGGCAGCGGCGCTGGGCTACGGCACGTCGTGGCTGGCGCGGTGGCTGCTGCCGGGCACGGAGGCGACGGACGGGACTGCCACCATCGGCCAGATCCTGCGCCGCGCCACGGCCAGCATGATCGGTTTTGCGGCATTCTGGATGGTGACGGTTTATACTGCCACGCGATTGTTCAACGGCATCGGCATGCAGGGCACAGTGGGGCACTGGCTGTTGATGGGCGGAGCACAGTTCGCGCTGTTCTATACGCTGTTCCTGATCTGGTTCCGCCCGGCGGAGCCTGCCTACCGCATCGTGCCACTGGACGACGGCGACGCGCGGCTGGCCATGCGCCTGTTCGCGACCATGCTGGCCATCGTCGTGCTGCGTTCGTGGATCGCCATTCCAATCGCCAACAATCAGCCCGCCCCGGTGATTGCGGCGGGGCTCTTGATCAACAATCTGCTGTTCGTCTCGAGTTTCTTCGCGGCGGCCATTCCGGCGCGGCATGCTGTGCGCCGCTGGATCGAGAACACTGCCATGGGGGCGGGCGTGTCTCCGCTGAGGCGCTGGCTGGCGGCGAACTGGCTGGGACTTGCCGGGGCGAGTGTGCTGCTGATTTCGGCCATCCATGCCTATGGCGCGGTGACTGGACACCCGGGCGTGGTGGCGGCACTCACCGCAACGGTACGCGCGGTTCTGTTGATGATCCTGATCTGTGCTCTTGCGGAATTCATTGGCCGGCGCAGCGAGCCCGAAGGCCAGACGGCGACGCGCACATTCCCCAAACTGCCGGGGCTGGTGAGCCAGATGTTCCGGATGTTCATCACGCTGGCCGCGGCGGTCTATTTCACCCGGCTGTGGGCCGTCGACGCGCTGCACGTCATGACGCAAGCGCAATGGAGCCGTCTTGCGATCTATGCCGTGGAGCCGCTCGCCGCGCTGTTCGCCATCTACATGGCGATAACTTACGTGAATTATGCGGCAGCCAGATACCTGGCCATGCAACCGAAGGCGGCAACCAAGGTGAATGAGGATGGCGACATCGCACCTTCGCCAGATGGCTCCTCGCGGCTGCGCACGCTGATCCCCATCCTGCGCATCTCTGTCAATGTGCTGATCGCCGTGATGATCTCGCTTCTGGTGCTCTCGCATCTCGGCTTCAACATCACGCCCTTGCTGGCGGGCGCTTCGGTGATCGGGCTTGCCATTTCCTTCGGCAGCCAGGCGCTGGTGAAGGACATTGTCACCGGCGTGCTGTTCCTCGCCGAGGATTCCTTCCGCATCGGCGAATACATCGTCTGCGGCAATTCGCGGGGCACGGTTGAGGGCTTCACGCTGCGTTCAGTGCGGCTGCGCCATCAGGACGGGCAGATCTTCACGGTGCCCTTCGGGCAGATCGGCGAGATCGTGAACTTCAGCCGCGACTGGTCGACGGTTAAATTCACGATGAGCCTCGACCGCGACGCCGACCTCGAAGACGTTCGCCGCGTGACGGCGAATGTGGCGGCGGAACTGAAGGAGGACTATCGCGACCGGCTGCTGGACCCGCTCAAGGTGCAGGGCGTGAAGGATGTGACCGACACCGCGATCGTGGTGCAGTTCCTGTTCACCGCCCTGCCGCGCGACCCCGGCGAGATCGAACGCGCGGCCCGGAGCCGGCTGCTGAAGGCCTTCCGGGACGCCGGCATCTCCCTGGCGCGCCACCCATGGCTGGCCCCTCAAGCCGCGCAGCCGGCTTGAGGGAAATGGACAAGGCGGGCCCGCCTGGCGTGTTACCCCCGCTTGGCCTTTGAATCGGCCAGGACGCAGAGCATCTCCCACATCAGGTTGGCGGCGGTTACTGCCGTGATGCCGGTGGGGTCATAGCAGGGGGCGACCTCGCAAATATCGCCGCCGACCAGATGCTTGCCCTGCAGGCTGCGGACCATGACCTGCACTTCGCGCGGTGTGAGCCCGCCGATTTCGGGCACACCCGTGCCCGGCGCCCAGGCGGGGTCGATGCCGTCGATGTCGATCGTCATGTAGGTGGGGCCTGTTCCCAGCACGTCATGGATCTTCGCGATGACCGCCTCGCGGCCCATGCGCTCATAATCCTCGAAGGTGATGCAGGTGAAACCCGCGTCCTCGCCCCACTTGATGTCATCGGCTGAGAAGCGCGAGCCGCGCAGGCCGATCTGGATCGTGCGCTTCGGGTCGATCAGCCCCTCCTCCACGCCGCGGCGGAAGGTGGTGGCATGGTTGATCTTCGTGTCCGCCATCGTGTCCAGCGTGTCCGCATGGCTGTCGATGTGGAAGATGCCGACGGGGCGGTCCTTCGCCAGCGCTCTAAGGATGGGGAGCGGCACGGTGTGGTCACCGCCGATGGACAGCGGCAGCGCGCCTGCGGCATGGATCGTCGCAAAGAAATCCTCGATCATCTGGATCGAGCGATGAAGGTCGATTGGGTTGACCGGCGCGTCGCCCACATCCGCCACGTTGCAGATGTCATAGGGTGCAATGGCTGACACATTGTGCACCCGGCGGATGAGGCGGGAGGCCTCACGCACCGCAGAGGGCCCCTGGCGGGCGCCGGAACGATGATTGACGCCGATATCGAAGGGCACGCCCACGAGCGCGATATCGAGCTCCGGCGTTACGTCGAAGCGCTGGGTGCGCATGAAGGTTGCTATTCCGGCAAAGCGCGGGGTGACGGCGGCATCGACAGGCTGGAAGCGCGGGTCTTTCTTCATTATGGATACCCTTGGCATAAGCAGGAGGATTTCGTGACCACCACACTACAGACCATTCCGGCCCGCCGCGGCAAGGCCGTTCGCCTGAACAAGGGCCAATCAGTGAAAGTCATCAACACCCATGGCAACCAGGTGGTGGATTTCTGGGCATTCAACGCGGGCGACCTGCGCGAATACCTAGGCATGGAACATTGCCGCGCCTTCTGGACGAGGCTGTTTCCGGTGGAAGGTGACAAGATGATCACCAACCGCCGCAGGCCCATCCTGACCATGACCAAGGACGCAAGCCCCGGCCGCCATGACACGCTGATCGCGCCCTGTGACAATGAACGCTATGGGCTTCTGGGTTGCACCCACTACCACGACAACTGCCGTGACAACATGCATGCAGGGCTGGCGGAACTGGGCATGTTCATGCCCTACACGCCGGATTCGCTGAACCTGTTCATGAACATTCCGTGGAATCCGGACGGAAGCCTCGAATGGGGCAACTGCCTGTGCAAGCCAGGAGATTATGTGGTGTTCCGCGCCGAGATGGACGCCATCATCGTGTTCTCCGCCTGCCCGCAGGACATGCTGCCGATCAACAACGGGGTAACCACGGAAGCGCATTTCGAGGTGCTGGACCAGTAGGCCCGGGACTCGCGGAGCGAGACCCTCATCCGCCCTTCGGGCACCTTCTCCCATTGCTGCGCAACGGGAGAAGGGAAAGCTGATATGTGTTTATCCCCTTCTCCCGTCGCAACGCGATGGGAGAAGGTGGCCGACAGGCCGGATGAGGGCTCCTTCAACGCGGCCGTGGGACTGCTTCCCCTCGCCCTCCCCAGCTTCGTTGGGTCCCCTCACTCTCCCGCTGAAGAAGCGGGAAAGGACGATCTCTAACCCGTCCACTTCTCGCGCATAGTCACGAGTTCTTCCGCTGCCGTAGGGTGCACCGCGAGTGTTGCATCGAAGTCTGACTTCTTCGCCCCCATGCGCACGGCGATGCCCAAGAGCTGCGCCATTTCGCCGGCGTCCGTGCCGCAGATGTGGCAGCCGAGCACGCGGTCTGTTTCGCCATCGACGACCAGCTTCATCAGCGTGCGCTCATCGCGGCCAGAGAGCGTGTGCTTCATCGGGCGGAAGCTGGTCTTGTAAATGTCGACCGCGCGGAAGCCCTGGCGTGCCTGCTCCTCGGTGAGGCCAACCGTGCCGATCTCGGGCTGGGAGAAGACCGCAGTCGGGACCAGCGAATGATCGACCTTCACGTCCTTGCCGCCGAACACCGTGTCGGCGAAGGCATGGCCCTCGCGGATGGCGACGGGGGTGAGGTTCACGCGGTTGGTGACATCGCCCACGGCATAGATCGAGGGCACGGAGCTTTGCGAATAGGCATCAACCTTGATGGCCATATGGGCCGTCATGTCAACGCCCAGGCCGTCAAGTCCAAGGCCCGTCACATTGGGAATGCGGCCGGTGGCGAACATGATGTGGTTTGCACCGAAGCCCGTGCCGTCATTCATGGTAACGCGCACGCCGGTGCCGGAACGCTCGATCCTTGCGACGTCCATGCGGGTGCGGATCTCGATGCCCTTCTTCTTCATTTCGGCGGCGAGATGGTTGCGGATCTCGTCATCGAAGCCGCGCAGGATCTGCTCACCGCGGCAGACGAGGATCGTTTCGACGCCAAGGCCTGAGAAGATGCCGGCAAATTCCACCGCGATGTAGCCGCCGCCGACAATGACGATGCGCGCGGGCAGCTTTTCGAGATGGAAGGCCTCATTCGAGGTGATGGCAAGCTCATGCCCCGGCAGATGGCGCGGCACGAAGGGAGCAGCACCGGTGGCCACCAGAATGTAGCGCGCCGTAACCTGGCGGCCGGATGCGAGGGACACGGTGTTCGGACCCGACAGGACGGCGCGTTCCGCAATCAGTTCCGCGCCCGCCGCCTCGAGATTGCGGATATAGGCCCGGTTGAGGCGGTCGATCTCCTTGTCCTTGTTGGCGATGAGGGCCGGCCAGTCGAAGGAGACCTTGTCCGATGTCCAGCCGAAGCCCACGGCATCCTCGAACTCCTCGGCGAATTTCGAGGCGTAGACGAAGAGCTTTTTCGGCACGCAGCCGCGGATGACGCAGGTGCCGCCGACGCGGTATTCCTC
>NZ_JBIICB010000034.1:0-23254 GCF_044239095.1 Aestuariivirga sp. | reverse complement strand
CGCAGACGCTGACAGTCGGCGGCGGAAACGGTGAAACTGATACCATTGCGCATCCTTTCAGATTCGCACGTCAACAAGCCGTTGGGAACCTTCAATCGGACTCTTTTGTCCCGGCCAATCCACTAGTGTCCTTTGGTGATGTCGCGGAAAGCGTGGACGGCGGCCTCGGCGAAGGCCGGATCGTTGATGTGTGCGTCAACCTCAATCAAGCGGCGGTTGGGTGCGGGCACCCATGTGCGCCGGATCGAATGGAACAGGGCGCGGTCTGCCTCGGGATCATGGAAGGGCTTACCCGCTTGATCGATGGCGGAGACACCGCCAAGCGGCAGCAGGAAGTGCACCGGGCCTTCCATGCGGTTCACGCGCTCGATAATCCAGCGGCCGATGGCGGCATTCTCCTCGGCCGTCGTGCGCATCAGCGTGACCTGCGCGTTATGCACATAAAGATTCCGGCCCGCGTGCTGCGGCGGCACGGTTTCGCGCCCGCCGAAATTCACCATGTCCACGGCACCGGCCGAACCAACCCAGGGGATCTGCGTGCGGATCACCGATCCGAAGCGGTCCTGCGTACAGGCAAGGACGCCACCAAACAGGTGGTCGGCAACCTCCGTTGTCGTGATGTCGAGGGCCGCCGTGACGAGGCCTGAATCGATCAGTTTCTCAAGGCACTGGCCGCCAGTTCCCGTGGCATGGAAGACGAAGCATTCGCTATCGCCTTCGATGAGATGGCGGATCTGCGTGATGCACGCTGTGGTGACGCCGAACATTGTGAGGCCAACGGCGCGCCTGTCTCCGGCCAGTTTCGGCACGGCATTCAGCGCCATGCCCGCCGCCGCATGCGCCGCGTTGCCAATGACGGTGCGGGTGATGGCATTGAGGCCCGCCACATCGGCCACGGCATGCATCATCATGATGTCCGCCGGGCCGACGTAGGGCGCCACATTGCCCGACGCCATGGTGGAGACCATGAGCTTGGGCACGCCGATGGGCAGCACCCGCATCGCCGCCGTCACCATGGAGGTGTTGCCGCCGCCGCCGAGCCCCAAGACGGCGCCGATGTCATGGCGCGACAACAGGAATTGGGTGAGGGCCTCCGCCATGGCGGTGACGGCGCGCCCCCTGTCCGCATGGCCCAGAACGGCACCGGCACCTTGCGGATGGTGGCGCGCCACCATCTCTGGCGTCACATCGGCCCTGGCCGTGCTGGGCGTTGTCGAGATATCGACGACAAGAGCTGGAGCGCCGGCCGCTGCCACACGTCCGGCTGCATAGTGCAGTTCCGCCTCTTTGGTGTCACAGGTGCCAATGACGTAGACAGGCTTCACGCCTTCGCCCAGCCTTGCTTCATATTGCGGAAGCCGAGCTTGTAGACCTCTTCTGGATTTGGCGCGAAGTCCCGCCACACGCGGGTCGCCGCTGCAAGTGCCGGCATGGCACGGCCGAAGGCCTCGATGGTGAGGAAGCCGTCGTATTTCGCCTTTTTCAGTGCCTTGTAGGTCTCTGCCCACGGCACATGGCCCTTGCCGGGCGTGCCGCGGTCATTCTCGGAGATATGGACGTGGACCATGTGCGGCCTGATGGTCTTGATCGCGCCGACGGGGTCTTTCTCCTCGATGTTGCTGTGGAACGTGTCGTACATGCCCTGCACATGCGGATGGCCGACCTCATCGAGATAGTCGTTCAACTGCTCCATCGTGTTCAGGAAATAGCATTCGAAGCGGTTCAACGCCTCCAGCGCGAAGGTGACACCCTTGCGCCCGGCATAATCGCCAGCGCGCCGGTGGAAGGAGAGCGCCCGCTTGCGCTCGGCGGCGGTGGCGGGCGATCCCGTGAAGAAGCCGAGTTCAGAGTGCATCGGGCCGCCGAGGATCGGCGCGCCCAGAGCCGCCGAGCAATCAATGGTCCATTTCGCATAAGCGAGCGCCGCCGCCTGGTGCGACTTGTCGGAAGACAGCGGATTCTTGCCCGACGGTCCGATGACGCTCACCACACTGCGCGCGAGGCCGATCTTGTCGAGGAGTTCGCCGAGGCGTGCGTAGTGTTCGGGATCGCCCTCGAACATGGGGATCTCGACACCGCCATAGCCGGTCTTCTTGAGCGCCCTGAGAATGGGCTCATGCGCAAGCGTGACATGCGGCGTCCACAGCAAGAGATTGAAACCAAGCTTCATCGTATTGCCCTCCCTGCAATAGGCGCAGGACAAACCGTCCAGCTCAGCTTGTCAATTCCTGATAAGCGCCTTTCATCGGCATCCACGGGGGATTTCGCGATGACTTGCCGCGCATGGCCGATCGGCTGGTGAAGCGGGAAGGTTTCGTCAGCCGAACAGCAGCGTACCGGTCTCCACCATCAGATGGAGGCCGATGCCGACGGCGATGATGCCTGCAACCGCCCGGAGCCCGCGGCTGGCCCAGGTGAGGCTGCGGCCGGTGAGCGAAAACGGAACGGCAATCACGGCGGAGAAAAGCGCCATGCCCGCGATCGAGCCAACGCCGAACAGCAGCATAAAGGCGAGGCCCAGCGGCACCGACGGCGCGGAACCTGCAGCAAGCGCCACGAGGGCGGCGGAGCCCGCCAGGCCGTGGATCATGCCAACTCCGAGGCTCCGGCCCCAGTGGCCCTGCGGATGCGCATGCGCGTGGGAGCTGGCCGCATGGTTCCTGACGTCGCCCGCATGGCTATGGGCGTGAAAATGCACCTCCCCCGCGCCGTGGCGATGGAAGTGAAAATGAATACGGTCCCTGACCAGCACATAGATGAGGCGCGCACCCAGCAGCACGAGCATGACGCCCACCGCGAATTCGAGCCCGCTGGCCAGCCGTTCATCAAGCTGGAGCTTCAGGGCATAGACGGCTCCGCCGAAGGCGCCCAGCGTCACCGCATGGCCCAGCCCCCACATGGCGCCATGGCGGATGATGGGACGGAATCCCTTCTTGTCCGCGGCAATCGAGGCCACGGCGGCGATGTGGTCAGCCTCCAGCGCATGCTGAAGCCCGAGCAGGAAGCCAAAAAGGATCCAGGTGAGCATCCGCCTGCTATAGCGGCTCCCTTGCCACACCGCGAGGCCTGTTTGCGGCAGTGGCCCTCTGGTCCGCGGCAACGGCTGAAGCTGGTGCATTTCCCAGCGGACAGGCTTTCTGCTATCAAGGTTCATTGCTCGCAGGAGACTGACCCCATGAACAAGCCGCTGAACCTCGAAGGCGCCACCGCCTGGGAACCCTCGCCCAACAATCTGGAGCCGTTCTGGATGGGCTTCACGCCCAACCGCGCCTTCAAGAAGCGCCCGCGCATGATCGCGCGCGCCAAGGACATGCACTATTATGACATGACCGGCCGCCCGATCCTCGACGGCTCCGCCGGCCTTTGGTGCTCCAATGCCGGCCACTGCCGTGAGCCGATCGTCAGCGCCATCCAGAAATCTGCCGCCGAGCTCGATTTCGCGCCCACCTTCCAGTTCGGCCACCCCAAAGTGTTCGAGCTCGCCTCCCGCCTTGCCACCATGGCGCCGGGCGACCTGAACTATGCGTTCTTCTGCAATTCCGGCTCGGAAGCCGCCGACACGGCCCTGAAGATCGCACTCGCCTATCACCGCGCCAATGGCGAGGCGAGCCGCACCCGCCTGATCGGCCGCGAGCGTGGCTACCATGGCGTGAACTTCGGCGGCATCTCGGTGGGCGGCATGGTCGCCAACCGCAAGTGGTTCGGCGCCATGCTGGCGGGCGTTGACCACCTGCCGCACACCTACAATCGCAAGGAACAGGCCTTTACCAAGGGCGAACCCGAGTGGGGCGTGCATCTGGCGGACGAGCTCGAGCGTCTCGTGGCGCTGCATGACGCCTCCACCATCGCCGCGGTGATCGTGGAGCCGATGGCAGGCTCGACCGGCGTGCTGCCTCCCCCTAAGGGCTATCTCAAGCGCCTGCGCGAGATCTGCACCAAGCACGGCATCCTGCTGATTTTCGACGAGGTCATCACCGGCTTCGGGCGCCTGGGCCATGCCTTCGCCGCCGAGCGCTTCGGCGTCACCCCGGACATCCTGACCTTCGCCAAGGGCGTCACCTCAGGCACCGTGCCGATGGGCGGCTGCATGGTGCGCCAGGGCATCTACGACAAGTTCATGAACGGGCCTGACCACGTGATCGAGCTGTTCCACGGGTATACCTATACCGGCCACCCGATGGCGGCCGCCGCAGGTGTCGCCACCATGGACCTCTACCGTGATGAGCAGCTGTTCGAGAATGCCAAGAAGCTCGAGAATGTCTGGGCCGATGCCGCCTTCACGCTGAAGGGACATCCTCTGGTTGAGGATATCCGGACGCTGGGCCTGGTGGCCGCGATCGACCTCAAGCCCATCGAGGGTTCGCCGGGTCTGCGTGCCTACAAGGCGATGGAGAACGGCTTCCACGATGTGGGCATGCTGATGCGCATCACCGCCGATACCATCGCGCTCTCGCCGCCGCTGATCATCAACGAGAACCAGATCGACGAGATCTTTTCGGACAAGATGCCGAAGATCCTCGCCTCGGTCTCCTGAGGCCAGCGCACAGAAAGAGGGGGCCGGAGCGGCGGAAGCTCCGGCCTTTTTCCGGCTTCCACGAGCGGAAACGGGCGTTTTCCCCAGACCTGGCCGTAGCGCTCATCCCAATGCTTTGAAACCGTTCCGGCTTCTGGCATATAACTCACCAGAGGCGACAGGGACCAGGCGACAATGTCACGCCATATGCTGCCGGTGATGCTCGGGCTCACCAGTCTTCCAATCGCCGCGATCTTGATCGCGGTGTATCTGCTGATCGTTGCCGATAGCGGCACGGCCGCTGTGGCAGCCGCCATATTGCTCCTGTCCGTGTGCGTGCTGGCAACGGCGATCGCCATCATGAGCAAGCTCTCCAAGGTTGAAGACTGGCTCTACTCCCATGATGAAAGCCTGCGGGACCTCGCGGGCCGGTCTGACCGTGCCGTTGCCCGGCTCAGCGCGGTCGAGCACCAGGTGAACCTGCCGACGCCCGGCATCGACAAGCTCATCACCGATCTCGGCACGCTGCGCGAGGAAGTGAAGGACGCCATGGCCCGCAAGAGCGAAGTGGCAGCCGTGGCTGCCGTCCCGCGGCCAGAGACCGCCGGTGCGCCTTCCCAGCCGGTTGAGCCTGAACACCTGGATCTGATGCTGGAGCCCGTCATCGAGCTCTCTTCCGGCAGCACCTCGCACTATCGCGCGCTGATCAACCTCGCCAATGGACGGGGCGAGATGGTGAGCCATGGCGAACTGATGGCGAAGGCGGAACTTGGCGGCATGCGGCCAGCCCTGGATGCCCATATGGTCAAGCTGGTGGCGCCGGTGCTGCGGCGGCTGCGCCTGAAGAACCCGGGGCTCCGCGTCTTCGTGCCGATCGGCAGGTCCACGCTCAGCTCGCGCGGGGAAGCCGACACCATGATCTCGCTTCTGCTGCAGGATTCGGACGTGGCCAATGGCATGGTCTTCGAACTGGGGCAGGAAGAGGTGGGCCAGCTCGATCCGGCGGGGATCGAGAATCTCGCCAGCCTCGGCCGTCTCGGCGCCACGCTGGCGCTGCGCGAGGTCTATCTGGGCGGGCTCGACCTTTCAGCGCTCCGCCAGCTTGGCGTGCGCTTCCTGAATTTTCCGCCGCATGCGGTGGATTCCGGCAACGGCCCGAGCGAGACCTGGCGCGAGTTCGCCCAATATGCCCGCGCCATGCAGATCCAGATCATCGTGGGCAACATCGAGACGCCGCAGCAGGCCTCTGCCGCCAGCAAATGCGCGCGCTTCGGCCATGGGCCGTTCTTCGCCCCGCCGCGCAAGGTACGGCGCGACGCAGGCGTTGCCGCCATGCCGGGCCGCCGCTCCAGCGTCGCTTGAACCAGCCGCCCTCCCCCCATGCAGCGATTTTCCGAGACCTATCCCGTCTGGTTCTGTGACATCTGGGGCGTGCTGCATGATGGGCACAGGCCCTTTCCGGCCACGGTCGAGACCCTGAAGCGGCACCGCGCGCGCGGTGGCCTCGTGATCCTCGTTACCAATTCGCCACGCAGCCGGCTCGGCGTGGCGCGGCAGCTGCGCGAGATCGGGGTAGACCCCACCGCCCAAGACGTGATCGTGACTTCGGGCGATGTCACACAGGTGCTGATGAAGCGCCATGGCGGAGGCAGGGTGTTCCACCTCGGCGCCGCGCGCGATCATTCGATCTATGATGGGACCGGCGTCGAGCGCGTGCCGCTCGGCGAGGCGAAGGCCGTGCTCTGCACCGGTCTCTTCGACGACCTGAACGACACGCTTGCCGACTATGATGCGCTGCTCAGCGACATGAAGGCCCGGGGCCTGACCATGATCTGCGCCAACCCGGACAAGATCGTGAAGAAGGGCGACCGCATCCTCTATTGCGCGGGAAAACTCGCCGAACTCTATGCCGGGCTCGGCGGCGAGGTTCTGATGGCGGGCAAGCCCTTCAGCCCGATTTATGACCTGGCGCTGGCCGAGGCCTCACGCATCGCGGGCCGCAATGTTGGCAGGGCGGAGGTGCTGGCCATCGGCGACGGGCCCGAAACCGACATCCGGGGCGCTGCGGACTATGGCCTTGACGCCCTTCTTGTTGCAGAAGGGATCACCGATGCGAGCGAGGGGCTGCATGTGGCAGAGGCGCAAGTGCTGAGGGCCGTGCCCCACGCCCGCATCGTGGCAACTGTCCGTGACCTCGACTGGGGTCCTTCGGGCGGGACGTGAAAAGGAATTGGAATGCAAGTGATCGCGGGCCTGTCGCCCGTTCCTGATGGCTGCCAGGGCGCGGTGATTGCAATCGGCAATTTCGACGGCGTGCACCGCGGCCACCAGACGCTGCTGAAAGCAGCCCAGGCCGAGGCGCGGCGGCTGGGTGTTGCCTGGGGCGTGGTCAGCTTCGAGCCGCATCCGCGGACCTGGTTCAAGCCGGACGAGCCGGTATTCCGGCTGACGCCGGAGGCTCTGAAAGCGCGGCTCATCGCGGCGCTCGGGGCCTCTTTCATCGCGGTTTTACCCTTCGACAGCGCGCTCTCCGATCTTACGCCTGAGGATTTCGTGGCGCGCCATCTGGTGGAGCGGCTCCAGGCGGCCCATGTGGTCATGGGCTATGATTTCCATTTCGGCCGCGGCCGCAAGGGCAGCCCTGCCACCATGGGGGACCTCGGCAAGGCTCTGGGCTTCGGCGTCACCGTGGTCAGCCAGGTGACGGACGAGGGCGACCAGCACCAACCCTTCTCCTCAAGTTCCATCCGCCAGGCGCTGCGCCATGGCCATGTGCCAGCCGCCGCACGCGAACTTGGCTATCACTGGACGGTGCTGGGTGAGGTCGTGCGCGGCGACCAGCGCGGCCGCACCATTGGCTTTCCCACACTCAATATCGTGCTCGACAAGGGCGCGGACCCGTTCCGCGGCATCTATGCGGTCAGGGTGCGCGACGCAGCCGACCGGGGCGCCCCGCATTGGCCGGGAGCAGGTTACTTCGGCGACCGGCCCACCTTCGACACGGGACGCACCTTCCTGGAAGTTCATCTCATCGGATTCGATGGCGATCTCTACGGGCGTCACATGCTGGTGGAATTCATCGACCTGATCCGGCCTGACAAACGCTTCGCCTCCATCGACGAATTGGTGGCGCAGATGAAGACCGATTGCCGCAATGCCTTGAAGACGCTGATGGCGGCAAAGGCGAATGACCCTGTGGCGGCGTTCCCGCTCGGCCAGCTTCAGGCGCAGGGAATGATCTGACGCGCGGCGGCGCACCAATGTCCTGCCAGACCAGCTACGGGCTCAGCCTCTTCGGCATGAAGCGACCGTCAATAGGTGGCGCGGCCGCCCGAGACGTCGAAAACGGCGCCGGTGGAGAAGGAGCACTCCTCGCTCGCCAGCCAGCAGACGAGGCTTGCCACCTCATCCACCTTGCCGAGGCGGCCCATGGGAATCTTGGACAGCATGAAGTCGATATGACTTTGCGGCAGCTGATCGAAGATCGGCGTTCTGACCGCGGCCGGTGTCACGCTGTTCACCGTGATATTGGTCTTGGCCAGTTCCTTGGCCAGTGACTTGGTGAAGCCGATGACCGCCGCCTTGGAGGCCGAATAGGCGGAGGCATTGGGGTTGCCTTCCTTGCCGGCAATCGACGCGATGTTGACGATGCGGCCGTAATTGCCCGCCATCATGTGCGGCACGACCGCCCTGTTGGTGAAGAATGTGCCGTTGAGATTGATGGCGATGGTGCGGTGCCAGTCTTCCATCTTGACGTCCAGGACCGTGGCCGTGGGCCCGGCGATGCCGGCACTGTTGACGAGAATGTCGATGCCGCCCAGCTGCTTCACCGTCTCCTGCGCGGCGGCCTCAACCGACTCCCAGTTCGAGATGTCGGTCTTGATGCCGCCCTGCATGTCCCACACGGCGACCCGACCGCCTTCAGCCTCGATGCGCTTGGCGACAGCCTCGCCGATGCCGGACAGGCCACCCGTGACGACAGCGCGCTTACCTTCGAATCTCATGGCTTGATCTTCCAGTTCTTCATTTTCTCGAACGTGTCCTCAAAGGAGACGATGCCGGCATCCGACCCCAGCCCCGTGGCGACAAGACCGGCAGAGGCCTGGGCGAAGCGCAGGGAGGTCTCCTGGTCCATCTTGTGGTGGAGGGCGGTGATGAAGCCCGCGTCGAAGGCGTCGCCGCAGCCCGTGGTGTCGACCACCTTGATGTCATAGGCGGGGGACTTGATGCGCGTTCCATCCTTATGGGCATAGTAGGCGCCGTCGCCGCCCAACGTGAACACACAGCAAGTGGCTCCGCGATCGAGATAGAACTTCGCACAATCCTCCGGCGTCGACTGGCCGGACATGTCCTTCGCCTCTTCGATCGAGGGCATGAAATAATCGATGTAGGGCAGCAGCGGGCCGACGATGCCGATGGTCTCGGCGCTGGCCGCGATCAGGTCGAAGGTCACCGTGCGGCCGCGCGCCTTGGCCTCCTTGAGGAGTGTCACCGAGGCCGGGCCATCGAGCTTCTTCAGGAGCCCCGTGCCGCCGAGGTGAATGATCGGCGCATCGAAAACCTGGGCATACATGGATGGCGGCACATCGAAATGGTCCGAAGCGCCCCGCACGTGCAGTGCGGGCCTGTCGCCATTGGGCCTCACGTTGAGGATGGTGGCGGAGGTCGGAATGCCTGTGAGCCGCTGCATGGCGGAGGTGTCGATGCCATGCTTCTGCATGGTCATCAGCACCCAGTCGGCCTTCTCGTCGTCACCCACGGCACCGACGGCAAGGCTCTTGAGGCCGAGCTTGGCGGTGTCCACCACCGTGCCGCCGGCGGTGCCGGCGACGGTCAAGCGGATTTCCTCGATGAAGTCCACATTGCCACGATCGGGAATGCGGGTGACGGGCCGGCCCAGCACATCAAGGATGTAAAGGCCGATGACTGAGACGTCGTAGCGCATCTCAGCCGCGGGTCTTGTTCATGGCCGTGATGAGGGCGGCCAGCGCCAGCGTTACGGCGGCGATGCCCCAGACCAGCGGCTGCATCCAGAATGGCGGCGTGGCCAGCTGCACCTTGCCTGACGTGGTGTTGGGGTCCGGCGGCTTGAGGAAGAACACGCCATAGAGATGGGCGGCGGCAATCGACACCAGCAGCACGATGCAGAAGATCATGGCCACCACCATGGTGACGGTGATGACGCTCCGCACCGGCACGCCGGGTTGCGCCATCGGCAGCAGGTTGTTGATGAGCCCTGCGATGACCACCAGCACGCTTCCGACCGCGAACAGCGTGAGGCTGAAGGGCTGGAAGATCAGGATCAGCGCGAAGATGCCGAGGCCGATGATGAAATACTCGAGGCGGAGTGCGCCTTCCCGGCTCATGCCCTTTTCGACTGGCTGGCTCATGCGCGCACCGCCTTTCCGTCCTCACCGAACACATGGGTTTGCCGCGGGTCAGGCTTGAGGTGCAGTGCCTCACCCACCTTCACCCGCTTCTCGCGCGGGACGACGACGCGGATTTCGCCACCCGTGGCCGTGCGCGCGTGGATCAGCGTTTCAGCGCCCATCGGCTCGATCAGCTCGGCCTGGGCGGCAATCGTGTCACGCGCCTTCTCCTGCACGGTGCTGAAGGCGCGGGGCCTGATGCCGATCATCACCTTGGAGGGCTTGAGCCGCGAGACGGCAGGATCGGTGGCGATGGCCAGGTCCTGGCCTGCCAGCACGACGGAGGCCATGCCATCGCCAAAGCCCTTGAGATCGGCCTCGACCAGGTTCATCTGCGGCGTGCCGATGAAGCTTGCGACGAAGACGTTGACGGGCTTGGCGAACACGTCATGCGGTGTTCCCACCTGCTCGATCAGCCCATCCTTCATGATGGCGATGCGGTTCGCCATGGTGAGTGCCTCGAGCTGGTCATGCGTCACGATCACGGTGGCCTTGGAAAGGCCGGTCAGCACTTCCTTGATCTGGCCGCGCATGGAGTGGCGGAGCTCGACGTCAAGCCTGGACAGCGGCTCATCGAAGAGGAAGCAGTTGGGATCGCGCACGATGGCGCGGGCCACCGCGAGGCGCTGCTTCTCGCCTTCCGAGATCTGCCCCGGCATGCGATCCAGCACCATGTCGAGGTGCATGATCTTGGCGACCTTCATCACGCGCGCGTCCGTGTCGGCCTTCGACAACCCCTCGTAGTGGAGCGGCATGGCGATGTTCTGGCCGACGGTGAGTGCGGGGTAGAGCGCGTAGAACTGGAACACCATGGCGATGTCGCGCTTCTGCGGGGACAGCTCGTTCATGCGCTGGCCGGCGATGATGACGTCGCCGCTCGTGGCGCGCTCGAGGCCAGCGATCATGCGCAGCGTCGTCGTCTTGCCGCAACCCGAGGGGCCCAGAAGACAAACGACCTCGCCCGCCTCCACTTTCAGGTCCGCGTCCTTCACCGCCGTGAAGGCGCCGAACTGCTTGGTGACTTTTCTGATTTCGATCGTCGACATGTCAGCGCTTCACGGTACCGAAGGTCACGCCCCTGAGCAGATGGTTCTGCAGGAAGAAGGTGACGAGGAAGACGGGGATGAGGAACAGCGTCTCGATGGCCGCCAGCAGCGTCCAGTCTGTGCCGCGGCCGCCGGACGACACGGCCTGGTTCATGGCCACCGGCACGGTGCGCGTATCGGGACCCGACAAGAGCAGCGCGAAGAGGAACTCGTTCCAGGTGAGGATGAGGCCGAACACGAAGGTGGCGGCAAGGCCCGCGACCACCTGCGGAAGTGCGATCTTGAAGAACACCTTGGTGTCCGACGAGCCGTCGATCCTCGCGGCATCCTCGACGTCGGGGGAGAGCTCGTCGAAGAAGCTCTTCATCATCCAGATGGTGAAGGCGAGGTTGAAGGCGGTGTAGAGCAGGATGATGCCGGTGTAGGAGCCCGAAAGCCCCACCGCGCGGAACATCAGGATGACCGGGATGATGACGACGATGGCCGGCAGCATGCGCGTGGTCAGGATGATGAACAGATAGGTGTCGTTGCCTTTGAGCGGATAGCGCGAGAAGCCGAAGGCCGCCAGCGTGCCGATGACGAGCGCGAGCAGCACGGAGACGGTCGCGATCACGATCGAGTTGAAGAAATAGCGGTCGAAGCCCGTGGGCTCCGGAGCGCCACCCGGCGTCATCGAGCGGGAGAAGACGGAGCCAAAGTTTTCGAGTGTCGGCGTGAACACATACTGGTCCGGGATGAGCCCGAAGAACGATGTGGGCGACAGCGTCGGTGGCACCGAGAGTGCGAGGTCCTGCGGCTTCAAGGCGGTGAAGATGATGAACAGCACGGGCAGGAAGTAAAAGATCGAAACAATGGCCACGAAAAGGGTGCGGCCCCAGCCCGCCTCGCCCACACCGCTGGCCTTGCGGAAGCCCAGCGCTTCCCAGATCGAATTGTGTTCAGCCATCTTCAGGCCTCCTGGCTGCGGCGGTTGGCGAGATAGAGGTAGAGGTTGGTGAGCACGATCACCATGAACAGCATCAGGTAGGAGATGGCTGCACCCTCCGAGGTCTTGTTCTGCTCATTGGCGATGCGGATCAGATGGTAGGAAATCGTCATCGTGTCATTGCCGCCCTTGGTGAGCAGAAGGACAAGGTCAGCGAGCTTGAAGGCCTCGATGGTGCGGAACAGCAGCGCCAGCATGAGCAGGCCGCGGATATAGGGGAAGGTGATGGTCCAGAACTGCCGCCACTTGGACACCCGGTCGATGGCCGCGGCCTCGTAGAGATATTTCGGCACGGAGACGAGCCCTGCCAGCACCAGCAGCATGACGAAGGGCGACCACATCCAGGCATCGGCGAAGACGATGCCGGCCATGGCGCCCACCTTGTTGTCCATCAGGATGAACTGCTCGCCCGTGATGTTGCCGATGAAATAGCTCAGCAGGCCGAAGGTCGGGTCATAGTAATAGGTGAAGAACACACCCGATGCGACGACAGACAGCATCATCGGGGTCAGCACCAGGATAAGCAGATACTTGCGCAGCGGGAACTGCTTGGCGAAGAGCATGGCGAGCAGAAAGCCCACGATCATCTGTGCGGCAACCGTGAAGACGACGAACATGGCGGTGTTCACGAGGGCTGCCCAGTTGGCGCCCGCGGCCATGTCGTTGGTGAGGGCCTTGATGTAATTGTTGAGGCCCACGAAGCGGATCGATTGGTTGTTCGACTGGTAGGCGAAGAAGGACAGGCCCAGCGACCACAGCAGCGGGAAGATGTTCATGACGAACAGCACGGCGATGGCAGGCGTCACCAGCAGACCGCCGTAATACTTGCGGCGGTAGGCGTTGACCACGAAGGCCGCGGCGATGAGCGCGCCCATGATGCCGACGATCCAGAACGAGATCGAGGCCGGAAGCGCCATGATGGCGATCACGGAGACGATGATGCCGGCGAGTATGGCCAGCTTCCAGTTGTCAGGCCTGACACTGAAAAGGGCCGGAGGTGCGGCGGTCGCGGTGGTGGAGCTCATCGGCGCAAGATTTCCGGAAAATGAAAGAAAGAGGGACGCGGAAGGTCAATTCCTCCCGCGTCCCGGTTCAGTGAGCTTACTGGATCAGGCCCGCTTCGGTCAGCAGGTTCTGCTGGAACTTGGCGACGTTATCCAGGGTGGTCTTGGCGTCCTGCTTGCCGGTGATGGCAAGGTCGAACTGGTCCTGCTGCTGGGTGAGCAGTTCGAAGAACTGCGGCACATGCCAGACGTCCTTCTGCCAGTCGAGCTGGGGAGCCCAGGCGCGGTTCCACGGACGGTAGGTCACGTACTTCGGATCCTCGTAGACCGACTTGATGGCCGACTGGCCGCCATTGGCCGCGAACTGATGCTGGATCTCAGGCGAGAGCCACCACTTCACGAATTCCACGGCTTCCTTGATCTGCGCATCGGTGGTCCAGGTGGTCAGCACGAAGGGCTGTCCGCCGATGTTGGACCAGCGCTGCATCTTGCCATCAGCACCCATGGTGCCCGGCATCTGGCCGAACACCAGCTTGTCGGAGACCTTGGAGGTCTTCGGGTCAAGGGCTGCTTCGCCCAGGCCGATCCAGTTGATGTTCATCGCCACCTTGCCTTCCTGGAAGAGCTCGGCGGTCTTGAAGATGTCCATGGTGCCGGTCTTGGCCAGCGGCGGCATGAACTGGATCATGTCGAGGTACTTCTCCAGCGCAGCGACAGCTTCCGGAGAGTTCACGACGCCTTCGGCCTGGCCGTTGGGCACCTGGGTTTCATCCCAGGTGTTGCCGCCCATCTGCCAGATCAGGCCGTTGATCTGCATGGAGGAGAAGTCGTAGCCCTTGCCGGCCTGATAGGCGATTCCATAGAAATCGTCCTCGGCAGGCGCGCCGGCCAGCATGTCGCCCTTCTTGCGCATTAAGAATTCGCCGACATTGCGGAAGTCGTCCCAGGTCATGGCATCAAGCTCTTCGCCTGTGCAGGGAAGCTTCTTGTTGTACTTGGCCTGGAAGTTCTTCTGCTCTTCCTCGTGGCAGAGGATGTCGGAGCGCGCGAAGTTCACCAGAACGTCCGGGAACTGCGGGAAGCCGTAGTAATTCTCCGACTTGTGGGGATAGGTCGAATAGGCGTTGAGCGGATTCGGATGGATCGACTTGAAGGTCGCCATGAAGTCCGGATCGGCCTCGAGAAGATCGTTGATCTTCCGGAAGTAGCCGCCCTCGACGAAGGCGCCGAGCCACTGCGAGTCAGAGACGATGAAGTTGTACTTCTGCTCGCCGGACGTCAGCGACGCGTTGACGCGCGTGTAGAAGTCGGGCCACGGAATGAAGTCGACGTCGAGCTTCACGGTGTTGCCGGATGCCGGCTTGTACTGCTCGTCGAAGAACTTCTTCATGATGCGGGTTGGCGGCCAGTCAGGCACCGCCATGGTCAGCGTCACTTCTTCCGCAAGGGCGAGGCTCGCCCCTCCGGTCATCAGAGTTGCTGCGAAGCCTGCGGCTACTGCAACCCCTTTCATTTTCGTCATCACGGTCATCTCAAGTGTCCTCCCATGGTTAACCGTTTTGGCTTCAGGCCTCACGCGTCAGGTCATTGCCTGTCCGTTTGCGGCGCGGAAGATGTGGATCTTGCTCATGTCGATGGATATCGGAACGTTGTCTCCGGGCTTCATGCCCGTGGCGCTCTGCTCTGGCAGCACCATGCGCAGCGTCTCGCCGCCCGCTTCGACGGAGACGACGGTGACGTCGCCCAAGGGCTCAATCAGGTGCACGCGCGAGGCGATGGCGGCTTCACCGGCTGCAGCAGGCCTCAGGTCACTGGGGCGGATACCGACGAGGGCCGCCTCGCCCGCATTTCCCGTGCTGACGGGGCGCGCGGAATGAAACTTGCCGAGCGCCGTATCGAGGCTCGACAGATCGGCACCCAGCGTGGCCTTCAGCATGTTCATGTGCGGCGAGCCGATCTTGCCCGCAACGTAGGTGTCAATGGGAGACTCATAGAGTTCGTCCGGCGTGCCACGCTGAACGACGGCGCCATCGCGCATCACCGCGATCTCCTCACCCATCGACAGGGCTTCGAGTTCGTCAGGGGTCGCATAAACGATTGTCATGCCGAACTGGCGGTGCAGGCGCTTCAACTCCGCGCGCATGTCGTGGCGGAGCTTGGCGTCGAGGTTTGTCAGCGGCTCGTCGAGCAGCAGGATCTTCGGGCGCCGGATCAGCGAGCGGCCCAGCGCCACGCGCTGCTGCTCGCCACCCGACAGCGTGTTGGGCTTTCTCTCGAGGCGATGCGTGAGCTTCAGCATCGCCGCCGTTTCCTTCACGCGGGAATCAATCTCCTCGCGGCCGGCCTTCTCCTCGCGCAGCGGATAGGCGAAATTCTCGTAAACGGTGAGGTGCGGATAGAGCGCGAAGGACTGGAACACCATGGAGACGCCGCGCCCCGCGATGGGCGCCGTGGTCATGTCCTGGCCCGAGATCTCGAGGCGGCCAGAGTCGGTTGCAACCAGCCCGGCGATGGTCCTCAGCGCCGTGGTCTTGCCAACGGAGCTTGGCCCGAACAGCACAAAGAAGCGCCCCTCCGCCACGTCAAAGGAGAGGTTTTCGAGGGCGCGCACCTTGCCGTAGGATTTCGAAATCCCCGTCAGACGCAGTGCATGCTTGTCGCTTCTGGTCATTCCCATTCCCTGTTTCAGTCCGGCCCTTGGGGCTCTTCTTGGAGGGAGGCAGACTAGCCTGTCCCTCACGATTTGCAAGACGCCTAGCAGGTTTACTTGGAGGACAAGTCCTGCATGAAAATAAAGCAGTTCGGCGTCACGCCTTGGCGTTCTCCCACTGGCCTGTCTTCGCCGATTTCAGCACGGCGTCAGTGACGAGGTCGGTTGCCAGCGCGTCGCGGAAGGTGGGGGCTGCGGGCTTCTCCGTCTCGATCCCCTCGATGAAGTCGGCTGCCTGGTGGATGAAGGTGTGCTCATAGCCGATCTGCAGGCCCGGCACCCACCACTTGTTCATGTAGGGGTGGTCGCCATCGGTGATGTGCACGGAACGCCAGCCGCGCGTGCGGCCCTCGTCGCGGTGGTCGAAATACTGCAAACGGTGCAGGTCATGCAGGTCCCAGAAGATCGAGGCATGCTCGCCGTTGATCTCGAGTGTGTAGAGCGCCTTATGGCCACGGGCATAGCGTGTGGCCTCGAAGCTGCCGAGCGAGCCATTCTCGAAGCGTGACAGGAACAGGCTGGCATCGTCGATGCCCACCTTCTCCGTCTTGCCGGTGATGTTGTGGTGGCGTTCCTTGATGAAGGTCTCGGTCAGGCCGGTTACCGACGAGATGCCGCCGTTGAGCCACATGGCCGTGTCGATGCAATGGGCGAGCAGATCGCCTGTCACACCCGAACCCGCAACGCCCACGTCGAGGCGCCACAGGCCTTGCCCGCCCTGCGGCAGGTCCTTGGAGATGGTCCAGTCCTGCAGGAACTTTGCGCGGTAATGGAAGATCTTACCCAGCCGGCCTTCGTCGATCAGCTGCTTGGCCAGCGTCACGGCGGGCACGCGGCGGTAATTGTACCATACCATGTTGGCCACCTTTGCGCGCTCCACCGCCTCCACCATCTGGGCGGATTCGGCGGCATTGCGGCCCAAGGGCTTCTCGCACATCACCATCTTGCCGGCTTGAGCGGCGGCGATGGCGATTTCCATGTGCGTGTCATTGGGGCTGGCGATGTCGATCAGGTCGATCGACTTGTCGTCGATCAGGCGGCGCCAGTCAGTGGTGCTCGATTCATAGCCCCACTGGTCAGCGAAGGCCTGGGCCTTGTCGGCGCTCCTTGCACAGATGGTCTTCAGCACCGGCTTGTGCTCGAGCTGGAAGAAATGCGGCACCTGGGAAAAGGCGTTGGAATGGGTGCGGCCCATGAAGCCATAACCCACCATGCCGACGTTCAATGTCTTCTTCGCCATGGATCAGCCCTCCCATCCATGCGCATCCCGCACCTTAATCATGGCGCCGAGAATGTCGTTCCAGGTCTGCTGCTTCATCATCACGTCATTGGGGAACATGCAGCCATCCCAGCAGATATGCTTGAAAGCCTTGGTGAGGGAGCCATCCTTGTTGCGCAGCCACAGCCCCGCATGTTTGGTGATATCGAGGCGGCCATTGGGGTCGGTCACCATGCAATGGCGGCCGGTCTTGTCATGATAGCCCATGCCCTTCACCGTGCCGTCGTTCTGGGCCACGTGGAAGTCGATGGTCCAGGGGCGCAGCGTGTCCGTCATCTTGACGAGGGCCGCATCGAGCTGGGCCTGGTCCTTCCAGTCGAAACCATCGGGCAGCAGGGCTGCTTCCGGCGCGTTGTAGCCCATGGTGTAGAGCAGCGTATGCGCCATGTCGGCCTGGAAGCCGATGATGCCGGGGCGGTCCGTCTGCTCCAGCGTGTCAACCATCGCCTTCCAGCTGTGCATGCCGCCCCAGCAGATCTCGCCCTCCGCCGCCAGCCGCTCGCCATAGTCCTTGGCCACGTCGCAGGCCTCGCGCCAGGTCTGGGCGATGAGCTTGGTGTTGCCCGCGGGGTCCTTCACCCAGTCGGCGGGGCTTGCCGCCGAATCAATGCGGATCACGCCATAGTTGCGCACACCCAGCTCGCGCAGCGCCTTGCCGAGTTCGCAGCTCTTGCGGACATTGCCGACGAATTTCTTGCGGTCTTCCGCCGAGCCCATGGCGGAGCCGCCGCCCACCGGCGGCCAGACCGGCGCCACGATGGAGCCGATGGCGAGGCCGCGGCTCGCCGCCTTGTCGGCCAGCTGCTTCGCCTCATCGGCGGTGAAGTCGATATTGGTGTGGGGCGCGGCATGGAAGATGTCGATGCCGTCAAACTTCACGCCATTGACCTCGGCCTTGGCCGTCAGGTCGATCATGGTGTCGAGGTCGATGGGGGGCTCGGAATCCGGTCCCTTGCCGACGAGGCCTGGCCACATCGCATTGTGAAGCTTGGAAAAATTGTTCCTGGCCGCCATGATTCCTCCCATGCGGTTAGATATTTTTGTCGATGTTAGACAGGAAACAGTCTTGCTGTCCAGAACTGTTATATTAGTATGACAGCCATGAGTTTTGACCTCACCACGCGCCGGCTGGACCGGTCCCGCCCCCTGCGGGACCAGATCTATCCCCTGCTGCGGGACCTGATTCTGACGGGTACGATCAAGCCCGGTGAGGTGATCGACGAGAAGGCCATCGCGCTCCAGCTCAACGTGTCGCGCACGCCGGTGCGGGAGGCGGTGAAGCGCCTCTCCGACGAGCATCTGGTGGATGTGGTGGCCCAGTCGGCCACGCGTGCTGCACCCATGGACCGCAGCGAAATCCAGCAGTCCTTCCTCATCCGCCGGGCGCTGGAGATGGAGAGTGCCGCCCAGGCCGCCACCCACATGCGGCAGGAACACGCCGACCGGCTGCATGAAATCCTCGCCCGCCATGAGCGCGCGGTGGAGCGGCGGCACTTCGCCGAGGCCATCGCCCAGGACGATGCCTTCCACCACGCCATCACCGAAATCAGCGACCTGCCGCGCCTGTGGGGAACGATCGAGATTTCCAAGGCCCAGCTCGACCGCTGCCGCCACCTGATGGTGCCGCGTGCGGGCCAGGCAGAAGCAACGCTCGAGCAGCACCGCGAGATCATCCGCGCACTGAACAGCCACGATCCCGCCAAGGCCTCAGCCGCCATGAAGGCCCATCTCGATGCCGCCTACCGCAGCACGGTCGCGGTGCTCGACGGGCCGGGATTGGGGTAGTCCTTTCCCTTCTCCCATCGCGTCGCGACGGGAGAAGGGAGCGCCGGTTAGCTTCGCTCTGTCCGGGTCTTCCCATCAAGCGTCAGCAGCGCGCCGTAAAGCTCCGGCCGCCGGTCACGGAACACACCCCAGGAGCGGCGGAGATCGCGGATGTCATCGAGGTCGAAGGACGCCAGCCGGACGCCCTCTTCGGTGCGGTCCATCTCGGCCAGCTTTTCACCCTGGTGGTCGGCGATGAAGGAGCGGCCATAGAAGATGTCGGAGCGCCCGTCAGGCGCGGTTTCACGCCCCACGCGGTTCGAGGCGAGCAGCGGCATAATGTTGGCCGCCGCGTGCCCGCGCATCACGTTCTGCCAGTGGGTGGAGGAATCATAGTCCGGGTTCGGCGGTTCGGAGCCGATGGCGGTGGGATAGAGCAGGATTTCCGCCCCCATCAGCGCCATGGCGCGCGCGCACTCAGGGAACCACTGGTCCCAGCAGATGCCGAGCCCGATACGGCCCGCGGCGGTATCCCACACCTTGAAGCCCGTATCACCGGGCGAGAAATAGAACTTCTCCTGATAGCCGCGGCCATCGGGAATATGGCTCTTGCGGTAGATGCCAAGTTCGCGGCCATCAGCATCGACGATGACGGTGGTATTGTAATGCGCATTGCCCGCACGTTCGAAAACACTCACCGGCAGCACGACGCCCAGTTCCTTCGCGAGTGACGCGAAGCGCTTTACTGTGGGGTGACGGTCGATCTCCTCGGCGCGCTTGAGGAAATGCACATGCTGCTCGATGCAAAAATAATCGCCGTCGAACAACTCCTGCAGCAGCACGAGTTGCGCGCCCTTGGCGGCCGCCTCACGCACCAGCCCCTCGGCCTTGTCGCAGTTCTTCGCCCAGTCGTTTCCGGACGCCATCTGGGTGATGGCGGCATTGAGAATGGCCATGATGTTCAGTCCTTCACCTGCGCAACCTCGCGCCGGAACGGGAGTTGGTCGCCCAGGGGTTCGGCGTCAAGTTCTTCCGCATAGCGGTGTCCGGCATAGGTCGCCCAGGCGATGGCTGCGGGCGCATTGGCATCGCCGATCGCCTTCACGCTCACGATACCGTGGTCTGCCCATTCGGCCGCGCGCGCCTTGAGATCAAGAAAGAGAGCGTCATCGGGAAGCCGCGCCGTGACCATCACCACCGCGTCGCAGGCAATGGCCTCCGTGCGCCCCGTATAGGTGCAGGCGGCGGTCACACCGCCCTGTTCGACGCCGACGAGCCCGCGCGTGACACGCACATCAACACCAAGGGTGAGCATGCGCGCCTGGATCGTGCCCTGCTCAAGGGTGTTGAAGCTCCACTCCGCCACGCGGGAGGACGGCGTGAGGAAACTGACGTTGCAGCCTTTCTGCACCAGAAGCTCGGCCAGAACGCTGCCCATGTAATAGTGATCATCGTCATAGATCACCACATGGCCCGCAGGCAGGCGCCCCGCCATCAGGTCATCAGGCGTGAAAACAGGCATTGCGGGATCAGCGGGGATCGGCAGCAGGTTCCAGCGGGCGATGGCGTCGCGCCGCCAGCTTGCTCCGGTGGCGATCGCCACATGGCCGAAGCCGAAGCCAAGGATGTCATCTGCCGTGAGCCTGGAGTCGCGGTAGACGTTGACATTGGCCATCTTCGCGATCTGGCCCTGGCGATAGTCCCGCACGCGGGCCCAGGCATTGAGGCCGGGAAGCCTGCTCTCCCGCGTGACGCGGCCGCCCAGTTCGGCCGAGGCTTCGGCCAGCGCCACGTCATGGCCGCGCAGCCCCGCCTTGTGCGCGGCGGAAAGGCCCGCAGGCCCTGCTCCCACCACAAGCACCTTGTGGTCTGATTGCCGGCCCTGGATGCGCTCCGGGTGCCAGCCCTTGCGCCACTCCTCCATGAAGGAGGAGTTCTGCGTGCAGCGGGAGAGCGACATGGTCATGTCTCCCGTGACGCAGATGTTGCAGCCAATGCATTCGCGGATGTCCTCGATGCGGCCCTCATCGATCTTTTTCGGCAGGAACGGATCAGCGATCGAGGGCCGCGCCGCGCCGATGAAATCCATCAGCCCCTGTTTCACCTGACGCACCATCATGTCTGCCGAGGTGAAACGGCCCACGCCCACGACGGGCCGCGGGGTGAGTTGCTTGAGGCCGCGGATCAGGTCTTCCTGCGCGCCCTCGGGCTTGAAGCGCGAGGTGCCGGAACAGGCTTCCCAGGTGCCATGGGCGAAGTCCCACAGGTCAGGCAGTTCGGCATGCATCGCCACCATGTCGCGCAGCTGCGCATTGGAAAACCCTGCTTCGCCCGCCAGCTCATCAAGGGAAAGACGGACCGCGATGGCGCAGCTGTCGCCCACCTCGTCGCGCGCATCCGAGATCAGCTCCTTCAGAAGCCGTGCGCGGTTCTCGAGCGAGCCGCCATATTCATCGCTGCGCTGGTTGGTGCGCGGCGACAGGAAATGCTGGATGACCCCGAAGCCATGCGCGCCATAGAGGCAGAGGATGTCGTATCCCGCCCGCTTCGCCCGGCGGTAGGCCAGCCTGTGCCAATGGCGCAGGTTGCGGATATCCTGCTTGTCCATGGCGCGCGCTTGCACGGGATCGCTGGTGAAGGTGAGAATGGGCGTGTGGGAGGGCGCCATCGGCACCTCACGCGTGTAGAGATTGGGTCCGTTGGCGCCGCTATAGGCAAGCTCGATGCCCGCCAGCGCGCCGTTGGAATGGATGGCATCGGCCATCTTCACCAGGCCTGGCATGTCGTCCTCGTCCCAGATGCGGAGCTCGATGAAGGGCGTGATCTCGGAGGAGTGGTGGATTTCCACCTGCTCGGTGAAGATGACGCCCCAGCCGCCTTCGGATTTCACCCGGCGCATTTCGGCGGCAGCAGACGGGTCCCGGTAGCCGCCGCCATTGCAATGCGGCACCTGGTAGAAACGGTTCTTGGCGGTGACGGGCCCGATCCTCACGGGCTCGAACAGGATATCGTAGCGCGGGTCGCGCAACCGCGCGCCACCGGCTTGTGCTGAGCCTAGATCCATCATCCGCCTCCTCGATCTGCAACGCGCAGGGGGCGCGTGGCGTTCCAGGGAGACAGATTACAACATTCGCTGCGGCGGCAAGCCGTAAATTGCTAGAGCATGAACGCCAAAAGTGGAAACCACTTTTGCGATAAGATCATGCTCAAGCCATTGAACTTGCGCGAGTTCTTTTCGACCAGGTGATTCCACCTGGTCGGAACGCGCGCTAGTCTCAGTCGAGCCTGACGACCTTGACCCGGGCGACGCCCGTCTGGGTGAGCCCCACAACCTTTGCGGCGCCGAAGCTGAGATCGATGACGCGGTTCTTCGTGAACGGCCCGCGGTCGTTGATGCGCACGATCACGGACTTGCCGTTCTTCAGGTTGGTGACCAGCACCCGGCTGCCAAAGGGAAAGGTGCGGTGGGCCGCGGTCAGGCCATGAGGGTCAAATGCCTCGCCATTGGCGGTGCGCTTGCCGTGCTTGTAATAGGAGGCGAGGCCGGTCTGGGCAGCGTCCGCCGCGCTTGGCCACAGGCCTGCTGAAAGGCCGAGGACAGCCGCAATGGCGGCGATACGCGCAAGTTTCATCCCGTGGTCACCCTGCAATTTTTCGTTGCCGCAGACCTTAGGGCGATTTGGGGCAGGAATGTGACAGTGGATTACGCTACGGCAGTCATGCCGTCGAGCGGGATGGCCGGGCGCTGTCCGGCAATCAGGTCAGCGGTGAGCCGGGCTGCGCCGTGGCTCATGGTCCATCCCATGTGGCCCTGCCCGGTGTTGAACCACAGGTTCTTCATGCGCGAGGGGCCGAGAATGGGAGTTCCCTCCGGCGTCATCGGCCTGAGCCCCGCCCAAAAGCTGGCCTTGCCCCAGTCGGCGCCGTCGGGAAACAGGCTCTTCATAGTGGAGAGCATGGTCTCGAAATCCTTCGGGGAATGCGTGCGGCCGTAGCCCGAAAACTCGGCCGTCGCCGTGACCCGCACGCGGTCGCCATAGGGCGCATAGGCGACGAGCGTCTCTTCATCCACCCCGCCGATGGTAGGCGGGTTGTTGCGGCCCGCCATGGGAGCGGTCATGGCATAGCCCTTGACCGGATAGATCGGCAGGTCATGCCCGATCTCCCTGGCAAGGTGCGGGGAATAGACGCCAAGGCAAAGCACGATCACATCCGCCGCCTCGCGCCCCTTGCCGGTGAGCACCGCCGTGATGCGGTCGCCCTCCGTCTCGAAGCCGGTAACGGTGGTGTTGTACTTGAAGGTGACGCCATGCTCCTTCAGCCATGCGCCCATGTTGCGGGCGAACATCCGGCAATCGCCGCTTTCGTCATCGGGTGCATAGAGCGCGCCTGCGAACTTCTCTTTCACGGGCGCAAGCGCAGGATCGCGCTTTGCAACGCCGTCACGGTCCAGCGTCTCGATGCGGCAGCCATTGTCGGTCAGGATGTGCGACTTGGCGGAGGCCGCCTTCAGCGCCGCCTCCG
>NZ_JBIICB010000265.1:0-5831 GCF_044239095.1 Aestuariivirga sp. | reverse complement strand
GAATCATAGTTCACCGCCTTGGCCAGCGCCACGGCCTGCTCGCCCATGGCCTTGCGCGTCTTCTCGTCAAGGAGCGGCGAGGGTGCTTCCTCGATGACCTTCTGGTTGCGGCGCTGGATCGAGCATTCCCGCTCGCCCAGGTAGATCACGTTGCCGTGCTTGTCGCCCAGCACCTGGATCTCGATGTGGCGCGGGTTGACGATGAATTTCTCGATGAAGACCCGGTCGTCGCCGAAGGAGGACTTGGCCTCGGACTTCGCACGGGTGAAGCCCTCCTGCACCTCCGCTTCCGAATGGGCGATGCGCATGCCCTTGCCGCCACCACCGGCGGAGGCCTTGATCATCACCGGATAGCCAATCTCGGACGCGATCTTCACCGCTTCGCCTGCATCCTCGATGATGCCCATGTAGCCGGGAACGGTCGACACCCTGGCGGCGGCGGCGGCCTTTTTCGATTCGATCTTGTCGCCCATCGCGTCGATGGCTTGCGGGTTGGGCCCGATGAAGGTGATGCCCGCCGCGGCAAGCGCCTTGGGGAAGGCGGAGCGCTCGGAGAGAAAGCCATAGCCCGGGTGCACCGCCTCCGCCCCGGTCTTCAGGCAGGCCTCCACAATTCTGTCGATCACCAGATAGGACTGGGCAGCTGTCGCCGGGCCGATGTGCACCTTCTCGTCCGCCATCTCGACATGCAGCGCCCGCGCATCGGCATCGGAATAGACGGCGACCGTCCTGATGCCCATCCTGGCTGCCGTCTTGATGACGCGGCAAGCGATCTCGCCACGGTTGGCGATCAAAATCTTCTTGAACATGGTGCCCCGAATTTCCGTTTCAGCACGGGGTTCTAGACCGAACCGTTCGCCCCGGCAATCACACCAAAGGCGAGGCACCCGCCGCCTTTCGCTCAAATCTTTCCCCCACTGCCGCCTTCACTTGGGCTATAGCCGGGGCCCATGAGCGAGCCCAATGACATCATCTATGGCGTCCACCCCGTGGCGGAGGCCCTGAAAAACCCGCGGCGGAAGATCTATTCGCTGAAGGCTTCGAAGAACGCTTACGACCGGCTGGCGGCGGAAATCGCTGCCAGCGGCATCACGCCAGAGATCGTTCACCCCAGCCTGCTGGACAAGCGGCTGGGTGCCGATGCCGTGCACCAGGGCCTGCTGATGGAGGCAAAGCCCCTCGCCCAGCCCCGCCTCGACCAGATCGAGAAATCCGGCATCGTGGTTCTCCTCGACCAGGTGACCGACCCCCACAATGTGGGCGCGATCCTCCGCACCTGCGCGGCCTTCAACGTGACAGCCCTCGTCGCCACCTCCCGCCACAGCCCGGACGCCTCCGCCGTCCTGTTCAAGTCGGCTTCCGGCGCCTATGAGCACGTGCCCTTTGTCAAGGTCACCAACCTCTCCCGCGCCATGCATGAGCTGAAGGATTACGGCTTCCGAATCCTGGGGCTGGACAGCGATGCGCCGGAGGACATTTCCGCCATGGACCGCTCGCCCCCCGTGGCCATCGTGCTGGGCGCCGAGGGCAAAGGCCTGCGCCAACTCACCCGCGACAGCTGCGACCACCTCGTCCGCCTGGACATGAACGGCCCCATCCGCAGCCTCAACGTCTCCAACGCCTGCGCCGTCACCCTCTACGCACTCACCCGCTGACCGCTTGCGGATCAGCCATTGGCGCCGGATGGACGGGCTGTCTTGGCTCAGTTGGGAGAGCAGCTGATTTTCATGCATGTGCCGGCGGACTGCCAAAGATTGATTTCAGGCAGGAAATCGCCAGACTTCTCGCCCTGGGATTATGCTCAAGCCATTGATCTTGCGTGAGGTCTTCTCGACCAGTTGACTCCACCTGGCCGGAATGCGCGCCAGACCCCAGGTCCGTCATTCCGCTGGAAGATCGAAATTGCGGGTGATGCCGGCGCTCAACTCCCGATATAGCGGGTCATGGTGCGAACTGTACCCTCCTGCCATAGGGAACGAAGTGCATCGCCAAAAGAGGCCCGGAAAGCAGGTGAATGTCCCAGGTCACCATAGACCTCTTCCATGGCGAGCCAAGCGGAGGGATCATCTTTCGCTGCCCGGGCCCGCTCCTGCAGGCGGTCCCAGTTCGGATCGTTAGGCGCAATCTCTTTGCCGCTTTCACTGGTGCCAAAACAATACCGGCACCACAGCGCAGATTCGAGTGCGAGGCCCTCGACTCCCTTGCCTGCCGCCAGCCTATCCCGCACAGTCGGCACGATGAACTTCGGTTGCCGGTTTGATCCATCGAGGCAGAGGCGGCGGATGGTGTCGCCGATTTTTGGATTCGCGAAGCGGCGCACGATCAGCTTGTAGTAATCGTGGAGGTCCGTGTCCGGCACCGGCGCCACAGTGGGAATCACCTCGCCGTTCTCCACCTTGTCGAGAAAGGCGCGGATCAACGGGTGCTCCATCGCCTCATGCACGAAGTGAACGTCGAGCAATCCGCCCGGATACGCGATGATCGCATGCCCACCGTTGAGAATGCGGATCTTCATGTTCTCATAGGGCGAGACGTCGGGCACGAACTGGACGCCCGCCTTTTCGAGTGCGGGGCGGCCCTGAGGGAATTTGTCCTCGATGACCCACTGCTTGAACTCCTCGCAGAACACCGGCCAGGCATCCTCGATGCCAAACACATCCGAGGTTATGCGCCGCTCCCGGTCGGAGGTCGCGGGTGTGATGCGGTCGACCATGGCGTTGGGGAAGGCAACGTTGGCCCGAACCCAGGAGGCCAGTTCAGGGTCGATCAGTTCTGCCAGGCCAGCGACTGCGTTGCACGTCACTGCTCCATTGTGGGGAACATTATCACAAGACATGACAGTGAAGGGCGCGATGCCCTTTTCGCGGCGCATTGCCAGACCGCGCAGTATGAGGCCGAAGGCGCTCGTGGGGTTCAGCGGCTCGGCTGCATCATGCTGAATGGCTAAATGCTGCGGATCGAACATCTGGGTGGCCGGGTCGATCATGTAGCCACCCTCGGTGACTGTGAGCGACACGATGCGCGTGGAAGGATCAGCAAGGCGGGCGAGAAGCCTGGCCCGGTCACCGGGCGGGATGAAGTCAATCATGGCGCCAGTGACGCGCGCCGCACTCAACTCATTGTCCTGCTCAACGACCGTCGTGAGGTAGTCTTGTTCCTTGAGTGTCTGGCGCATCACCTCGTCGCCCGGCATGACGCCAGCGCCAATGATTGCCCAGTCATGGCCCTCGCCGCGATTAAACAATTCATCAAGATAGACAGCCAGATGCGCACGATGGAAATTGCCCACCCCGATATGCACGATGCCGGGGGAGAGTTCATCGCGGCGATAGCGCGGAACAGACGCGCGCGCGGAGATTTCGCCGAGGTTTGCAAGAGAAAGCTTCGTCATGACATCCACTGCCCACCATCGACATTGTAGGTCTGCGCCACCACATAGTCGCTCTCGGCAGAGGCCAGGAACACGGCGCAACCCACATGATCCTCGGGCCTTCCCATGCGGCCGAAGGGCACGCCCTCGCCCACCATGCGCTTTTTCTCGCCAGGCTTCAGGCCCTCATACTTGGCGAAAAGCCCGTCAACGTGATCCCACATCGGCGTATCGACAACACCCGGAGAGATGCCGTTGACGTTGATGCCGTGCTTGATGAGCGCAAGTCCCGCCGATTGGGTGAGGGAAATCACGGCAGCCTTCGATGCGCAATAAACGGCGACAAGCGCCTCGCCGCGGCGGCCCGCCTGGGAGGAGATGTTGATGATCTTGCCACCCTTGCCCCGCGCCTTCATGCAACCGGCCACCTCCTGCAGCATGAACAGCAGGCCCTTGACGTTGACATTGAACACCACGTCGTAGCTCTTCTCGGTGATCTCACCCCACGGCGCCATGTCGAAAACCGCGGCGTTGTTGACAAGTATGTCGATGCCGCCGAAGCGCGCCTGGGCTTCCGCCACACAGGCGTGGATCGATTCAAGCCTCGTCACGTCAAGAGCCCAGCCGAAGGAGCCATTGCCGATGCGGGAGGCCGTTTCTTCCGCAGCCCTGCCGTCGATGTCAGCAACGCAGACCCGCGCGCCTTCCATGGCATAGCCCTCTGCGATGGCAGCACCGATGCCCCGCGCACCACCCGTAAGAATTGCTGTCTTCCCTGCCAGCCGCATTACCGCACTGCCTTTCCGTTCTGGTCAAATCTGTGGATCCGCGCGGGTTCGGGCGCGAGCGCGACGCTGTCGCCCGTCCTGCCGCCAAAATCGCCGGGTGCACGTAGTGTGAGGCGGCCTGCCTCGCCAGCATCGACATGCAGGAAGGAATCAGCCCCCAAATGTTCGATAAGCTTGATCGTGCCGTGCCACGGCCCGGCCGCGTCGATCGCAATATGCTCCGGCCTGATGCCGATGGTATGGCCGTTCATCCGCGCGGCGGCCGCACCCGTGACGAAGTTCATGCGGGGCGAGCCGATGAAGCCCGCGACAAACAGCGAGTCGGGCCTGTTGTAGAGTTCGAGCGGTGAGCCCACCTGCTCGATGACCCCGCGGTTCAACACCACGATGCGGTCTGCCATGGTCATCGCCTCAACCTGGTCGTGCGTCACGTAGATCATCGTGGCGCCAAGATCCTTGTGGAGCTGCATGATCTCGACCCGCATGTTGACGCGCAGCGCCGCATCAAGGTTCGACAGCGGCTCGTCGAAAAGGAAGCCCGTGGGCTGGCGCACGATGGCGCGGCCGATGGCGACACGCTGGCGCTGCCCGCCCGACAGCTGGCGGGGCTTGCGGTCGAGATACTCCGTGAGGTTCAGCGTGGCAGCGGCCTTTGCCACCTTGGCCTCGATCTCCGCCTTGGGAACGCCCGCCATCTTGAGGCCAAAGCCGATGTTGCTGCGTACGCTCATGTGTGGATAAAGCGCGTAGGATTGGAACACCATGGAGAGCCCACGCTTCGAGGGCGGTGTTTCCGACATGTCCTGCCCATCGATGACGATCTGGCCGGAGGTGAGGTCTTCCAGCCCCGCAATGAGCCGCAGCAAGGTGGACTTGCCGCAGCCCGAGGGACCGACGAAGACGAGGAACTCACCATTGCGGATCTCAAGACTTACGTCGGGAATGATCACGGCATCGCCAAAGGCCTTGCGGACGTTCCTGAGGGTGATGGTGCCCATTTATTTCACTGCTCCGAATGTGAGGCCGCGGACGAGCTGCTTCTGGGCGAACCAGCCGAGCACGAGGACCGGCGCGATGGCCATGGTTGAGGCGGCCGAGAGCTTGGCCCAGAACAGGCCTTCCGGCGAGGAGTAGGAGGCGATGAACTGCGTGAGCGGTGCTGCATCCTTGGTGGTGAGGCTCAAGGTCCAGAAGGCTTCGTTCCAGGCCAGGATGACGTTGAGCAGCACGGTCGACGCGATGCCGGGAATGGCCATGGGTGCGAGCACATAGATCAGCTCCTTGCCCACGCTCGCCCCGTCCATGCGCGAGGCCTCGAGGATCTCGCCCGGAATCTCCTTGAAGTAAGTGTAGAGCATCCAGATGACGATGGGCAGGTTCAGCAGCATCAGCACCGTGATGATCCCGCCCCTCGTATCCAGCAGGCCCAGATCGCGGAAGATGAGATAGAGCGGGATGAGAGCGCCCACAGGCGGCATCATCTTGGTGGACAGCATCCACATCAGGAGGTCCTTGGTGCGCTTGCCCGGCGCGAAGGCCATGGCCCATGCAGCGGGAATGGCGAGGACCAGCGCGAAGAACGTCGAGCCCAGCGCCAATGCCACCGAATTCATGGCAAACTTGAGATAGTCCGAGCGCTCCTGAACGATGGAGTAGTTCTCCGTCGTCCAGTC
>NZ_JBIICB010000033.1:0-23384 GCF_044239095.1 Aestuariivirga sp. | reverse complement strand
CGCGATTATGGCTACGACGGATAGAGCAGCAAGCATCCACCACCAGCCGGATGGTGTCTCCCTCCCCCTTGTGGGGAGGGATTGAGGGTGGGGGTACCGCGAGTCGGGTGCCTGAGCCTGCGTTTGCGGAGCGACCCCCACCCCTGCCCCTCCCCACAAGGGGGAGGGGAAACAGCAGAGACGCGGGGCTGCGCGCCTGTGACATGGCGAGAACCTTACCGCGGCGGTTGACCTTTGGCCCTTCCCTGACCAGAATGCGCCCCGAAATTCCAAACAGGTGACACACATGCAATATGAAGCACCAGAAACCACCAAGGCGGCAGTTGGCCTGCTCGCCAAGGCCAAGGGGAGCGCCTATGTGCTCGCGGGGGGCTCCGACCTCCTGGTGAAGCTGAAGGGCGGTTACATCGAGCCGGATCTCGTCGTCGATATCAAGCGCATCAAGGCGATGCGCGAGGTGAAGAAGACGGCCACGGGTTTCACCATCGGCGCCGCCGTGCCCTGTGCCGAACTCACCGAGAACAAGGCCCTTACCAAGGCCTGGCCGGGCATCGTCGAGGCCGCGGGCCTCATCGGCTCCAAGCAGGTGCAGGGCCGCTGCACCATGTCGGGCAATCTCTGCAACGCCTCTCCCGCCGCTGACAGCGTGCCGGCCCTCGTGGCCGCCGGTGCCAAGGCCGTGGTCCAGGGCCCCAAGGGCAAGCGCAGCGTTCCGGTGGAGCAGATCCCGGTCGGCCCCGGCCGCACCTCCCTCAAGAAGGGTGAACTCATCGAGGCGCTCGTGCTGCCGGCCCGCAAGCCACGCTCGGGCGATGCCTATCTGCGCTTCATCCCGCGCTCCGAGATGGACATCGCGGTGGTAAGTGCCGCCGTGAACCTGACGATCGACTCAAAGGGTGTCATCACCGCGGCTCGCGTGTCGCTCGGCGCCGTGGCGCCGACCGTCCTGCTGGTCTCGGCTGCCGCCAAGGCGATCATCGGCACCAAGCTCGACGACGCGGCGCTGGACAAGCTGGGCGAGGCTGCTTCCGCCGCCTGCCGCCCGATCGACGACAAGCGCGGCACCGTCGAGTTCCGCACCAAGGTTGCCGCCGTGCTGACCAAGCGCGCCGCCAAGACCGCCTACAGCCGCGCAGGAGGAAAGTGACAATGGGCGTACTCGTTTCCACCACCATCAACGGCGATGCCGTTGAGTTCGCCTGCGAGCCGACGGAAACGCTGCTCGACGTGCTGCGGAACCGCGTTGGCCTGATCGGCGCCAAGGAAGGCTGCGGCACGGGCGACTGCGGGTCCTGCTCCGTGCAAGTCGACGGCCGCCTCGTCTGCTCCTGCCTCGTCCTCGGTGTTGAGGCCGAAGGCCGCGAGATCGAGACGGTCGAGGGCATGGCCGACGGCGCCACGCTGCATCCGCTGCAGGTGAAGTTCATCGAACATGCCGCACTCCAGTGCGGCATCTGCACCCCGGGCTTCCTGATCGCTGCAAAGGCGCTGCTGGAAAAGAACCCGGACCCCTCGGAAGAGGAAATCCGCTTCGGTCTGGCCGGCAATCTTTGCCGCTGCACCGGTTATGACAAGATCGTGCGCGCCGTCCAGGACGCCGCCAAAGTGATGAGAGGAGCCTGACCATGCCACTCGACGCCTCCTATACCGGAAAAGACTTCAAGTCGGTGGGCACGCGCCCGCTGCGCCCCGACGGCATCGACAAGGTGACCGGCCGCGCCAAATACGGCGCTGACCATAACCTGCCGGGCCAGCTGACGGGCCTCGTGCTCCGCAGCCCCCACGCCCACGCCAAGATCAAGAAGATCGACACGTCCAAGGCCGAGAAGCTTTCGGGCGTGAAGGCGGTGCTGACCGCCGCCGATCTGCCCGACCTGACCCATGGTGACCAGGGCATGTTCGACATCCTCGACAACTGCATGGCCCGCACCAAGGTGTTCTATGACGGCCACGCAGTGGCCGCCGTTGCCGCCGTGGACATGGCCACCGCCAAGGCGGCCTTGAAGCTCATCAAGGTGGACTATGAAGTCCTGCCCCATGTGACCGAGGTCGACGATGCAGTGAAGCCCTCAGCCCCCGTGCTGCACGCCAACTGCTTCACCGAGGGCGTTGAGCCCAAGCCCAAGAAGGCCTCCAACATCGCCAAGGTCACCGAATTCGGCCATGGCGACGTCGAGGCCGGCTTCGCCGAGGCCGACTTCGTCATCGAGCGCAACTTCAAGACCGAGCAGACGCACCAGGGCTATATCGAGCCCCATGCCTGCGTGGCTTCCGTCTCACCCGATGGCACGGGCGAACTCTGGGTCTGTACCCAGGGTCACTTCGTCTACCGCAACCACTGCGCCATGCTGCTGGGCATGGACGTGTCCAAGCTGCGCGTCACCTCCTCCGAGATCGGCGGCGGCTTCGGCGGCAAGACCCATGTGTGGGTGGAGCCGGTTGCCCTCGCGCTGTCGCGCAAGGCCAACCGCCCGGTCAAGATCGTGATGACGCGTGACGAGGTGTTCCGGGCGTCCGGCCCCACCAGCGCCACCTCGATCGACGTCAAGATCGGCATCAAGAAGGACGGCACCATCACCGCGGGCAAGGCGGAACTCCGCTATGCCTCCGGCCCCTACCTCACCATGTGGGCCGAGCTCGGCGCCATGACGTCCTTTGCCTGCTATGACCTCAAGAACGTCAAGACCAAGGGCTATGAAGTGCTGGTGAACCGCCCGAAGTCGGCGGCCTACCGCGCACCCTCAGCCCCCATGGCGGCCTTCGCGGTCGAGAGCGTCGTCGACGAACTCGCCAAGAAGATCGGCAAGGACCCGCTCGAGGTTCGCATCCAGAATGCCGCCAAGCAGGGCACCCGCTCGTCCTATGGCCCGATCTACGGGCCCATTGGCATCGGGCCGACGCTGGAAGCAGCGAAAAAGCACCCGCACATGAATGCGCCGCTCGGCAAGAATCAGGGACGTGGCTATGCCTGCGGCTTCTGGTTCAACTTCGGCGGCCAGACCTGCACCGACATCAACGTTGGGCCCGATGGCTCGGTGACGCTGACGGTCGGCACGGTGGACGTGGGCGGCTCGCGCGCTTCCCTCGCCCTCTGCGTTGCGGAAGAGCTGGGCATTCCCTACAGCCAGGTGAAGTGCCTCGTGGCCGACACCGGCACGCTCGGCCACAATGACATGACCGACGGCAGCCGCGGCACCTTCTCCTCCTCGATGGCGGGCATCTTCGCCGCCCGCAACACCATCGAGGTGCTGAAGGAACGCGCCGCCAAGATGTGGGAAATCCCCGTCGAGGACGTGGCCTGGGAGAACGGCCACGCCAAGGCCCAAGGCTCCAAGTACGGCAACCTCGCTCCGCTGTCGCTCAAGGAGATCGCGGCGGCGGCCGGCAACACCGGCGGGCCTGTTGCGGGCCATGCCGAGATCGTCGCTGACGGTGCGGGCGTGTCCTTTGCCACGCACATCTGCGACATCGAGCTCGACGCCGAGACCGGCCGTTCCAGGATCGTGCGCTACACGGTCATCCAGGATGCCGGCAAGGCCGTGCACCCGACCTATGTCGAGGGCCAGTACCAGGGCGGTGCCGCACAGGGCATCGGCTGGGCGCTGAACGAGGAATACATCTACGGCAAGGACGGACGTCTGCAGAATGCGGGCTTCCTCGACTACCGCATCCCCGTCTGCTCCGACCTGCCGATGATCGACACGCAGATCCTCGAGATCCCCAACCCCAACCACCCCTATGGCGTGCGCGGCGTTGGCGAAACCTCGATCGTGCCGCCGATCGCCGCTATCGCCAACGCCCTGTCGAACGCCTCCGGCGTCCGCATGACGCATGTGCCGATGTCGCCCCCGCGCGTCCTCAAGGCGCTCGAGGCCGCCAAGAAGGGCTAAGCTCAGCTTGGCCGAGATACACCTTTGGGGAGCGCTCCGTCCGGCAGCGGACGGAGCGCCCGTCGTTTCAGTGGAAGCGAAAACCATCCGCGAGCTCTTCCGCAAGCTCGAGGAATCCTACCCCGGCATGGCCCCCCACATCGCCCGCGGCATCGCCGTCTCGATCGATGGCAAGATCTACCGTGACAGTTGGCAGACCGAACTGCCGGAGGGGGCGGAGATCTATCTGCTGCCGCGGATACAGGGCGGCTGACCCCTTCCCAATCGTGGCGTCACCCCGCATGCTGACCCAAAGCTGGATCCCGGCCTGCGCCGGGATGACGGATCATGGGGAAGCGCGGTTATCGTAACCACGCCGCTTACTATTGATTTCCGCTCCTGAAACCCCGATATGCCGGGTTTGCAACAGCGAGCACCATCATGAATCTCAAGGGCTTCCACCACCTCACCGCCGTCACCGCCGATGCGCCGGGGAACTACAAATTCTATACGGACACCTTGGGCCTGCGGCTGGTCAAGAAGACGGTGAACCAGGACGACACCACGGCCTATCACCTGTTCTATGCCGATGGTGTGGGCTCGCCCGGCACCGACATCACCTTTTTCGACTGGCCGGTGGGCCGCGAGCGGCGTGGCACGCATTCGGTGACGCAGACGGGTTTCCGCGTGGCGAACGCGGAGAGCCTCAGCTGGTGGCAGCACCGCCTGACCATGAAGGGCGTGAAGCAGGAGAAGATCGCGGAGGTGGCGGGCCGGCCGACGCTTGCCTTCGAGGATGCGGAAGGCCAGCGCCTGGCGCTCGTCGCCGACAATGAAGGCGAGGCACACTCGTGGGAGCAGAGCCCGGTTCCGGCCGAACACCAGATCCGCGGGCTGGGGCCGATCACCATGAGCGTGCCGGACATCCGCCAAACCGAGATGGTGCTGACCAAGCTGATGAACATGGTGCCAACGGGAAGCTTCGGCGGCACGCATGTCTTCAAGATGGGGGCTGCGGGTGCGGTGGGCGAACTCCATGTCACCGTCGACCCCACACTGCCGCCGGCCCAGCAAGGTGCGGGCGGGGTGCACCATGTGGCCTTCAATATTCCGCATGCGGAGTATGAGAGCTGGGCAGACCGGCTGCGCAGCATGCGGGTGCCAAATTCAGGGCCTGTCGACCGCTTCTGGTTTAAGAGCCTGTATTTCCGCGAGCCCAATGGCGTGCTGTTCGAACTCGCAACCGACGCACCGGGCTTTGCGACGGATGAGCCGATGGACAAACTCGGCACCACGCTGTCGCTGCCGCCGTTCCTCGAGGGGCGCAGGGCGGAGATCGAGGCGGGGCTGAAGAAGCTTTAGGATCCAATGGCATTCCTCTCCCCCACCGGGGGAGAGGGAAGGGTGAGGGGGTGAGTCCACGCGTGAGGCGTTTGCAAGGGCGATCGTTCATCGCCGGAGTGACTCGCGGACAGACCCCCTCACCCCGGCCCTCTCCCCCTGCGGGGGCGAGGGGGAAGATGTGCGCGCGGGGCTGAAGGAGCTTTAGGATCCAGTGTCATTCCTCTCCCCCACCGGGGGAGAGGGAAGGGTGAGGGGGTGGGTCCGCGCGTGAGGCGGTTGCAAGGGCGATCGTTCATCGCCGGAGTGACTCGTGGACAGACCCCCTCACCCCGGCCCTCTCCCCCTGCGGGGGCGAGGGGGAAGATGTGCGCAAGGATTTTTGTCCTTATGTTGACTTTATTCCTAGTTTATGCTAGTCAATCAGCCCCTCCCCCAGGGGAGGCTGCTGATTGACATCGTGAGAAATTCCTACCCCCGCACGCTCTTCAGCGCGCCATAGAGCTTGGCGTAGCGCGGGAGCATTTCGGACTCGTAGAAGCGGGTGTTGGCCGCGATCGGCTCGATCACCGACTTCGAGCGCACCATGGCGGCGCAGCCTTCTTCGATCGAGGCGAACTTGCCAGCGCCATGGGCGGCGAGAATGGCACAGCCCAGGGCCGGGGCATCCGCCACCTCGGTGAGTTCGATGGGGGCGCCGATCGTGTCAGCGTGGATCTGCAGCCAGAGGGGCGAGTTCGACGCGCCGCCCGCCAGCACGATGCGTTTGGGCGTGAAGGCCTCGCCGAAGCTGTCGGTGATGAGGCGGGTGCCAAGGCAGATGCCCTCGATGATGGCGCGGAAGACATGGGCCGGGGTGTGCTTCAGCGTGAGGCCGGTGATGGCCCCGCGCGACAGGGCGTCCGTATAGGGCGTGCGGTTGCCCTGGAAATGGTCGAGCACGAGCAGGCCTTCCGAGCCCGGCGGAATGGCGGCGGCGCCTTCGTTCAGCGCGTCCCAGCTGGTGTGCTCAGCGAAATGGCGCTTGAACCAGGCGATGACGGAACCTGTCGAGGTCTGGCCACCCTCGATGATGGGCTTTCCCGGATAGACGCCATCCATGTAGGTGCCCCACACACCCGCCTTATGCACCGCGCGGTCGGCAACGCCGATGTGGAGATGGGAGGAGCCGGTGATGAGCGCCATCTCACCCGGCTGCGTGACGCCGAGGCCGATGACGCCGATGAAGGCATCCGCACCGCCCTGCACCACGGGCACGCCGGGGCGGAGGCCCATGTGTTCCGCTGCGTCCTTCATGAGGGGGCCGATGACCGTGCCGGGGGCGACGATGGGGTTGGGCCACTTCTCCTCAAGGTCCTCCAGGTCCAGCGCCTTGAGCAGCGAGCGCGGCACGCCGCCGTGCTGGGTCTGGTAATGCCAGCGCACCGCGGCATTACCGAGCGAGCCCACCCAGCGGCCGGTGAGGCGGAGATTCATGTAGTCCTGGTATTCACCGACCTTGGCGGCACGCTTGAAGATCTCGGGCTGGTGGCGTTTCATCCACAGCGACTTGGGGATCATCCACTCCGCCGAGACCGGCCCTGCCCCGCCGCCATTGACGCGGAGATTGGGGTCCTTGGTGGCGGCGACGTCATCGGCTTCCGCAGCCGAGCGCACATCCATCCAGATCATGCAGGGGCGGAGCGGGTTTCCAGCCGCGTCCAGCGCCACGACGGAGCAGCAGGTGGTGTCGACCGAGAGGGCAATGATGTCGGCAGGCGAAACGCCGGACTTGGCAATGGCACCCTTCACCGACTGGCCCATGCAGGCCCACCAGTCTTCCGGGTTCTGCTCGGCCCAGGACGGGTTGGGGAAATCGGTCTTGTAGGGTGTTGCCACGGAGGCGAGCGGGCGGCCCTCGAGATCAAAGACAAAGGCGCGGATCGATTCCGTTCCGCCGTCGACTCCGATCACGTAGCTCATGCCGTTCCTCCCCCTTCGATGGCCGTCCAGTGTGCTTCATCCTCATCATAGGCATGAAGCTCGCCCATGGCGATATCGAACCAGACGCCGTGCAGCGACAGGTCGCGCTTGTTCTCCTTCATGCGGATCCACGGGAAGGTGCGGAGGTTCGCCAGCGAATGCTCGATCGAGGCGCGCTCGATGTGGCGTTCGTGGGTTTCGGCATTCTCGCCTACTTCGCGCGGCACGATGCGGGTCACGTCCTTGATGGCGCGCATCCAGGAGCCGATGAAGTCCGTGTGGGTGAGGGGCGAGGACTCCTGCACGGCCGCACGGATACCGCCGCAGCGGCCATGGCCCATGACCACGATGTGGTGCACGCCCAGCGACATGACGGCGAATTCAAGCGCCGCCGATGTGGCGTGGTGGCCGCCGTCCGGCGTATAGGGCGGGACGAGATTGGCGACGTTCCTCACCACGAACATCTCACCCGGCCCTGCGTCGAAGATCGTCTCCGGTGCGGCGCGCGAGTCGCAGCAGGCGATGATCATGATCCGGGGCTTCTGCGAACCCTCGCCCAGCTTGCGGTAGCGCTCTGCCTCGGAGGCATAGCGCCCCGCGCGGAAGTTTGCGTAGCCGTCAAGCAGCGTTGCAGGCAGCGTCATCGTCATCGCCTTCTTGCTCCTCAGTCGACGACGCGGACGGCGCCCTTGGCGGCGGAAGTGGTGAGGGCAGCATAGGCCTTCAAAGCCGTCGTCACCTTGCGCTTGCGCTGCTCGGTGGGCTTCCACGCCTTGTCGCCACGGGCCAGCATGGCGGCGCGGCGGCGGGCGATCTCATCATCCGTAACCACCAGACGGATCGAACGGTTCGGAATGTCGATCTCGATCGTGTCGCCCTGCTCCACCAGCGCGATGAGACCGCCTTCGGCCGCTTCCGGCGAGGCGTGGCCGATCGACAGGCCCGAGGTGCCGCCCGAGAAGCGGCCGTCTGTGATCAGCGCGCAGGCCTTGCCCAGACCCTTCGACTTCAGATAGCTCGTCGGGTACAGCATCTCCTGCATGCCCGGGCCGCCGCGCGGGCCTTCGTAGCGGATCACCACCACGTCACCCGCCTCGACGCCACGGTTCAGAATTCCGTGTACGGCGGAATCCTGGCTCTCGAAGACTTTAGCTTTGCCGGTGAACTTCAGGATCGATTCGTCCACACCCGCCGTCTTCACGATGCAGCCCTCTTCCGCGAGGTTGCCGTAGAGAACCGCAAGGCCGCCGTCCTTGGAGAAGGGGTGCTCCACATCACGGATGACGCCGGTCTTGCGGTCGAGGTCGAGTTCGTCCCAGCGGCTGGACTGGCTGAAGGCCACCTGCGTGGGAACGCCACCCGGTGCGGCGCGGAAGAATTCGCGCACGGACTCGGAGTTGGTGCGGGAAATGTCCCAGCGGTCCAGCGCCTCGCCCAGCGTGCGGGCATGGACGGTGGGAAGATCGCGGTTGAGGAGGCCGCCGCGATCAAGCTCACCGAGGATGGCCATGATGCCGCCCGCGCGGTGCACGTCTTCCATGTGGACGTCAGACTTGGCGGGGGCGACCTTGGACAGGACGGGCACGCGGCGCGACAGGCGGTCGATGTCCTTCATGGTGAAGTCGATCTCCGCCTCATGTGCGGCGGCAAGGATGTGCAGCACCGTGTTGGTGGAGCCGCCCATGGCGATGTCCAGCGTCATGGCGTTCTCGAAGGCGCCGAAGCTTGCCACCTTGCGGGGAAGCACGGACTCGTCATCCTGCTCATAGTAGCGCCGCGCAAGATCGACCACGAGGTGGCCGGCCTCGACGAAGAGGCGCTTGCGGTCCGAATGCGTGGCAAGCGTGGAGCCGTTGCCGGGGAGCGACAGGCCCAGCGCCTCGGTAAGGCAGTTCATGGAGTTGGCGGTGAACATGCCCGAGCAAGAGCCGCAGGTCGGGCAGGCCGCCTTCTCGATGGCCTTCACGTCATCGTCGGAGACATTGTCGTCCGCCGCGGCGACCATGGCGTCCACGAGGTCGAGCGCCCTGGTCACGCCCGAGAGCACGGCCTTGCCCGCTTCCATCGGGCCGCCCGAGACGAAAACGGCGGGGATGTTGAGGCGGAGTGCCGCCATCAGCATGCCCGGCGTGATCTTGTCACAGTTCGAAATGCAGACCATCGCATCAGCACAATGGGCGTTGACCATGTATTCGACCGAGTCCGCGATGATCTCACGCGAGGGCAGCGAATAGAGCATGCCGTCATGGCCCATGGCGATGCCGTCATCGACCGCGATGGTGTTGAACTCCTTGGCGACACCGCCTGCCTTCTCGACCTCGCGGGCAACCATCTGGCCCAGATCCTTCAGGTGCACATGGCCCGGCACGAACTGGGTGAAGGAGTTGACGATGGCGATGATCGGCTTGCCGAAATCCTCATCCTTCATGCCGGTGGCGCGCCACAGGCCGCGGGCGCCGGCCATGTTGCGGCCATGGGTGGTGGTGCGGGAACGGTATTGGGGCATGGGAGCAAACCTCGATCAACGAAATGTGATCCCGGCTTGCACCATGGCGGCAGGGGAATCAAGGCCATGCTTGCGGACGCTGCCCTCGCAAGGGCCGGGGGTCCGGGCTGCGGCAACGGAGGGCTTCAAGGTGGCGCGGTGATGGCATATGATTTGCGCATCGCATGATGACTGACCGCCCCGCCCCGGCCCTCCCGCCGGGGAGACAACGGGAGAAGACGCCCAGATGGTGAAGAAACATTCCCGCGAGATTGAATGGCCGACGGTGGCGCTGGCCGCTGCCGTCTATGCCGTGCTGGCCGGTCTCGTCTGGTTCCATTCCAGCCTGCCGTGGTGGGTGATCCTGCCCGCCGGCGCCTATTGCGCGGCGCTGCACAGCTCGCTGCAGCACGAGGTGCTGCACGGCCACCCGACGGGAAACCGGCTCCTCAACGAGGCCATGGTGTTCGTAACGCCAACGCTGTGGATTCCCTTCGCGCGCTACAAGCAATTGCACCTTCAGCACCACAATGATGCCAACCTCACCGACCCGCAGCTTGACCCTGAGTCCTATTACATGCTGCCGGAACACTGGGCGGCGGTGACCGGCATCCGGCGGACGCTCTACCAGGTCAACCAGACATTGCTTGGCCGCATGCTGATTGGCCCGGCGGTGGGCATCATCCGCTTCTGGTCAGCCGAATTCCGCGACATTGCCGGCGGAAACCGGAAGACGCTGCAGGCGTGGGGCTGGTTCGCCCTGTCGGCCGGGATCACGGTCTGGCTTGTCACGCAGGTGGCGGGCATGGCCTTCTGGCAGTACTACCTGCTGATCGCATACCCCGGCATATCGCTGGCGCTCGTGCGCTCCTATTGCGAGCACCAGGCGGCGGAGGCGGTGGAGCACCGCACCATCATCGTTGAGGCGTCGCCCTTCTGGTCGCTGCTCTTTCTCAACAACAACCTGCATGTTGCGCACCACACCAAACCGGCGCTGGCCTGGTACAAGCTGCCCGCCTACTACCGGAGCGAGCGGGACCAGCTGATTGCCCGCAACAATGGCTATGTGATGCGGGGCTACCGCGAGATTTTTGCCCGGTTTTTCGTGACTGCAAAAGAGCCGGTCCCCTATCCCCACATGGACTGGCTCAAGAAGCGGTGATGGGTTAAGAGCTGTCCCCCGAACTAGCCAAATGGGGGGCTTGACACGTGACGAACCGGATCGAGATCGCGGGCCTGCGGGTTGCAGGTGATTTGTTTGCTTTCGTGGGCGAGGAGGCATTGCCGGGCACCGGCATCGCCGAACTCGACTTCTGGAAGTCCTTTGCCGCGATCCTGAGCGACCTGGCGCCGAAGAACCGCGCGCTTCTGGCCCGCCGCGACGAGCTGCAGGCGAAGCTCGACGCATGGTACCAGGCCAATGGCGCCCCCACCGACATGGCCGTCTACAAGGCCTTCCTGACGGAGATCGGCTATCTGGTGCCCGAGGGACCCGACTTCGCCGTGACCACGGCCAATGTGGACCCCGAGATCGCGCAGGTGGCGGGGCCCCAGCTGGTGGTTCCGGTGATGAACGCCCGCTATGCGCTGAACGCCGCCAATGCGCGCTGGGGCTCGCTTTATGACGCGCTCTACGGCACCGATGCCATTGCCGAACAGGACGGGGCGGAGAAGACCCGGGGCTACAACCCGGTGCGCGGCGCGCGCGTCATCGCCTGGGCGCGGAACTTCCTCGACGGCGCCATACCGCTGGCCGCAGGCAAATGGGCAGATGTCTCGCGCATCGCCGTCGATGGCGCGGCACTCGTCACCGACAAGGGCGGGCTCAAGGACCCGTCGCAGTTCAAGGGCTGGCGCGGAGCCAAGGACCAGCCATCCGCCGTGCTGCTGGGCAACAACGGCCTGCATGCCGAGATCGTCATCGACCGCACGCACCTCATCGGCAAGGATGACAAGGCGGGCATCGCCGATGTCGTCATCGAATCCGCCGTCACCACCATCATGGACTGCGAGGACTCGGTCGCTGCCGTGGACGCTGCCGACAAGGTCACCGTCTACCGCAACTGGCTCGGGCTGATGAGGGGCGACCTGACGGAGGAGATCGAGAAGGGCGGCAAGACATTCATCCGCCGCCTGAACCCCGATCGCAGCTATGAGGCCGCCCACGGCGGCACGCTGACCCTTCACGGCCGCTCGCTCATGCTGGTGCGGAACGTCGGACACCTGATGACCAATCCGGCGATCCTCGATGCGGAGGGCCGCGAGGTGCCGGAAGGCATTCTGGATGCGATGATGACGGCGCTGATCGCCATCAACGACATCGGCCCCAAGGGCCGCCGCATGAACTCCCGCGCGGGCTCCATGTATATCGTGAAGCCGAAGATGCATGGGCCCGGCGAGGTGGCCTTCGCCGTCTCGCTCTTCGCCCGCGTCGAGCAGGCGCTGGGCTTGGCCCCGCTCACCATGAAGATCGGAATCATGGACGAGGAGCGCCGCACCACGATCAACCTCAAGGAATGCATCCGCCAGGCCAGCGACCGGATCGTGTTCATCAACACCGGCTTCCTCGACCGCACCGGCGACGAGATCCACAGCGCCATGGAAGCCGGACCCATGATCCGCAAGGGCGACATGAAGCAGGCGCCGTGGATCAAGGCCTATGAGGACTGGAACGTCGATACGGGCCTGCTCTGCGGCCTGCCGGGCCACGCCCAGATCGGCAAGGGCATGTGGGCGATCCCTGACCACATGGCGATCATGCTGTCGATCAAGCTCGCCCATCCGCAGGCGGGTGCGAACACCGCATGGGTGCCGTCTCCCACCGCCGCCACGCTGCACGCCACGCATTATCACAAGGTGAACGTGAAGGCCGTGCAGGAGAAGATCAAGAGCCGCAAGCGTGCGAGCCTCGACGACATCCTCACAATTCCCGTCGCCACGCGGCCCAACTGGACGGCAGAGGACATCCAGAAGGAACTCGACAACAACGCGCAAGGCATCCTCGGCTATGTCGTGCGCTGGATTGACCAAGGCATCGGCTGCTCCAAGGTGCCGGACATCGACAATGTGGGCCTGATGGAAGACCGCGCCACGCTGCGCATCTCATCCCAGCACATCGCCAACTGGCTGCGCCATGGCGTGGCGACCGAGGCACAGGTGATGGCGACGATGAAGCGCATGGCGGCCGTGGTGGACAAGCAGAATGCGGGCGACCCGGCCTATCGTCCGATGGCGGCGGATTTCAGCAAGTCCATCGCGTTCCAGGCGGCGTGTGACCTGGTGTTCAAGGGCCGGGAGCAGCCCAATGGCTATACGGAGCCGCTGCTGCACCGGCACAGGCTGACGGTGAAGGCGCTGTAGTTCTGAACGGCGTCATCCCGGCGCCACCCTATGTGCCGTCATCCCGGCGAAGGCCGGGATCCAGCTTCTCTGACAGTACATGCTGAACCAAAGCTGGATCCCGGCCTTCGCCGGGATCACGGCCTTTAGGGGTTGGGGCCTCACTCGCCGTAAGGAACCCAGATATTCTTCACCTGCACAGCGCGGCGGAGATATTCAGCACCCTGCCCCTGTTCACGTGAGAGCCAGTCGCGGCGCTTTGCTGTCCACGTCGCTTTCAGGTTTCCGGCACTCGCGGCCTCGACCATCTTCGCGTTGGATCCAAAGTACCACATCGCAGCCACCTCATCATGCTCGGCCAGCGTCTTCGCAAGCTCATCACGCTCGCCGGTGACGATGTTGATGACACCACCCGGAACATCCGACGTGTCGAACACCTGATAGAGATCGGTCGCCGCCAGCGGTTGATGCGGAGACGGCACGGCCAGCACGCGGTTGCCCATGGCAATCGCCGGCATCACCAGCGAAACGAAGCCCAGCAGCGGCATCTCGTTGGGGCAGACAAGGCCCATGACGCCCCAGGGCTCGTTCATGGCGAGCGTCACGTGGCGGGATTTGGTGGCGTGGACGCGGCCGTCATATTTGTCTGCCTGGGCGGCGTACCAGAAGATGCGGGCAAGCGAGGCGGCAACCTCGGCCTTCGCCTCCTTCGCACCCTGCCCCATGGCGCGGAGCCGCGCGGTGAATTCATCCGCGCGGGCGGAGAGGTTTTCGGCAATGTAGTAGAGAACCTGCGCCCTGTTGTGGGCGGTGGCCGACGACCAGCCGGAGGCCTTCGCCGCGGCTTCGACCGCGTTCCGGATGTCCTTGCGGCTGCCGAGACCGGCCTGCCCGATGGCCTTGCCCTTCCCTCCGTATACGGAATAGCTGTGGCCGCCGTCGGGGCGCGCCTGCTTGCCGCCGATCGAGAGTTTGGCGGTGCGGTCGATGGCGGAGGCCTCCACGCTTTCGGGCGGCAAGGCGCTGAGTGGCGCCGCCTTCACCAGCGGTTCAGGCTTGAGTGCGGCTTCCCATGCGGGAACCAGATACTCAAGCATGCCTTCACGCCCGCCCTCGCGGCCGAAGCCTGACTCGCGGAAGCCGCCGAAGCCTGCGGCGGCATCGAACAGGTTGGTAGAGTTGATCCACACCACACCAGCCTTGACACGCGCGGCAGTATCCAGCGCGAGGTTGATGTTCTCCGACCACACGGTGGCGGCGAGGCCATAGCGCGTGTGGTTGGCGATCTGCACCGCCTCCTCCGGCGTGCGGAAGGTCATCATTGCGGCGACGGGGCCAAAGATCTCGACGTCCATGACGGTGGAGGATGGCTCGACGTCGGTGAAGATCGAGGGCGGAAACCAGTTGCCGGAGCCAGGCAATTCACAAGAAGCCTGCAGCAGCGTGCCGCCTTCGGCTTTTCCCTTCTCGACAAGCTCGGTGATGCGCTTCAGCTGGATGGGATCGACGATGGCGCCCATGTCGACGGATTTGTCCAGCGGGTCGCCGACGCGCAGGCTTTGCATGCGGCGGCGGAGTTTGCTGAGGAACTTTGGCGCAACGCCCTCCTGCACGAGGATGCGCGAGCCCGCACAGCAGACCTGGCCCTGGTTGAACCAGATGGCGTCGACCACACCTTCAACCGCCGCATCGAGATCCGCATCCTCATGCACGATGAAGGGGGACTTGCCGCCGAGTTCGAGCGACAGCTTCTTGCCCGTGCCTGCGGTGGCCTTGCGGATGAGGCGGCCCACTTCGGTGGAGCCGGTGAAGGCGATCTTGTTCACGTCCGGATGGTCCACGATGGCCGCACCCGTTGCGCCATCGCCCGTGACGATGTTGACGATGCCCGGCGGCAGGCCAGCCTCGCGGCAGATTTCGGCGAAGGCGAGCGCGGTCAAGGGCGTGAATTCTGCGGGCTTCAGCACCACCGTGTTGCCTGCCGCGAGCGCAGGCGCGATCTTCCACGCGAGCATCAGGAGCGGAAAGTTCCAAGGGATGATCTGGCCGCAGACGCCGATTGCCTGATGGCCGGGGAATTCATCCGCGATCAGCTCCGCCCAGCCGGCATGGTGGTAGAAATGGCGGGCCACCAGCGGAATGTCGATGTCGCGCGATTCGCGGATGGGCTTGCCGTTGTCCATCGTCTCCAGCACGGAGAGGAAGCGCTCGCGCTTCTGGATGGTGCGGGCGATGGCGTAGAGATGTTTCGCGCGATCATGGCCGGAGAGTTTGGACCACGGGCCGAAGCCCTTGCGCGCAGCCTTCACCGCCGCATCGACATCGGCAGCGGAGCCTTGCGAGACGCGGGCGAGCGTCTGGCCAGTGGCGGGGTTGGCGACGTCGAACAGCTTTGATGGTTTGGTGAAGCTGCCATTGATGAAGTGGCCAAAGCCCTGCTCGTGAGCTTTCAGCCAGTCGAGCACATGGGCGTTGCCTTCCGGGGCCGGGCCATAGTCCATGGTGTCGAGAATCTCTGTGACGCTGGGCATGTTGGTCCTCAGGCGAGCGGCTGGTGGGTGGTTGCGGCATAGCGGCCGGTGACGTGGTGCTCGAGCTGGCGCTCGATATCGGCCAGCATGGAGGAGGCGCCGATGCGGAAGAGGTCCGGCTCCAGCCAGCGGCGGCCCAACTCCTCCTTCATCAGGATCATCCAGTTCATCGCGTCCTTCGCGGTCTTGAGGCCCCCTGCGGGCTTGAAGCCGATCTGATAGCCGGTGAGATCGCCATAATCCCTTAAGGCACGGACCATGGTGAGGCTGACGGGCAACGTGGCGTTGACGTCCTCCTTGCCGGTCGAGGTCTTGATGAAGTCCGCACCTGCCTGCATGGCCACCATCGAGGCCTTGTAGACGTTGCGCAGCGTCTTGAGATCGCCGGTGGCGAGGATGGCCTTCATGTGCGCCTCACCACAGGCCTCGCGCATGGCTGCGACCTCGTCATGGAGGGCGGCCCAGTCCTGCAGAAGCACCTGCGCGCGGTGGATGACGATGTCGATCTCCTTCGCACCTTGGTCGACCGCATAGCGGATCTCGGCCAAGCGCTGGGGCAATGGCGTAAGGCCTGCAGGGAAGCCTGTTGCAACGGAGGCGACGGGGATGCCGGAGCCTTCGAGCGCCTTCACGGCAGGCGCCACCATGGCTGGATAGACGCAGACGGCGCCGACGGTGGGCATCTCCTTGAGGCCCAGGGCCGTGACGATGTCATCGCGCACAGGGCGCTTCGCCTTGGCGCAGAGGCGGTGGACGCGGCCCGGCGTATCATCACCTGCCAGCGTGGTGAGGTCGATGCACTGGATGGCGCGGACCAGCCAGGCGGCCTGGTAGTTCTTCTTCACCGACCGGCGCGCCGGAAGGCTGGCAGCGCGGCGCTCGGCTGCGGAAAGGTTGACCTGCACATCCTCGAACCAGTCAAGGGTGAGTGGTGTGCCCGGATTGCGCGCGAGGGGGGCGCGGACGGGGCGAAGTTCATTCATAACGCAAACCTCCACATGCGTATTGTTCTAAAGCATCGCGAGGCTGTGAGAAACTGCTTTAGCGGTGCCAGACCCCCACCCCTACCCCTCCCCACAAGGGGGAGGGGGACCAAGAACGGACATGTCTCGTTGAGGATCCCCTCCCCCTTGTGGGGAGGGGTAGGGGTGGGGGTTGCTCCGGCGTCAGAAACTCAGCGCCTTGAAGGCCTTCGTCTGCTCCACCAGCGCGATCTCGGTGGGCAGGCGTTCCATCGACGATGCGCCGTAGAAGCCGTGGCAGTTCTTCGTGTTCGACAGGATGAACTGCGCATCCGACGGCATCGAGACCGGGCCGCCGTGGACGATGATGATGGCGTCCTTGTTCACCTTCAGCGCGGCCTCTGCCCAGTCATCGACGAGGGCGGGGCAGTCGGCGAGCTTGAGAGACGTTTTGGAGCCGATGCTGCCGCCGGTCGTGAGCCCTAAGTGGCAGACGATGATGTCGGCTCCGGCCTTTGCCATCGCCTCCGCCTCCGCGGCGTTGAAGACATATGGCGTCGTCAGCATGTCCTTGGAGCGGGCAAGGCGGATCAGGTCCACCTCGAGGCCGTAGGACATGCCGGTCTCCTCGAGATTGGCGCGGAATACGCCGTCGATGAGGCCGACAGTCGGAAAGTTCTGGATGCCGGAGAACCCCATCGCCTTCAGCTGGTCAAGGAAAGGATCGAAGAGGCAGAAGGGATCCGTGCCGTTGACGCCCGCCAGCACCGGCGTCTTCTTCGTGACGGGCAGCACTTCGCGCGCCATTTCAACGACGATCTCGTTGGCATTGCCATAGGCCAGCACGCCTGAGAGCGAGCCGCGGCCCGCCATGCGGTAGCGGCCGGAATTGTAGATGACGATGAGGTCGATGCCGCCCTCCTCCTCGCATTTGGCGGAAAGCCCGGTTCCAGCACCGCCGCCCACGATGGGGATGCGGCGGCGCTTCATGTCCTGGAACTTGTCCATGAGGGCCTTACGTTCGAAGCGGGGCACGGGCGTTCTCCTGTTATTTTGTGTAACTATGGCGCGAGGCCATCGCGGAGCGCAACGAAGTAATCGTCACCCCCGACCTGCCCGCCTTTCATGGCGATCTCCAGGCCATCGAGTGTCTTGTCATTGCTGGCAGCGGTGCAGAGTGGCGAGCCGGGCGTGGCGGTGAGCGGGAAGCGGGTCGTCAGCGCGAAGACGTCAAGCTCGCCCAGCGCGTGGCTGGATGTGTCGCCGCCCGCGAGGATGGCGCGGGTGAGGCCGAAGGTTTCAATGCAGCTCCGCGCAATGCGGCCGAGGCCCTGCCCCACGCGGTGGCGGCCGCCGGGAATGGCATCAAGCGGGCCGCCGCGGTCGAGCTCAGGGTCGAGTGCGGTGTAGACGAGGACGCTGCGGCCCTCGCCCATCAAGCGCTGCGCTTCGGCTGAGAGGCGGTACACCGAGGCTTCGGCGTGATCGCCCGCGAGATCGAGCGGATCGGCGTGAAGGCCGGTGTAGCCATGGGCCAGCGCGAAGCGGATTTGGCGGGCGGTCGTGGGCGAGCAGCTGCCCGAGACGGCGATGATACGATCGACCTTGGGGAGCGCAGGGAAGCTGGCCGTGCTCGATGCCAGCGCCTTCACAAGCGCGTAGTTGACTCCGGAAGAGCCTGCAATGAAGGGGCCAAGCCTTGAAGAGAGGCGCAAAAGCTGGTGGCCCGTTTGCCTTTGCGTGGCGAGATCGAGAACATCGAAGAGGACGATGCCTTGCGCTGAGGCGATCACCGCGTCGACGGACAAATCGTCAAGCGCGTTCAGGGGCACGAGATCGACAGGAAGTGCGGTCTGCCGCGCGAGATGGCGGCGCAGGTCCGCCTCGTCCATCGGCGTCACCGGATGGCGGCTCATCACCGGATGGCGGTCGATGCGGTAAGTTTCGCCCTGATAGCCCGCGAAGAGATGGCCGAAGGCCGTGTAGCGCTTGAGCTGCGGCGCGCCGACGACAAGTGGCGTCACCTGCTGGCCGAACACTTTGCGTCCGATCTCGATGGCGCGGCCGATATTGCCGGCATGGCGCGCGGAGTCGAAGGTGGAGCAGACCTTGTAGTGGCAGAAGCGCGCGCCGAGATGTTTCAGCCATTCGAAATGGCGTGGCAGGTGCTCGTCCATCCACTCCGGCGTCTGGCTTCGGCTGGTGCCCGCGATGCCAATGGCGTCGTAGCCTTCGAAGCGTGACTGCTCGCCCGGTGTGGGGATGCGGGTGAACAGCGCGGTCCTGATGCCGTGCACGCTCATCGCCTCCATGACGTCGGTCGAGCCGGTGAAGTCGTCACCGTAGAAGGACAGGAACATCAGTTGGCCTTGCCGCCGCCGAAGAAGGCCAGCGACTGGGCAAGTTCGGGGTGGTCCTTCGCATAGGCCTCGAGCGGGATGCCGGCCACCGCCGCTTCCCACGCTTGGCGCACTGCGCGCACGCCCGCGGCGGGGCCGGACGGGTGGCTGACGATGCCGCCGCCGCAGAGGTAAAGCAGGTCCTGCGTGCGGCCGGTGCGCTCATAGGTCTCTGGCGCCTGGCCGCCCCATTGGCCGGAGCCTGCGACGGGGAGCGGGCAGTCATCGGGCGAGAACAGCGGCTGCTTCAGCGCCTTGAAGGAAGCAACGAAGCTCTCGTCGGGCTCCCAGTACTTGACCTTGATGCCGTTGATCTGGAACTGGTCGACGCCGAGCAGCCGCCAGAATTGTTGGTACACGGAGAAATCCATGCCGATGCCGGGGTGGCGTGTGAGCAGGTCCCAGCCGTTGCGATGGGCGTGGAGGACGAGGCCGGAGCGCTTCCTCAGGAAACTCATGCCACCGAAGCCGATGGAGTTGATGTTGATGACGGCGCAGTTGCCACCGGCCTTCAGCACCATGTCATGGTTGCGCATCATCACGTCCGGGTCGGCGTGGCTGATGCCGAAGGCATACATCACCTTCTTGCCGGTCTTCTGCTCGCGATCGAGGATCAGCGGCATGATGGCCGTCACGCGCTCTGCGAGCGGTGAATAGGAAGGGCTTGCAAGCTTTTCATCGTCCTTGATGAAGTCGACATCCGCTGCGATCAGCTCCTTCACGAGTTCTGCGGTCTCGTGCGGGCGCAGGCCCAGCGCGGGCTTGACGATGGTGCCGATGATGGGGCGGCCCTCGACGCCCGTAAGCCTGCGGCTGCCCGCAAGGCCGAACTGGGGGCCCGGATGGGCGCCGCGGAATTCCTCCGGCAGCAGCAAGCCGGTGATGCGAATGCCGGTGAAGCCGCGGATCGACCACACGCCGCCCATGGTGATGGTCATCAGCGCGGCCAAGTCCGTGCCGATGGCGTCAAAGGGGAAGTCGATGTCGGCCTCGGCGCGGTTGAACGGCCCGGGCGCGCTGGTGGGGAAGGACGGGGTCTGCGCGGGCGGCAGCACGCGCAGCGCAACGACCCGGGCGGCGACCCTCGCCTTCAGCTCCTCCGTCTCGCCGGGCACGGCGACAAAGGTGCCGGTCGACTGGTCGGAGGCGATCTTCGCCGCCAGCTTTTCAGGACTCCCATCCGTTTCAATGAGATAGGTAAGGCGGATCATGCTGGGCGGCGGATTGCGCATTGGTGGTTTACTGGTATGATGACATCAACTGAGCGCAACCTAGCAGCCAAAACGGTGACGATGCAAACCGAGCGTATCATCCGCCGCAAATTGTCGGACGAGGTGCTGGAGCGCCTGCTCCGGCTGGTCTCGGAGGGAAATCTCAAGCCCGGCGATGCCATGCCCTCCGAGCGCGAACTGATGGACCGCTTCGGCGTCGGGCGCCCGGCAATCCGCGAGGCGATGCAGTCGCTCGCCAACATGGGGCTCGTCACCATCAGCCACGGCGAGCGCGCCCGCGTGCAGGAGATCACCGCGCAGTCGATCATCCGCCAGGTGGATTTGTCCGCGCATATCATGCTGCAGCGGTCTTCGGATTCGCTCGAGCACCTGAAGGCGGCGCGATTGTTCTTCGAGCGCGGCATGGTGCGCGAGGCGGCGGCGCGAGCAACGGAGGAAGACGTGAACCGGCTCCGCGCCATCGTGGAGGAGCAGCGGGCGCTGCTCGGCAAGGCAGAGGAATTCATGGCCGCCGACATGCGCTTCCACCGGGAGATCGCGGCAATCTCAGGAAACCCGATCTTCGTCTCGGTAAGCGAGGCGATGCTGGGGTGGCTAAAAGCATATCACACCGAGTTGCTGCTGTGGAGCGGCAAGGAGAATTACACGCTGGCGGAACATGCCGAAATCATCGCCGCGCTAGAGAGGGGTGACGCCGATGCGGCGGAGGCCGCGATGGTGAAGCACCTTCAGAGGTCGAGCGGCCTTTATGGGCTGAAGGGGTGACGTACCCGTGGACAGATGCCCTCATCCGCCCTGTCGGGCACCTTCTCCCATCGCTTCGCGACGGGAGAAGGGGAAGCTGTCGGAGGATTATTCCCTTCTCCCGTCCGAAGGATGGGAGAAGGGGAAGCTTTCAGAGGATTATCCCCTTCTCCCGTCCGAAGGATGGGAGAAGGTGGCCGAAGGCCGGATGAGGGCTCTTTCAACCAGCACGGCTCGCGGAGAGAAGCCCTCATCCGCCCTGCCGGGCACCTTCTCCCATCGCTGCGCGACGGGAGAAGGGGAAGCTTTGGGTTAGGCTGGGGCCAGTCCCAAAATCCCCCGCGCCTCAGCCGCACTCGCCGGGTGACGATCATACTCCGTACACAGATCAGCGATGCGCTTCACCAGTTCGGCATTCGACTTCGCAAGCCGCGTTTCGTCCCAGCGGATGTTGTCCTCCAGGCCGGTGCGGCAATGGCCGCCGCGTTCGAGGCACCAGCGGTTGACCTCCAGCTGGTGCTTGCCGATTCCGGCAGCGACCCAGGTGGACTCAGGCGACAACCGCGTCACCTCATCGACCATGAAGTCGAAGGCCTGGCGGATCACCGGCATGGCATTCTTCACACCCATGACGAACTGCACATGCAGCGGCTTCCGGAGCAGGCCCTCATCCGCCAGGCGCAGGGCCTGGTAGAGCATCGAGAGATCGAAGACCTCGATCTCGGGCTTCACGTTATGGTCCAGCATCTTGGTGGCCAGCTCGCGGATCAGGTCCGGGTGGTTCTCATAGATGATGGTGGGGAAATTGCATGAGCCGGTGGACAGCGAGGCCATGTCGCAGCCGAGGTGCAGCATGCCGCCGCGCTCCGCACCCTTGCCAGAGCGGCCCCCGGTGGAGAACTGCACGATCATGCCCGGGCAATGCCTGCGCAGCCCTTCCAGCAGCCGCGCGAAGCGCTCAGGATCGGAGGTGGGTGTCTGATCGTCGTTGCGGACATGCACATGGGCGATGGTGGCGCCCGCCTCGAAGGCGGCCTGGGTCGAGTCCACCTGCTCGGCAATGCTGATCGGGACAGCAGGGTTGTGTTCCTTGCGCGGAACCGACCCGGTGATGGCGACGGTGATGATGCATGGACTGCTCATGCTCGTCTTTTATCGCATTGTGCGAGCAAGGGGAATCACTTGCGACGTGCAAGATGCTCTGGGTTCATGCCTCCCGTGCAGCCCTCCGCCATCAAGTGCAATGCGCTTGAGGCCACGATACGCTAATGTCGATGCCTGTTTACCGGGAGACATGCCATGCCGAGATTTGCCGCCAATCTGTCGATGATGTTCACCGAATGGGATTTCCTTGATCGCTTCGCGGCGGCGGCGGACAGTGGCTTCGGCGCGGTGGAGTTCCTGTTTCCCTATGCGCATGCCCCGGACATCGTCGCGCGGAAGCTCGCGGATGCGCAGCTGACCCAGGCGCTGTTCAACCTGCCGCCCGGCGACTGGGACGCGGGCGAGCGCGGGCTTGCCTGCAAGCCCGGCCGCGGCGCGGAGTTCCGCGCCTCAGTCGAAACCGCGCTCGCCTATGCGGAGGCCACGGGCGTGAAGCGGCTCCACATGATGAGCGGGCATGGCGACCGCAACGACCCAGCGATGCACCAGACATTCGTCGCTTCCCTGCGCCATGCCTGCGAAAGGGCGGCCCCGCTTGGCATCGACATCCTGATCGAGCCCATCAACGGGCGCGACATGCCGGGCTATTTCATGAACGACTTCGGCTTCGCCGCAGCACTCATTGCCGAGCTGGCGCTTCCCAATCTCAGGCTGCAATACGACATCTATCACCGCCAGATCCTGCACGGCGACGTGACAAGGAGCCTTGAGGCGCTGATGCCGGTTATCGGGCATGTGCAGGTGGCCTCGGTGCCCAGGCGCAACGAACCGATGACGGGCGAGCTTGACGACGGGCGGATCTTCCACCACCTCGACCAGCTGGGCTATGGCGGCTATGTCGGCTGCGAATACCGCCCCGCGAACGGAACGCTCGCCGGCCTTTCCTGGATGAAGACGGGTTGAGGCCCCTGCTTCACGCCATGCGGCTATGGACCGCCACCGTCGCGACCAGTTCGTCGAGGAGCAACAGCGTGGCCTCGCCCGACATCGAGAAGGGATTGAGCACCGCCTTCTCATGATACTTCAGCAGCAGACCGGGATTCACCTTGGAGAGGTCGACGTGGCCCATGGTCCAGTTGCAGAACTTCCGCTCACGGATTTCCTCGAACACCAGCAACCGCACATGGGCGTGGCGCCCGTCGCGGGCGATGGCGTTGTAGAGTTCGCACACCTCGTCGCGCCCGCCCTCCAGCACCTGGATGAACACATCGCCGCTGTAGCAGAGAATCCCCGTGATGCCATTGGCCGGGTTGTTGACGCGCGATCGCTCGAGGATATCCTCGACCACGGCGCTGGAGAGGGCCGTGGCGGCACGGCTGGCATAGACACAACGGACCATCATGGGGCAATCAGTCC
>NZ_JBIICB010000032.1:0-23677 GCF_044239095.1 Aestuariivirga sp. | reverse complement strand
ACCAACATCGTGGCGCTGCTGCTGCTGGCCGTTCTCGCCGGTCACTGAGTCACGCGACAAGCCCCCGCCCGCACCTCAGCGGACGGGGGCATTTTTTTGAGTGGCGTCATCCCGGCGAAGGCCGGGATGACGTCAATTTTTTCTTTCCACATGGGTGAACCATGCTGATCGGAATCGACTGGGGCGGCACCAAGATCGAGGGTGTGGCGATGGAGCGGAACGGGCGCGAGTTGTTACGCCTGCGCGAGGCCACGCCGCGGCATGACTATCACGGCTGCCTGATCACCATTCGCAATGTTATCGAGGCGCTCGAAGCGCAGACCGGGCGGCGGGGGAGTGTCGGCATCGGCATTCCGGGATCACTCGAACCGAAGAGCCGCCTCGGCAAGGGGGCGAGTTCGACGTGGATTCTGGGCCGGCCCGTCGAGGCCGATCTGCAGGCGGTGCTCGGCCGTGAGATCAGGGTCGAGAACGATGCGGATTGCTTCGCGGCCTCGGAAGCGGTGGACGGGGCAGGTGCAGGATACAATGTCGTCTTCGCGGTGATCCTCGGTTCGGGCGTGGGCGCTGGCATCGCCGTCAATGGCCGCGCGCATCATGGGCCCAACAATTCGGGCGGCGAGTGGGGGCACAATCCGCTGCCCTTTCCGGATACCACCGAAATCCCCGGCAAGCCCTGCTATTGCGGCCGCGTCGGCTGCATCGAAACCTGGGCGTCTGGCCGCGCCTTCGAGGCGTAGTATTTCGAGCACAAGGGCGTGGAGCTGAAGGCCGCCGAGATCATGGCGCTGAAGCGGCAGGGTGACCACCTCGCGAACCTGCTCTGGCGGCGCTATATCGACCGCGTGGCACGCGGGCTCGCGGCCGTCGTCAACGCGCTCGACCCCGATGTGCTGGTGATGGGCGGCGGCATGTCGAATGTCGATGAGCTTTATGAAGATCTCCCGCCCGCACTTGCGGCGCGCACCTTCTCCACCGTGTTCCACACGCCCATTCTCAGAAACAAGCATGGCGATGCGAGCGGCGTGCGCGGGGCGGCCTGGCTCTGGAAGGATTGAAATGTCAGTGAACGGACGATATGAATTTGGCCTCTCCCTCATCCGCGAGGCAGGCGACAAGGCGCTGGGCTATTTCAATGCGCGTGACCAGCTGACAGTCAAGAACAAGGGCCCGCAGGACCTCGCCAGCGAGGCGGATCTCAACACCGAGCTCCTGATCCGCGACCGGCTCGCCAAGGCCTTTCCGCAGGATGCCTTCCTTGGCGAGGAGACTGAGCCCACGGCCTACGCGCCAGGCCAGGGCATCTGGGTGGTGGACCCAATCGACGGCACGCAGCCCTTCTGCCTCGGGCTCACCAGCTGGTGCGTGTCGATCGGCTATATGCAGGACGGCGTCATCCAGTTCGGCTTCGTGATCGCGCCCGCGCGGGATGAGCTGTTCGCGGGCGGGCGCGATGTCCCCTCGACGCTGAACGGCAAGCCGATCCGTGTCGCGCCCGCGGCCTCGATTCGCGATGGCCTCACCTGCACGGGCTATTCGCCGAAGAGCGGGCCTGACCTGTTCCTTCCGGGCTTCACGCGCTTCCTCGAGGCGGGCGGCATGTTTTACCGCGAGGGCTCAGGCGCACTGGGCTTGTGCTACGTGGCGGCGGGGCGGCTCGTCGGTTTCTTCGAACCCGTCATCAGGTCATGGGATGCGCTGGGGGCGATTGCCGTTTGCGAAGGAGCGGGCGCGAAAGTGAGCGACTTTCTGAGCAATGACGGGCTTTTCAAGGGCAACAGCCTGATCGCCGCCGCACCCGGCGCCTATGAAGAGATCGCGGCCGCCGTCATGCCATGAGCTGGCTGCGATCAACTGGTCCGCTCAGGCGGGATGCCACCATTTGCCATTGATCACCACGCCCCGCGACAGGATCCGCTGGCTCCCCTCGAGGTGTTCGCCCACGACGTCCACATAATCGAAGGCGCCGTCCTCGACCGAAAGCACCGTTGCATCACCTGCACTGCCCGGTTTCAGGCTGCCGAGCTCTGGCCGCTTCAATGCGAAGGCAGCGTTGACGGTGGAGGCCTTGATCACCTCGGGCAGGCTCATGCCGAGGCAGAGGAACTTCGACATGGTGGTGACCTGATCGAAGGCCGGGCCGTTGATGCAGAGGGAATGCACGTCGGACGAGATGGTGTCGGGCGCGAAGCCGTTGGCCAGCATGGCGCGCGCCGTCTTGAAGGCGAAGGAGCCCATGCCGTGGCCGATGTCGAACAACACGCCGCGCTTTCTTGCGGCGATCACGGCGGGCTTCACGGTTCCCTGCACGGTGGCGGGTGAGTTGGGGAAGGGGCGGAAGGCGTGGGTCAGCACATCGCCCGGCCGCAAGCGCGCGATCACCTCTTCGTAGGACGGCGGCGGCTCGTCGATATGGGCCATCAGCGGCAGGCCCGTCTCCTCAGCCACCTGCAGCGCGATCTCGAGCGGGGCCGTGCCCTGGTCGCCCGAGGCATGGCGTCCGACGCGCACCTTGATGCCCACGATCACGTCGCGGTTGGCGTCTGCCACTTCCGCGGCGGTGACAGGGTCCATCAGGCGGATGTCTTCGCTCTCGCCCACCATCACGGTGTTCGAGAAGCCGTAAATCCCGGCATGGCTTACATGGAGATAAGCAAGAATGCGCACGGCTGAGCGTTCGATGACGTGGCGGCGGAACCCCATGAAGTTTCCAGGGCCAGCGGATCCGGTGTCGACGGCTGTGGTCACCCCCGATGTGCGGCAGAACTCTTCCGCATCGATGCCGAGCGAAGTGCCACCCCAATAGACATGGGTGTGAAGGTCGATCAGGCCCGGCGAAACGATTCGGCCTGACACGTCGCGGACATCCGCGCCATTTCCCGTGAGCGACGGGGCCACGGCCGCGACCTTGCCCGCCGCGAAGCCCACATCCATGATGCCATCAAGCCCCTGCGAGGGGTCGATGACGCGTCCGCCCTTGAGAATCAGGTCCATCGGGTGAGGATACGCCGCCTCAGATCTTGCCGCCAAGCATCGGACCCGCCCGGGTTCCCTTGGAGCCGCGCAGCAGTGCCGTGAGTAAGGAGTTGTCTTCGCCGTAGACAGGGCTCTGGCGGCTGTTGACGTCGATCACACGCCCATCCTCGAGGCCGTATTGTGCGAAGCTTCTCACCCGGCCATCCTCGTCGAAGCGGACGGCGATGACCTCGCGCTGGGTTTCCTCCGTCAGGAAAGCTTTGCTCGTGGTGATTGACGTGATGTAGTAGTAGCTGTCACCCTTGAACTGCATCGATGCCGTGGTGGATGGCGTGCCCAGGATACCCTCGACTTCCATCTTTGACATGCCGTTGGTGATCTGGTTGAAAGCACCCGGCTTGGCGACATAGCCGCGATGTTCAACCTCCGGCGAGCAGCCGGCCAGGATGATGGAGAGCCCGGCCGCCGCGAGTGAAATAGAGGTGAAACGTCTGCTGATTTTCTGCATCGGCGGCAATCTTTATTCCATTTTTGGCGTAATCGCTAAAGAAACCGTTCAACCTCAAAGTCCGTTAGCAGCCATACGATGATCCTGAAACGACTTTTCCGGCGCTCAACCTCTTCCGAGCGAAGCTGTTACGAAGCAATTGTGGCTGCCGCGCGGCACCCTGTCTTCTATGCCGACTGGGGTGTGGCGGACACGCTGGACGGGCGCTTTGACATGATTTCGCTGCATGCTTTTCTTGTGCTTGACCGGCTCAAGGGTGAGCAGCAGGCGTTCCGGCAAGGCCTTGTCGACGAACTCTTCGCCGACATGGACCGCTCGCTTCGCGAGATGGGCGTGGGCGATCTCTCCGTCGGCAAAAAAGTGAGGAAGATGGCCGAGGTGTTCTATGGCCGCGTTGCGGCCTATGACCTGGCGCTGGGCGGCGCTGAGGGCGCACTGGAGGCTGCCATCGCCCGCAATGTGTTTCCCGACGGACCTGAAGAGGAGGCAGGGCCGCGCCGCCTTTCGGCCCACGTCATGGAACAGCGTGCGCATCTCGCCTTGCAGGATACAGCCGCCATCGCTGGAGGCGTGATCCATTTCAAGGAGCCGTCGCCATGAAGCATGCCAGGCCTGTTCCTGAATTCTCACGCCCGCTCCAGACCGACCGGGTTCCGAAGGCAGGCTCCGTCGAAAAGCTCCGTGCCGAACCCCGTGAACTCACCGCGCTGGCAAAGCGCATGAAGATTCCGGCAATTCATGCACTCTCCGCTGAAGTCAGGGCAACCCCCTGGCGCGGCGGCGGCATCAAGCTCGAGGGGCATCTGACGGCTGACATCGAGCAGGTGTCCGTCATCAGCCTGGAAGCCTTTCGTGAGACGGTCTCGATCCCCGTGTCGCGCTATTTCCTGCCGCCCGGCGCAGTAGTGGTGAATGAGAGCGAGGACGATGCGGACCCGATCGAGGGGGGCATAGTGGATATCGGGGAGGTGGTGGCCGAGACCCTGGCGCTCGACCTCGATCCTTATCCCCGCAAGCCGGGTGAAGCCTTCGCCGAGCATGTCGAGGATGCTGCAGCACCGGGCGAAAATCCGTCCCCGTTTGCCGTCCTTGCCCGGGACAAGCAGAAGTAGCCTTCCGCGCGGGCACCCGCTTTTTGAAATGACTTTTCCGGGCCGATCTCCTATTGCAACGGATCACATGCCGGCCGGAGCGGCCGGGGGCGGGCATTTGGTGCAGCTATCGGCAACAGTTTGAACGAGAGAAGACATTTGACCATCGCACTCGATGCGATGGGCGGTGATACCGGGCCCGAGGTGGTGATCCCGGGTGCAGCGCTGTGCGCCATTCGCCACCCCGAACTCCGTTTCCTGCTGGTCGGCGACCGCAGCCGCATCGCGCCCTTGCTGGAGCGCCATCCCAAGCTCAAGCAGCGTGCCGAGATCCGCCATACCGAGGTGCTCGTCACCATGGACGCCAAGCCCAGCCAGGCGCTGCGCCAGGGCCGCGGCAAGAGCAGCATGTGGATGACGATCGATGCCGTGCGCACGGGCGAGGCGGATGCCGCCGTATCGGCTGGTAATACCGGCGCGCTGATGGCCATGGCGCGTTTCATCCTCAAGACGCTGCCCGGCATTTCGCGACCTGCCATTGCCGCAATGTGGCCGACGCTGCGCAGCGAGAGCATTGTCCTCGATGTTGGCGCCACCATCGGGGCGAATGCGAGCCAGCTCGTCGAGTTCGCGGTGATGGGCGAGGCCATGGCGCGCTGCCTGTTCGATCTTGAAAGGCCAACGGTGGGCTTGCTCAATGTTGGTGTTGAGGAGATCAAGGGCGCCGAGCAGGTGAGGGAGGCAGGCCGCATCCTGCGCGAGTCGCGGCTTCCCATTGAATATGCCGGGTTCGTCGAGGGTGATGACATCGGCAAGGGCACGGTGGACGTGGTGGTGACAGAGGGCTTTACCGGCAATATCGCGCTGAAGGCGGCCGAAGGCACGGCAAAGCAGCTTTCCACTTATCTGAAGCTTTGCCTGTCGCGCACCCTCATGTCGAAGATTGGCGCCGTCCTGGCGTCGGGCGCCTTTGCCGCACTGAAGGACCGCATGGACCCCAGAAAACACAATGGTGGCGTGTTTCTCGGTCTCAACGGCGTGGTGGTGAAGAGCCATGGCGGCACCGATGCGCTGGGCTTTGCGACCGCCATCGACGTTGCCATCGAAACGGTGAAGAACGACCTCGTGAGCAAGATCAAGACGGACGTCGCGATCATGACCGGGCTTCTGCGAGAGCCGGGCCCCGCCGAGGACAAGCAACCGGAACCCAGCCTATGAACCAGCAGCCAGGGCTTGTCGTCAGATCCGTCATTGCAGGATGCGGGTCAGCCCTTCCGCATCGCATCATGACCAATGCGGACCTGAGCAAGATCGTCGACACCAGCGACGAATGGATCGTCGAGCGAACCGGCATCAGTGCCCGCCACATTGCCAGCGAGGGCGAAACCACGCGCACCCTCGCTGCTGAGGCTGCACGGCGGGCGCTCGCGCATGCGGGACTCGATGCGTCCGCTGTCGACCTCATCATCCTTGCCACGGCAACGCCCGACCAGACTTTTCCCGCCACCGCGACGCTCGTGCAGGCGGATCTCGGCATCACGCGCGGGGCCGCTTTCGACGTGCAGGCGGTGTGCTCCGGCTTTGTCTATGGGCTGACCGTCGCGGATGCGATGATCAAGGCGGGCCAGGCGGCCTGCGCGCTGGTGATCGGCTCCGAGACGTTTTCCCGCATTCTGGACTGGACTGATCGCGGCACCTGCGTGCTGTTCGGCGACGGTGCGGGTGCCATGGTGCTGAAGGCCGAGACCCACCCCGATACTGCCGCAAGCCCCGGGCTGCTCGTCAGCCGCATCCGATCGGACGGGCGCTACCATGACAAGCTCTATGTCGATGGCGGCCCCTCAACCACGAAGACCGTCGGGCACCTGCGCATGGAGGGCCGCGAGGTCTTCAAGCACGCCGTGGTCAACATCGCATCCGTGATGGAAGAGGCAATGACCCTGGCCAATGTGCAGCCGGGCGACGTCGACTGGTTCGTGCCCCATCAGGCCAACCGCCGCATCCTGGAGGGGACCGCGCGCAAGCTCGGCATCCGTGAGGACCGGATCGTCATGACGCTCGACCGCCATGGCAACACCTCGGCTGCCTCCATCCCCCTGGCTTTCGACACCGCCGTCAAGGACGGCCGCATCGCCAAGGGCGATCTCGTGCTGTTCGAGGCGATGGGTGGTGGCTTCACCTGGGGGGCGGTCCTCGCCCGCTATTGAAGCTTCCGCCGTAAGCCCTTGAGTTGACCAATATTTCGGTTGACCATCCGGCTCCACCGCCGTAGTTTTCGCAGCATTGCAGGGGGGCTCAGAATGGCTGACAAGACGCTAACGCGCGCCGATCTCAGTGAGGCTGTCCACCGGCAGATCGGCCTGTCGCGCAGCGAATCGGCGGATCTGGTGAAGAGCATGCTCGACATGATGGCCGAGCACCTCGTCCAGGGCGAGACGGTGAAGCTTTCATCCTTCGGTACATTCATGGTCCGCGCCAAGAACGGCCGCGTCGGCCGTAACCCCAAGACGGGTGAGGAAGTGCCGATCACACCTCGCCGCGTGCTGGTCTTCCGCCCCAGCCAGGTGATGAAGAACGTGATCAACGGCCTCGAACGGGGTTCCGAGGAAGACTGACCTCCCCGGCAGGAGGCCGGCCCCCAGAAGGAGTGGCAAGGTGGAAAAATCGCCCGACGCGTTCCGCACCATCAGTGAAGCTGCCGAGGAACTCGACGTTCCGCAGCACGTGCTGCGCTTCTGGGAGACGCGCTTCAGCCAGATCAAACCGATGAAGCGGGCAGGCGGGCGGCGCTATTACCGCCCCAGCGACATCGAACTGCTGAAGGGCATCCGCAGCCTTCTCTACAAGGAAGGCTATACCATCCGTGGCGTGCAGAAGATCTTGAAGGATGATGGCGCTGCCCATGTGGCAGGTGTCGGGCGCGGCGAAATCGAGCCGAGAAAGCGCGAGGGCGAAATGGCCTCCGCACCCCCGCCCGGCATGGCGAAGGCCGCTCCACGCGTCGTCAAGCCTGGCGCCCAGCCAGTGGTGGCGGAACCACAGCTGGCTCTCTCGCTGCAGCCGGCTGAAACAGGAGATGGGAAGGTCGTCACAAGCCTTTCCGAAAGCCATGCCGACATGCTGAGGGCCGCGCTGCGTGACCTCGGCGATGCCCGCAAGATCCTTGATCCCGCGCTGCCGAGATAGGCGATTATCCCTTTCGCTTTCCGGTTAGGAGTGCTAGAGCCTGCCGCCGTGGCGGAGCGTAGCGCAGCCCGGTAGCGCACTAATCTGGGGGGTTAGGGGTCGCTGGTTCGAATCCAGTCGCTCCGACCACTTTAACCCCCAATGTATACGGTTTAGATACAGAAACGGTCATTCCGGCTTCCTGTGGTGGCCGTACACGCGCTCGACGGTTAGGGAGCGTCGCTTCTCGTTCTCTGCGGTGAGGCGCGTGATGGTGTCGGCGGCAATAGCGCAGAGGCACCCGCTCTCGGCGTTCATGCTGATGCAGGTTTGCCCAGCCTCCTCAAGACAACCTTCGCCTCTGTTCAGCGTCTCTACAATATGACTCATTCTTGTCTTCTGGGAGTGCGGCGCGGACGTGCTCAATGGCGCGATCTTTGGGAGCCGTGCGCCAATCTGGCCATTGACGGGCCATGTTCTTGCGCTGTTTTGCAAGCAGTGCCGGAAGAAGATCGTCAGCCGTGCCGCCGTGCCGCCAAAAACCATCCATTGCGAGAATTACAACGTCGATCCATTCGCTCAGGTCATGTGGCTTTGCTTCTATCTCGGCCAACTCTTTCCTGATGTGATCCAGGACTCCGCGCGTTCGTTCGTCGGGGCCAAATGTCTCCCGGCTCCAGTCGATCTGGCGGGCAAAATACGTCTCTATTGTCTCACTCATGCGTTTCCTTTCCGGTTAGGGGAGCGATACGGATTGATGCAAAAACCCCTGAACAGATACAAATGTAAGACGAACAATGGCGCAACGCACAGCACGGTAAATCAATAAGCTAGCTGTCGGCTCTCTTCTGGGGGGTTAGGGGGCGCTGGTTCGAATCCAGTCGCTCGGACCACTTTAACCCCCTGAAAACATGTCATCCGCGTCGTCGTGGGTCATGCTCTATCGGCCAATCGCTGCCGTTATGGAGCTGGCGAGAATAGGCATGACTGCGAGCAGGGCCAGCATCAGCGCGCTTGCGATCAGCCCGTACTCGGTGGTGACGGGGCTGCTTTCGATCTTCACGTAACGGGCCAGGAACTTCACCTTGATACTCCTGCGGGAGGCACTGCGATCAAGGGACGTTCTAGGGGGCATTGCTTTCAGGGCTGCAAACTGCGCCCTGCCAATGCGACGGGTTTGCGAAACGCTTCATTCACCCCGTTGCCAAGTTCCCAAGTGCCCGCAGGAGCTCGCAAAAACTTAAAGTTGTGGCGGCGGGGGCTTCGTGCCTGGCAGCCCTTCTCCAGAAAAGGCTTTGGAATTAACGACTTGTGCTTACCATACCGGCGGTATTCCGGGGCTGATCGATAAGATTGCGCGTGATTTTGAGAAAATACGTAGGTAAAACTTCTCTAAACATGGAGACGAAAGGAAGACCGATGCCCGGTGAAGTTGATCCGCGTCTTATTGGACTTCTGCAAGGCGCCCTCGGATTGGGGGATGCATTGCGCGATGCCGGTGCTACGGGGGACATTGCCCTCCGTCTTGGCCGGGACGACGGCCTGAAGCTTCTGAAAATCGTGGCCGGAGCAAATGATGCTGAGGCCGAGACGGTTTCCCAGTTCGGCCGCCCGCGAAAGCACGGCGTAAACAGCCTGCGGATTGCCGCCCTCACCATCGAGTGGCCGCGTGCTGATGCCGTCCACCGAAGGCCACAGGCGTCACGCATGTTTTCGAGCGCGCCTCAGTCGGTCACCACTGCCATGAACGACAACACGCAAGCCGCAATCCGCTTCTATGGGTTTGAGGATGAGGCCTTGAGGTAGCGCCACAGGCCTCACGCGGGATCAGGCCGGACCATCCAGCGGATGATTCCCATGACCACCGGAAGCCAGAGCAGCCCGGCAATCGCGTAGAAGATGATCTCGACGGCAATCCCGCGGCCAACCGCAAGCTCGCCGCCCACCGCCATCATGACGAGGGAGTAGGCGATGATGAATGCCACGATCAGGAAGGTGCCGATCGCCTTGCGCGTGCGCTGTGTCATGGCAGGTGAGTTAAGGCGGGAGGGGCGCTGCCGCAAGGGTTCCCGGCTGCGGCGCTTCATCACTTGAACCGGCGGGCTTCGTGACCGTATTGCGAAGCATCATGAACGACGAAACCCTCAATCCCCGGCAGTCGGCCGCGCTTGGCTATGTGCGGGCGTGGCTTCTGGGCGTCGCCGCCCTCGTCTTCTGCATGGTCATCGTTGGCGGGGCTACGCGCCTCACCGACAGTGGTCTCTCCATCACCGAGTGGCAGCCGCTGCTTGGCGCCATACCGCCGCTGACCGAGGCCCAGTGGCTTGAGGCGCTGGAGAAGTACCGGCAGATCCCCGAGTATCAGCTCGTCAACAAGGGCATGAGCCTTGCCGATTTCAAGTTCATCTATTGGTGGGAATGGGCGCACCGCTTCTTCGGGCGCATCATCGGCCTCGCCTTCTTCGTGCCCTTTGCCTATTTCGCGCTGACGGGCTCGTTGAATGCGAAGACTGCGCTGCGCTGCGCCGTCCTGTTCGTGCTCGGCGGGCTCCAGGGCGCTCTCGGCTGGTACATGGTCGCCTCCGGCCTCGTGGACCGGGTGGACGTCAGCCAATACCGCCTCGCTGCCCACCTGACACTGGCCACCGTGATCTTCGGCGCCATTCTCTGGGTGGCCTTGGGGCTTGGCCGCCGCCGCCGCGCGCCCGCAGGCGGGCAGGAATGGCTGGCTGTGGCCATCATCGGCGCGGTTCTGCTGCAGGTTGCCGCGGGCGGCTTCGTGGCGGGCCTCGATGCGGGCTTCGGCTACAACACATGGCCGCTGATGGATGGCGCATGGGTGCCCACGGGCCTCTTTGTAGGCGAGCCCTGGTGGCGCAACCTGTTCGAGAACGCCATGACGGTGCAGTTCAACCACCGGATCTTCGCCTATGTGATCGTCGGGCTGGTGGTGGGCTATGCCTATCTCGCGCAGAGCCGCACGAGTTACATCCTGCTTGCCGCTGTCGGCCTGCAGGTGGTGTTCGGCATCTGGACGCTGCTGTGGGCCGTTCCACTGTGGCTGGGGCTGGTGCACCAGGGCGGCGCGCTTGTAGTGCTGGCGGCTGCCATCTGGAACCTCCATGTGGTGCTGAGCGGGGCTAAGCGCCCTGTGCTGAGGCCTGCCACCGCCTGAAGGCTTTGCCGCGGGGAGGGATAGCCGGGCGAACCCGGCTATCCGCTGTTGTCAGGAAATCGCCTGGTCGAGATCGGCGATGATGTCCTCTGGGTCCTCGATGCCAATCGACAGGCGCACGACGTCGGGGGTGGCGCCGGCGAGCTTCAGCTGGTCGGCGCTGAGCTGGCTGTGGGTGGTCGAGGCCGGGTGAATGATCAGCGAGCGCGTGTCGCCGATGTTGGCGAGGTGCGACAACAGCTTCACCGAGGACACAACTCTCACGCCCGCGTCGTAGCCGCCCTTGAGGCCGAAGGTGAACACCGCGCCTGCACCCTTCGGGCAGTATTTCTGGGCCAGTGCATGGTGCTTGTCATCGGCAAGGCCGGCGTAATTGACCCAGGCCACGTTCGGGTGCTTCTTCAGCCACTGCGCCACCTTCAGCGCATTGTCGCAATGGCGCTGCATGCGCAGGCTCAGCGTTTCCATGCCGGTGAGGATCAGGAAGGCGTTGAGCGGCGCGATGGAAGGGCCCAGGTCGCGAAGGCCGAGCACGCGCGCAGCGATCGCGAAGGCGATGTTGCCGAAGGTCTCGTGCAGGCGGAGCCCGTGATAGGAGGCATTGGGTTCCGACAGCAGGGGATAGCGCCCGGACTTCGACCAGTCGAAGTTGCCCGCATCGACGATGACGCCGCCCATCGAGTTGCCATGCCCGCCCATGAACTTGGTGAGGGAGTGCAGCACGATGTTTGCGCCATGCTCGATCGGCCGGCAGAGATAGGGGGTCGCCAGCGTGTTATCGACGATGAGGGGAATGCCGGCCGACTGGGCGATCTTCGCCACAGCGGCGATATCCGTGATGCGGCCGCCCGGATTGGCGATTGATTCGATGAAGATGGCCTTGGTCTTGGGGGAGAGCGCCCTCTCGATCGAGGAGATGTCTTCCGCGTCTGCCCAGACCACATGCCAGCCGAACGACTTGAAGGAATGGCTGAACTGGTTGATCGAGCCGCCGTAGAGCTGGCGGACGGCCACGAATTCGTCGCCCGGCTGCATCATGGTGTGGAAGGCCAGAAGCTGTGCTGAGTGGCCGGATGCCACCGCCAGCGATGCCGTGCCGCCCTCGAGTGCGGTGACCTTGCCTTCCAGCGCCCCCTGTGTGGGGTTCATGATGCGGGTGTAGATGTTGCCAAAGGCACGCAGCGCGAACAGATCTGCCGCGTGCTGCACGTCGTCAAAGACGAAGGCCGTCGTCTGGTAGATGGGGGTGATGCGTGCACCCGTCGACGGGTCGGGGGCGGTGCCCGCGTGCAGGGCCAGCGTATCGAAGCCCGGTGTTCTCTCAGCCATTGTCGTCTCCCATGAACTGCTGTGGGAACGATCTTAACGCGGCGGCCCGCAAACGACAATTGAGCTGTTCGAACAAGATCCGCAAAGGTGGAAGCCACTTTTGCGGCAAGATCATGCTCAAGCCTCTGATCTTGCTTGAGTTTTTCTTGATCAGTTGACTCCATCTCGTTGGAGCGCGCGCTAAGCTGGCGCAGATCTTGCAGAAACTCGCCTGGAATAAACCCATTGACCAACCGTGGCGGAACATGTCCATCGCCCTCAGAGACTGGGCTCACGCGCGTGTTTCATGTGGGGTGGCATAATGCAAGTTTCTGGGGACAGATGACTTGATTGCGAGATACATTCGTATATATCAATCCTTTATTCATTGGGGGTTATGATGTCCAGTGATTGCGACGGGCCGATGAGCAGCCTCAAACTTCTGAAGCACATGGCCAAGCGGGCCACCGTGCGATGATCAGTGAGACCAAGATGTCGAGGCTTGTTGACGGTGGAGACATATGGCAGGTCTCTCTGAAAAAGCTAAAAAGGCACACGGACCGCCGTGGATCCTTCTCCGAATTCTTCAGAGACGAGTGGGGCACGGTCATTGATCCGGTGCAGTGGAGTATTGTGGAATCGGAAGCGAATGTTCTGAGGGGCATGCATTTCCACCGCAGGCATGATGAATTCTTTTGCCTGGTCAAGGGTCATTGCATCGTGGCCCTCAAGGATATCCGGTCAGGCTCACCATCCGAGAACGTCGTTTCAGTTTTTGAACTGTTCGGCGATGATCTCGCTGCGCTCGCGTTCCCTCGGGGCCTCATTCATGGCTGGTACTTCTTCGAGACCTCGACACATGTGCAGGCGGTGTCAGAGTCCTATTCGGACTATGGAAAAGATGATAATTGGGGTGTTTCTTGGACCGCCTCTGATCTTGGAATAAACTGGCCAGACATCAACCCCATCTTGTCTGAGCGCGCCGAAAGCTTTTCCACTGTCGCGAAACTCAGGGCTTCGATTCCTGACGGTCCTTGATAACGGAGGTCCGGAATCTGGCGAGTTCGCGCCGTTCCAGCATTAACCCACCAAGCGCAGTCCAGAAAACGTCATCAATCCCCTGGTGGGTTGAAATGATCTCAGACCAGAAAGCAAGTTCCCTTGCGCGCTCTTCGACCGGGTCTCCCGGGTGATCCCCTCGCTTGAAGTACATTACTGTGGGCCTCGGTGACGAGAAAGTTCTGCACGCAGGATGTGCAATGAACTGTTCCCACATATGAATGTCGGTCGCCTTACCGATGGGCGTCGTGCGCCAGCCAAATGCAAGGCGATCATACATCTCGCGCGAATGAGCAACACATGACAGGTTCCCGACCAGCCGGCTCCGGGCTTCAACCTGCGATCCGGGCCCAAAATAGCCAACCTGTTGATTGATGGTCAGCCGCTTGTCTTTTCCGACGTTGATATGGGAGGTGGAGGCGAAGTTATAATTCCGCAGCAGTGCGCACAGGGTCTCGATGTGATTTGGGAGCATCAAGTCCCGGTCACACAGGTAGAAAATATTTCTCCCGCTGGAATGCTTGATTACCTGATGTCTGTAGGGCTCACCCCGGCGTTCGTGCTTGGGAAAATCATGAAAGAAAATCCGTGAGTCATCTCTTGTCAATTCCGCGATGACATCGCGTGCAGCGCTTGATACGCCATCGCCTATGATATGGACCTCGAAGTCCTGGACAGTCTGATTGCGCACGCTCGCGACGGAAAAGCGGAGCAGATCTCCCCTGTCACCGGTGGTTGGAATAATGACCGTTGCTTGACGGGCCTTCACACTCACTCTCCTGCGAGTTCTATGAGCTTATCTATCGTTTTCACGATCTCCAGGCCATCCTGAAATGAAGACCGGGGAGCGGGGCCGCCGCCGAGATGGCTGACAAACTCCTGAAGTTCCAGGCGAAGGGCTGTCACATCGGGGTATCTTCTATACTCAACCTGCACATCCTCGATTTCGCTCTGAGCATCCCCATGCAGTATCTTGATCGCTCCCAACTCATCGCTTTCGAAAACAGCGATCCCCCGTTCGAAGTTCGCCCTCACCTCCCGGATCTTCTGTTCATAACGGTTCGAGACTTCGAAGACAAAGGAGGGTGATTTCCCAAGAATGGCAGTAAAGGACCTTATCTTTCCATCATGCCTCTCGGCAACAGCGCAGCGCGGTTCTGGAATTCCGCCCATGATTATCTTTGCGATCGTAAGGTCATGCGGCGCGAGATTCCACACTGTGTCCGTGTCCTTTCGCGGACTGGTCCAATTGCCACGCGTGGAACGCAACCCAAGAAGGGCCCCCAATTCTCCTGAGCGGGCAATTTCCCCAAGCATCAGAATTGCTGGATGGTAGATCCACGTATGCATCATGAAGAGCTTGTCTGTCCGATATCGTTCGAGCGCCAGTGCGTCCTGCAGGCTCGTGGTCAGGGGCTTCTCGACGAAAACGGGTATGGCGAAAGGCAGGATTTGTTCAAGCAAATGCCTGTGAGTAGACGACGGTGTCGCCAAGATCACGCCGTCGTATTCCGCCAGGCCGGTCCAGTGCTCGTAGAAGGCAGCCGCGCCAATTTTGAGAGCAGCCGCCTCGCGCATGGGATTAAGATCGTAGATATCGACGCTTTGGCCCAGGATGACTAATTCGTGGAGAATTTTCTGTCCCCATAATCCACAGCCAACTTGTGCTATCTTCGGCATGGGTCAATCACAATAACCAGTGAGCGATGCCGGAGCTATCCTGCTCTTTTCATGACACCCAATGCGTAACAATCCCTAAGACTCCTATGCTCTAAGCCTGGCTAGTGTGCCCCGTTCATGCCGTGCTGCCTTGTGCTGGATCAATCAGTAGCCCTTGCGGGGGCCAAGTCCGAGGCTCTGCATCTTGCCGCTTTCATGAAGGGCCTGCTTGCGGGACGAGATGATCCCCGAATGGCCGCCGACCCAGGCCCACTCGCCTGACAGCTTGCCGTATTCCATTTTCGGGCAGCGGTTCATCACCACCTGGAGGCCCGCCGCTTCCGCCTTCGCTGCGGCCTCATCGTTGCGCACGGAGAGTTGCATCCAGATCACCTTTGGCAGGGGATCGAGCGCCAAGGCTTCCTCGGTAATCGGACCTGCGGCTTCCGAGTTGCGGAAGATGTCGACCATGTCGATGGGTTTCGGAATGTCCTTAAGTGACCCGTAGACGGTCCGGCCGAGAAGCTCCTGGCCGGCGAGGCCCGGGTTGACCGGGAAAACCTCATATCCCTTGTCGAGCAGATACTTCAGGACGAAGTAGGACGGGCGCACGGGATTGCTCGAAGCGCCCACGAGGGCGATCGTCTTCACCGACTGCAGGATGGAGCGGATGAGGTCTGGCGAATAGGAGTCATGGTTCATGGCAGGATATACTGCTCCGTCGCTGCGTTATGGCTCATCCGTCCATTGCGGCGGACGTTTTCCGATGAAGGCTGATATTCCTTCCTCGGCATCGCGCTGGAGCAGGTTCTCGGTCATCACCCTTGCCGTATAGGCATAGGCCTCCTCGAGCGGCAAGTCGAGCTGGCGGTAGAAGGCATGCTTGCCCGTGCGGACGGTGGCCATGGACTTGGAGGCGATCTTTCCAGCCAGGCCCGAGACCGTTTCAGAGAGTGCGTTGGCAGGCACCACGCGGTTGACAAGGCCCATCCGATAGGCTTCCTGCGCATCGAAGATGTCGCCCGTCAGCAGCATCTCCATCGCGTGCTTGGTAGACAGGTTGCGCGCCAGCGCCACCATGGGTGTGGAGCAGAACAGCCCGATGTTCACACCCGGCGTGCAGAAACGCGCGGTGTCCGCCGCCACCGCAAGATCGCATGTGGCAACGAGCTGGCAGCCTGCAGCGCTGGCCAGCCCCGCCACTTCGGCGATGACGGGCTTCGGGCTCTTCACCACCTGCATCATCAGGCGCGCGCAGCTGTCGAACAGCGCGGCGAAATAGGCTGCACCCTTGTCGGCATCCTGGCGGCGGGCAGTGATTTCCTTCAAATTATGCCCAGATGAAAAGGCCGGGCCCGTGGCGGCCAGAACGATCACCCGCACCGCGCGGTCCGCGGCGGCGGCCTCCAGCGCAGTCTGGAGTTCGGCCATCATCTCTTCCGAGAGGCTGTTGCGCGAGGCAGGATCATTGAGGGTGAGCCGCAGGACACCAGCCTCGGCCACGGCGAGAAGGAGGCCGGTCATTCTTCCTCGGTGTCGAGAAGCTTGAGCTTTCCGCCATAGATGGGGTCGTTGAGCAGGTCCTCGATCACCTTCCGGTTGTTGCCGGACGGGATCAGGGCCTTCAGTGCCTTGATCATCCTGTCCTTGATGTCCTGAGCCATCTCGGTGTCCTGCTCGATTTCCTCGATCTGCAGTAACAGGTCCGGTGTCTGGTCATCGACGACGCTGGAATAGGCGAGGCCCAGCGTGGTGATGGCGATGTTCCAGTCGTTCACATTGGCAAAACCCGCCGCCTTGATGTCTGCCTCGAAAGACTTGCCCTCTTCGGTGCGGTCGACGAATTCCTGCAGGTCCTCGTATTGCTCGAGATCCGAGTTCACGAATTTTTCCCTGGCAGCAATGTAGCTGTCGAGTGAGCGCTTCGCCAGATCGGGCGTAAGCTCGATCGTCTCGATGAGGGGGATCTCACCAAGGCTCAACTCCTCATCGGGCGTGTCGCCGTCCTCGTTCTCGAGGCCCCCGCTGGGTTCCCCGGGCGTTTCAGCGGGTGCGGGCGGCTGCGGTGGCGTGGCAGGCGAGGGGGCTGGGGGAACCTCAAGAGGCGACGCCGCCTGGGCCATCATCCGCTCCGGCACCGAGCAATTGGCAGGCCGAAGGGCCGGCAGGCACAAGAGTGCCGCCAGGGCCAAAACCGTAACGCAACCGCGATCTGTCATCTGCTTTCCCCGTCACGGTGAAGTCTATGCCATGCCATGCAGCGATGAAAGGACGATTTCGTGACAGGACGAAAGTGTGTGGTAATATGATACCACAAGAGAAATCCGCCCGGGATCATGGGGTTTTCCTTGACAGCCTGGCAGCACCGGCATAATCAGCCCGGCATTGAGCGGGGTGCCGGGGCTTTGTCCGGGCGCTCCTGATCTTTGACCCCGTAACACCAGAGACAATCAGATGACAACCTATTCGGCGAAAGCCAAGGACATCGTGAAGAACTGGGTGCTGATTGACGCCGAAGGGCTCGTTGTTGGCCGCGTGGCGGCCATCATCGCCAACCGTCTGCGCGGCAAGCACAAGCCGACCTTCACGCCTCACATGGATTGCGGCGACCATGTCGTCGTCATCAATGCCGAGAAGATCCACTTCACCGGCAAGAAGCGCCAGCAGAAGAGCTACTTCCACCACACGGGTTTCCCCGGTGGCATCAAGGAGCGCAATGCCGGCAAGATCCTTGAGGGCAAGTTCCCCGAGCGCGTGCTCGAACTCGCCGTCAAGCGCATGATGCCGGGCGGCCCGCTGAAGCGCCAGCAAATGACACATCTCAAGATCTATGGCGGCGCCGCGCATCCCCACGACGCGCAGAACCCCAAGCCGCTCGACATCAAGGCAATGAACCCCAAGAATGCGGTAAGAGGCTGATCATGGCTGAACGCAAATCCCTCGCAGACCTCGGCCAGGCCATGGGCGTTGCCCCGGCAACCTCGGCCGCAGCCGCTGCCCCCGCCAAGCCCAAGATCGACGCCCTGGGCCGGGCCTATGCCACCGGCCGCCGCAAGAACGCCACCTCGCGCGTCTGGATCAAGCGCGGCAAGGGCAAGATCACGGTCAACGGCAAGCCGATCGAGACCTATTTCGCCCGCTCGGTTCTCCGCATGCTCGTCCAGCAGCCGCTGGTGACGGCCAACCGCGTCACCGAACTCGACGTCGACTGCACGGTCGCCGGCGGCGGCCTCTCCGGCCAGGCTGGCGCTGTCCGCCACGGGCTTGCCCGCGCGCTCACCTATTTCGAGCCTGAACTCCGCGCTGCCCTCAAGAAAGCCGGCTTCCTCACGCGTGACCCCCGCATGGTCGAGCGCAAGAAGTACGGCCACCCCAAGGCCCGCCGCAGCTTCCAGTTCTCGAAGCGTTAAGTCCGAAGCAGTCTTTACTGTTTCTTTTTGGAAGGGCCCCGGAAACGGGGCCCTTCTGCTTTTTAGGTCATGGAACCTGCGCCGGGTTTGTGCCGTGGTGGCGTCTACATACCGCCGTTCATCCGCCTTCGTCTCAAATGGTCACTCATTGGTGTGGCCGCCGGTTGGGCGTTCGCCGGACTGTTGCTGTTGGCCGACAACGGCAGGCTTGGCGGGCTGTGGTCAGGCCGGATGGGATGACATGCCACTGGCATGCAGGCTATTTCGCGGACTCCAGCAGCGGCTTGTCGATCAGTGCATCCATGATGTGGCTCAGGACCTCGGCGCGGTTGCGGGCGTTGGACTTGCGGTAGATGGCGTTCAGATGCGCCTTGATGGTGCCGTCTGCCGAACCCCTTACGCCAGCGATCTCTGAAATGCTCAGTCCCTTGATCATCAGGGCGGCGACGTCGCGCTCACTCGCAGTCAGCTTCCAGCTGTCGAAGTGGCTTTGAATAATGTCCTGAAGCTGGGCGGAGGCCATCCCGACGCTGCGTTCAAGGCTGGCCTTGCGCTGCAGGAGATTTAGCAGATAGATGATTTCGAATGCGATGCCGATGAGCAGGGCGACTGCGGCCAGCGCCTCTGGCACGAGGTGCCAGGCCTCCGCCCCCGGTTCCTGGACGTCCTTGATCACGTCCAGGAGAAAGATCGCGGCACAGGCAACCTGTACCCCGATCAGAGCGATAACGAGGTTCGGAACGCCGGTCTTCATGCTGTGTACGCTGTCAGATTACGGGAGCTTCTTATAGCCCGTCACCATGGCGCGCGGAAGGTTGACTTTCGTCCTGATGCTTTCGATGACCACGGCCGCGACATGAAGGACGACCGATATCTTGACCCAGGTGACGGCTGCCTCATGGACCTCCTCGGGCCATTCGACGCCCCAGAACATGTCGGTCGTCATGAGATAGCCGGAGAGGCAGATGACGGCGATCGACAGGATCAGGTTGTAGATCATGAGAGCGCCGAGCGGCGTGTGTCCCAGGTGGATCCTGCGCCGTCCGCTCGCCAGATCCGTCAGTTGCTCCACGCTGCCGCGGGCGCTTGGCGGGAAGCTCGAGAACCGGGCATAGCGCGGGCCCACGAAGCCCCAGACGATACGGGCGGCGACAAGTCCGGCGACCGTATAGCCCACCCAGCGATGGAACTTGCTTTCATCGTCCAGCACGAAGGCATTGGCGCTCATCAGGATGAGCAGGGACCAGTGGAAAACCCTGATGAAGGGATCCCAGACTTTTTCGATGGTCATGTGATTATCTCCGGTAGCGATGGGGCGCATGGGGTCTCATGCGCCCCGGGGTCATCTCACTCGTCTTCGCCTTCTCCGGCTTTCTTGACGATTTCGAGCTTCTCGTTGAGGTAGAGCTCGATCTTCTCGTCACCCTTCTTGACATAGGCTTCGTAGAGGCCGTCCTCGACCTTGATCTTGCCGACCTCGTAACCCTGCGCCTTGAGCATGTCCTCGATCTTGGTCTTGACCTCGGGCGTGAGGTCCACGTCCGCAAAGGCAGATGTAGCCGAAAGCGCGAGAACGGCGATGGCGAGACCTGACATCCTGATATTCATCGTAACCTCTTGGTGTTGACGACCGCTTCATTCAGCGGACAGAGGCTCGATGCACGAGGATGGAGGGCCGCGCCATTGGCCCGGGGTTTAGCCTGCAACCTTCAGGACCCGGGATGAGCGGTCTATAACCCGGGTTTAGGCTCTATTGCGCCTTCAGCGTGTCGAGATAGGCCACAATGGCCGTGACCTGTTCCGGTTCGAAGGCGAACTGCGGCATCTGCTCATGTCCCGTCACGATTCCCTCGGCAAGGGCCTCCTCGAGGGCTGAGGGATCGTATTTCTTGACGACGTCGCGGAAGGGGGGCGCCTTTTCCTCTGGCGAGCGGCTGTCCGCATCGATGGCGTGGCATCCGGCACAATTGGCGCGGAGCAGATCGAAACCCTGCACCACCGGGTCGCTTGCGGTTTTCGCGCCGGACCCGAGGCTCATCACGAAGGCGGCGAGTTCCTCGGCCTGCGGTTCCGTCACGTCCCAGTCGGGCATCAGCGGATGGCGCACGGCCAGGCCTTCCATGAAGCCGTCCACCAGTTCCATCTCGTCATAATTCTTGGCGATTTCGCGGAAGGGCGGCGCGTCGGTGAGCGGGCTTTCGCCCTCGGCCTCGATATTGTGGCACTTGGTGCAGTTGATCTCGGCGAGGCGTTTGCCTTCGGCGATTTTCGCGGCCTCGTCCTGGGCGAGGGCCGGTGTGGCGGCAAGAAAGAGTGCGGCGAAGAGGGGGAGAATCGGTTTCATGGTTCGGCCTTTACCCTCACATAGGTGCCCGGCGCATCCTCGATGACCTTGAGCTTGCCACTGCCCGGGGTGGGCGCCTTGACCCTGGGTCCGGATTTGCCGGCAATCCACTCCGCCCAGTCCGGCCACCAGGAGCCGGGATGCTCGGTGGCGGTCTTGAGCCATTCCTCGTGGGTGGCGGCGGGCTTGTCATTGGTCCAGTACTGGTACTTGTTGGCGTCGGGCGGATTGACCACGCCCGCGATGTGGCCGGAGCCCGAGACGACAAGGCGCGTGGGGCCGCCGAAATAGCGCCCGACCCGGAAGACCGAAGCAAGTGGCGCGATATGGTCCTCCCGCGCGGCAAGATTGTAGACCGGCATCTTCACCTTCTTCAGGTCGATGCGGACGTTGTCGAGCACCATCTTGCCCTGGGCCAGCTTATTTGCCATGTAGCATTCGCGAAGATAAAACGAATGCACACCCGCAGGCATGCGGGTTGAATCCGCATTCCAGTAGAGCAGGTCGAAGGGCATCGGGTCCTTGCCCAGCATGTAGTTGTTGACGACATAGGACCAGATCAGGTCATTCGAGCGCAGCAGGTTGAAGGCATCCGCCATGCGCGCGCCGGGAAGGTAGCCCTTGTCCTTCATGCGGCCTTCGATCCACTTCACCTGCTCCTCGTCAACATAGACGAGCAGGTCTCCGGCCTTCTCGAAATCAACCTGCGTGGTGAAGAAGGTGGCGGCGTTCACCCTCTTGTCGTTCTGTGCGGCCATCCAGCCGAGTGAGGCGGCCGTCAGCGTGCCGCCGATGCAATAGCCGATGACGTTGACCTTCTCCGCCCCCGTCGCATCCTGCGCGGCCTGGATCGCCTCCAGGAACCCCTCGCGCATGTAGTCGGAGAAGCTCTTGCGGGCTTGGCTCTCATCCGCATTGACCCATGAGACGATGAACACGGTGAGGCCCTGGTCCACTGCCCATTTGACGAAGGACTTCTTCGCGTTGAGGTCCAGGATGTAGAACTTGTTGATCCACGGCGGGAAGATGACCAGCGGATAGGCATAGGTCTCCGCCGTCGTCGGTGAATACTGGATGAGCTCGAAGGTCTCGTTGCGGAACACGACTTTGCCCGGCGTCATGGCGATGTTGCGGCCGATCTCGAAGGCCGTCATGTCCGTCTGCTTGATGCGCAGCCGCCCGTCCGGCGTCTGCATGTCTTCCTGCAGGTGCTTCAGGCCCTCGATGAGGTTGGCGCCATTGGTGGCGAGCGTTGTGCGCAACACCTCCGGGTTGGTGATGGCGAAATTCGAGGGCGAGACGGCGTTGGCGATCTGCTCCACATAGAAGCGCGCCTTGTGGCGGGTGTGCTCGTCCACGCCCTCGGCATTCTTCACCATCTCTTGCGCCCAGTTGGCGGAGATGAGGTAGAACTGCTTGAGGAAGTCGAAGACGGCGTGCTCCTGCCAGTCCTTGTCCTTGAAGCGCTTGTCGGAGCGGGCGGGCTCCGCCACCGGCGCGGTATGCTGGCCCAGCACGCGGGACCAGGCGTTCTGCCAAAGCTGCGTGTAGGAATTCCACAGCTGCATCTGGGCATCCATCAGCTTCTGCGGGTCGCTCATATAGGCCTGCGCCACGGTGCCCAGCGTCTTCGTCACCTGCTCCATGGGGGTGAGCTGGGTTTCGGCCTCTTGCAAGGTGGGCTGCGGCCGCTCCGCCACCAGCCTGGCGATCTGGGCTGCCTGCTCGAACACGCGTGCCATGTTCTGCGCGAACTGCACCGGATCGGCGAGGGTGTATTGGGCGGGTGGCTGCGGCGTCTGGGACCTTGAATCAGTCATAGCCTGCTCTTGATGGGCGAATATGGCAGAACTGTAAATGTCTCTGCCTGAAAGGCAAATTGGTAATGCGGAGGGGGCGGGATGCTGCAGTGCGAGAAGCGTTTGCATCATCACATGAGGCCGTCATCCCGGCGAAGGCCGGGATCCCGCTGTGGGCGCACGAAGCTGGACCCCGGCCTTCGCCGGGGTGACGCCATATGGGAGTGACGCCTTGTGAAGTCCAAATGGGGATACAACAATATGACGACGATGCCACGTGTGGGGTCAAACGCTGCTCCCTCTTCCTTGCCATCCCGCCCGTCTCCCGCCATACGACGCGGCAGTTGAGGAAGATTCACCGTTTCGCGGGTGTCGGATGAGCAAGGCGTTGCAGCTGGGGATTGCGGGGCTGGGGACTGTCGGGGGCGGGGTGCTGGATATTCTGGGCCGCCACGGGGGGCTGGTTGCGGCGCTAGCCGAGAAACTTGCGGATGCGCTCCTGAAGCCTGGAGCCGCCCTTCAACACATCGCATTCCCACAGAACGAGGACCCGCCATCCGGCAGCCTGGAGCGCCGCCACATTGGATGCATCCCGCTCCACGTTGCGGGCGAGCTTTGGTGACCAGTACCCTGTATTCGATTTCGGCTGTCGGCCATCTTTGCAGTCTTCCTTGGCATGCTGGTGCCAGAAGCATCCGTGGACGAAGATGACTTTCTTTCGGGGCCGGAAGACGAGATCGGGCTTTCCAGGGAGGTCCTTGGCGTGGAGACGGTAGCGGTAGCCCATGCGGTGGACGAGGGATCGGACCAGCATTTCGGGCTTCATGCCGGTTGAGCGGATCACCGACATATTCCAGGACCGCTCAGAGTTACTAATCTTGTCTGTCATCCAGAAGCGATTTCGCCTGCTTGGGATATTTCGTCACAAGCCACTTCAGGACTTCGACCTGTTCGGTTGCGGAAGATCGACGTATTTGCACCAGAAGTTTGAGGGCTGTAGGCCGGTCAGCTGTCAAGTTGGCTGCACCTTCATTACAGACGGAGCAGATAGCGCGAAGGTTTGAATAGTCGTCGGTGCCCCCCATGGACTTGTCGACGATATGACCGATGTGAAGCCGGGTCTTGCGGCCTGGATCGTCTGGATGTGGCTCGCCTGCGGCCACTCCACACATCTGGCAAGTGA
>NZ_JBIICB010000264.1:0-6054 GCF_044239095.1 Aestuariivirga sp. | reverse complement strand
TCATCGACAGCGGCGGGTCGCCAAGCTTTGCGCCATCGCCGAAGAAGGTCAGCTGCGCCATGCCCCAGGGCGCTTCGAGGCCTTCGGTGGCTTCCGCGAAGTCGATCCGGGTCGTCGGCTTTCCCTCCACATCGACCAGCGCGAAGTTGGGCAGGTCCTCGGCGAAAGGCCCGAAGAGCAGCCCCTCCTGCTTCATGACGCGAAAGTTCTCGCCGTTGATCCAGATGAGATCGGCGCTTGCCCGGCTGCCCGCCGTCACCTCGTCCCTGATGCGGCGCACCGCTTCGGACGTGTCCTGCAGCTTCACATGCTCAAGCGTGATGGCGTAGCGCGTCTTCAGTTCGCCCGCCGCCCAGGCGATGTAGGCGTTGATCTGCGGCGATCCGGCCCATGCGTTGAAGTAGACCGTCTGCCCCCGGGCCTCCGCCTCGGTCTGGCTCCAGCCCGCATCTGCCCGCGCCGGGGAGAGAAACGGCATGGCCGCAAGCAGGCCGGCAAAGTGGCGGCGGTTGAATGTCTGCGGCATGGGGGCACGTCTCCGGTTTTCTGGCCGGTTTCATAGACTTCTGGGGAGGAAAAGAAAATCAGCTTGCCGTGAGGGGGCCGTGTTCAGCGTTGCGGCTGCCAGAGGCGCGGTTCCGAAGCGGCGCGGTCCAGGATGGCGAAGCTGCCGGCCTTGAGCGGCAGGGGCTCGCTCCAGCCACTGTCCGGCCACCGGACGCGCACTTGGGCCTCCCCCGCCTTGCCGATGCCGAAGTGGACCCACCCGGCCTGCCCCGACACATGCCCGCCGCCAGAGGTGACCTCGCGGCGCTGGACACCGTCCGCCGTCTTCACCTCGATGAACGCGCCGATGGCGTTGACGTTGGGCCCAGGCTGGCTCAGCCGCAGCATCAGCGCGTTGCCGGCCCCTTCCGTGACATTGCGCCAGATCTCCGGCGCCTCCCAGCGGTTCACCACGAGGATGTCGAGCAGGCCGTCGAGGTTGAAGTCGGTGACAGCGCCGCCGCGTGAGATCTTGGTGCTGGCGACGCCCGCCATGTCCGCCATCTCCACGAATTTGCCGTCCGCACCCTGGACCAGCAGGTTGTTCGGGTCCTTCAGCGCAAAGTCGGGCATTTCGGCCACATTGCCCTTGGCGATGAAGAGGTCCACCAGGCCGTCATTGTTCACGTCCTGGAACTCCGTGTGCCAGGCGGTCGAGGGTTTGAGGTCCTCGCCCATGAAGGGCCGGTGCGCCGTCACGCCCCTGGGCCAGGCGATGTCCTTGTAGTCGGGCCGCGGCTTTCCGCCGTCCTTTGGCGGGTTGGCCAGCGTCTGCAGCTTGTTGTCGGCCATGCTTGTCAGAAAATATTCCTGGAACCCGTCGCCGTCCAGATCATGGCCTGCAAGCCCCATGCCCCAGATCCTGAGGTAGCGCCAGCCGTCTTCCTCGCTGTAGAGCACCGGCGCCTCGCCCGGGCTCATGCGCCACATCTGCTCCTGGCCGCCCTCGTAATATTCGCGGTCGTTGGAAACGCGGAGGTCGGCGGTGCCGGAGTTGCTCCAGTCCGTGAACAGCATGGACAGCGGGCAATGGCTGGGCGCGAGTGTGAGGGGTGGCGCAAAGCCCCGGGCGCCGGCGGCCGGGCGGTGCAGCCAGTTGGCGGTGCAGGAGCCCCAGGGCTCAAACTCCGCCTCACGGTCAATGTAGTTGCCGATGGCGAGGCTCGGCCAGGAGGCATCCTTCTCCCACACCGCCGCGAAGGCGGTGGACCATCCGTCGCCGCCGTCGAAGCCCCAGGCCTCGTTGGCGCGGGTGAACTTGCAGCCGCCCTCGCCCTTCATGAGGATGTTCTCACCCACCCGCAGAATGACGACATCCATGATGCCGTCGCCGTCGATGTCGAGCGGGTAGGCGCCCGTCACGGCGTCGAATTCGAGGCCGGACTGCCGCTTCGCGAAGCTGAGGTGCCCGCCGCGTGTGCTCTGGTTCAGGTAGAACCGGGCGGGCGCCTCACCGCCCGCCAGCAGCACGTCCGGAAACCCGTCGCCGCTGCAGTCAAACACGGCAGCGCCGCCGCCCACCATGTAGAGCCAGTCGCCCGCGTAGGTGCCATCAAGGCCGGCGCTTTGTGTTTCCTCCGCGTAGCGCGGGGCCTGGGCGAGGGCCGGCGCTGGCAGCAGCAGCAGGGCGCAAAGTGTCAGGAACGGCTTCATGTGGAACTGCGGGTGCGAAGGGCGATGGCATATTGGCCGATGCAACGTCCCTGGCTCAGGCCTTGGTCGATGGCGGCGCGGAAATGGATGCCGCCATAGAGCCTGGAGATGCCTGCCTCGGCGGCGGCGGCCGCGAAGCTGGGGAAGCTGCGTGGCGTCAGGCCGTCGCGCTCATGGGTGCGGTCAGTGAAGCTGAAATCCTCTCCGAAGATGCTGGTCAGGACCGCCGCCGAGGCACCCGACAGGGTGCTGTGGCCGGAAGGGTATTCCGGGAAGGGGGGCGTGATGAGGAGCGGCTCCCAGCGGGGGTCGATCACCCGGCGGATGTAGGTGACGGGGCGCAGCAGGTCATACTGGAACTTGGCTTGCCAGTTGCCGATGAAGGCATCGGCCATGGCGGCCCCGAGGCGCATCAGGGTGTCCGCCGTCTCAGCCAGCCCGGCGTTCTGCTGCTCGAGGATGTCGACGGCGATGAAGAGCCAGTGGCCGGGGGGCGTGGGCGAGAGCATCGGGTCGTCCGACCAGAAGCGGGCAATCGCCTCCTGCTCCGGCGTGAGGTTCCTGACCGCGTGATAGACCTCGAGGGCTTCGCGGTAGAAAGCGGATGACGGCTCCTCGCTGTAGGCAGGTGGCGGGGGCAGCGGGCAGGTGGCGCCATGCGGCATGGCGAATGTGCGGTTCGTGCCCCAGGCGGGCAGCAAGGGGGCCTGCTGCTGGCGGATGGCGCTGGTGGGCACCCAGCTGGAAGGCGTCCCGCCAGGCGCATGGTCCGTGGGAAAGCCCATGTTCTCGATGCGGGCGCCGCCGTCCGCCTCGGACCAGGCAAGGATCGCCGCCATCAGTGCCTCGGCATAGGCGATGCTGCGCTGGGCGACCTCGTCCGGAACGCCCGCCAGCGCCTCTGCCTTGAGCTTCTTTTCAGTCGCGACCATGACGCGCTGGCCGGTAGGGCCGGTGTTGCCGAAGAATGATTTCACCGCGAGCGCCATCACGCAATGTGTGATCAGCGCGTCGCTGTAGGTCTGGCCCTGTTGCCGGGCAGGAAGGCCGGCAAGGCCTTTCAGCTGGCCTTCCATGGACAGGAGCGAGGTCGAGCCCGAGGCAACCGCCTGATAGGCGGCAACACCAAGATAGCCGAAGGAGCGGCTGGCCACCGGCGGCGAATAGGTGGGCGTGTGGCGCACGAGGCGCAGCACGAGGCGGTACCAGCGGCGCAGGATGGCGCCGCCTTCCGCAGACTCTGCGGCCCGGGCGGGGGAGGCGGCAAGGCACAGCGCCGCGCTCGCGCCAAGAAGCATGTTCCTGCGTGTGATGGTCATGCGATGTGCTCCAGTTCCCGCCCGCGCCGCTCGAGCGGGCCATGGGCGAAGATTTCGCGGTCGACGTGGCGTAACGCCTGGTCGATGGTGCCCTTGATGATCATGTCGGTGTCGATTGGCACCGTCTCGATCTCCACGTTGCGGCGCAGCTCGTCGACGACGCCCGCCTCGATGGCGCGGTGGAGGTGCGGTTCGAACAGTTCCATGGCGCGCGTTCCCGGCCCCGCCAGCACGATGCGGGACGGCGTGAGGATGGCGATGATTCGGGCAAGCCCGAAGCCCAGCGCCTCACCGGCCTTGGCGTAGGCGGCCATCGCCTGCGGCTCGCCCCGGCGTGCGGCCTTCTCAAGCGCCAGCATGCCGTCCTCGGGGATGGCGTTGAAGGAGGGAGGCTGTGTTTCTGCCTGGCCCGAGGCCCAGCGCAGCAGGCTGTAGTCCGCCACATAGGCCTCGACACAGCCACGGCGGCCGCAGCGGCAGAGCGGCCCGCCGGGCAGATGGTTCATGTGGCCGAACTCGGCGGCGGCCCCCGTGGGGCCATGGTAGACCTGGCCGTTGAGGATCAACCCCATGCCCACGCCATAGCCTATGAACACGACGGCCGCGGTTCCGCCATAGCGCGCGCGGTCGGTGTTGATCAGGCCCTCGGCGATCATGTTCGCGTCGTTGGCGATGTGGCAGGGAATGCCGAGGCTCGTCTGCACGGCGGCGGAGACGGCGATGTTCCGTGTGCGGAAGGCCGGGCTCCACACCACGGTTCCAGCCTGTGAATCGGCAACGCCCTGAACGGCGATGCCAATGCGCGCCACGCGCTTCGCGTTGACGCGGGACCTGGCGATGAGGGCCGCGATTTCGCTCGCCACCATGTTGCCGAAGGCTTTGGGATCGGCATCATAGGTGGAGGTGCGCGACTTGCGGCGTGACAGGATGGCGCCCTGCCCGTCAGCCAGCGCCAGCTCGATGCCGTCGATCGAGATCTTGACCGCCACCACATGCGCTGACCTGGGGTTGATGGCCAGCTGGGTGAGCGGCCGGCCCCGGCGCTGCGGCCCTTCGGCCATATGCTGCGCCTCGCCCGCTTCCTGCAGGATGCCGTCGGCGATGAGCTGGAAGGAGATCGACGTGATGGATGCGGGCGAAAGGCCGGTGTGGCGCCCCATCTCGACGCGGGCGAGCGGCCCGTGCTGGCGCAGCGCCTCGAGCAGCAGAAGCCGGTTCTGGCGCCGGACCAGATCGCTGTCCGCCTTTTCCCGCATGGCCCTCCCTTCGGTCCCGTTCTTCGCAAGTGCAGCAGATTGCTGCGTTGCACTATTTTGTTTTGCTTATTTTCTATATTGACTCGCAGGCGAGATTGCCGCAATCATTTTTTTGGACGCCGAAATAAAACAACAGATCGTCCATGGCCCAGGAACCCCGTGCGGTGGCGTGAAAGCTGCTTCAGGGAGGCGTCCCACGGGGGTCATAGCGGCTTGGAGGAGGACCCGAATGACTCGTAAATTTTTGACCCTTGCTGCCAGCGCACTCATGCTCGGCGCCTCGGCACTGGCTGCGCATGCCGGCACCGTCGCTGTGTCCTGGAAGACCTTCCAGGAAGAGCGCTGGAAGACGGACGAAGCGGCGATCAAGGAAGTCGTCGAAGCGGCTGGCCACACCTACATCTCGACGGACGCCCAGGGTTCCGCCCAGAAGCAGGCCGCCGATATCGAAGGCCTGATCGCCCAGAAGGTGGACGTCATCATGGTCGTCGCTTTCGACTCGGACGCCATCCTGCCCTCGATCGCCAAGATCAACGAAGCCGGCATCAAGGCCATCGCCTATGACGTGCAGTTCGAGGATCCGAACGCGCTCTACATCACCTTCGACAACGTGGGCGTCGGCCGTCTGATGGCCAAGACCATGCTCGAGAAGGGCAAGCAGGAAGGCAACTTCGCCTTCATCAAGGGCGACAAGGGCGACCCGAACGCCACCTTCCTGTTCGAAGGCATCATGGAAGTTCTGAAGCCCAACATCGACGCGGGCAAGATCAAGAACGTCTGCGAAACCTTCACGGACGGCTGGAAGCCCGACAACGCCCAGAAGAACATGGAGCAGTGCCTGACCTCCAACAACAATGCCATCGACGCTGTCGTCTCTGAGAACGACGGCATGGCTGGCGGCGTGGTTGCAGCGCTCGAAGCCCAGGGTCTTGCCGGTTCCGTGCCGGTCACCGGCCAGGACGGCGACAAGGCCGCTCTGAACCGCGTTGCCCTCGGCACGCAGCTCGTCTCGGTCTGGAAGGACAGCCGCGTTCTCGGCAAGCAGGCTGCTGAGGCCGCTGTCGCCCTGATCGGCGGCACCGCAATGGACGCACTCCCGGCTGTTGCCAAGTTCAACGGCGGCAAGAACAAGGTTGAGATGAACTCCATCCTCATCCCGCCGAACCCGATCACGAAGGACAACCTCGCTGACGTGATCAACGCCGGCTGGGTGAGCAAGGAAGAAGTCTGCGCCGGCGTCGCTGCTGGCGCGGTCGCTGCCTGCAACTGATCCGTTGCCG
>NZ_JBIICB010000031.1:0-24091 GCF_044239095.1 Aestuariivirga sp. | reverse complement strand
GCGGAGAACCCGTGGATGCAGGCGATGATGCATTTTCCCTTCTCCCGTTGCAAAGCAATGGGAGAAGGTGCCCGAAGGGCGGATGAGGGCCTCTCTCCGCGAGTCCGTCACGTTGAAAGAGACCCTCATCCGGCCTGCCGGCCACCTTCTCCCATCGCGTCGCGACGGGAGAAGGGGACACTCATCGGGTCCGTGCCGCGGAGAACCCATGGATGCAGGCGATGATGCATTTTCCCTTCTCCCGTTGCAAAGCAATGGGAGAAGGTGCCCGAAGGGCGGATGAGGGCCTCTCTCCGCGAGTCCATCACGTTGAAAGAGACCCTCATCCGGCCTGTCGGCCACCTTCTCCCATCGCGTCGCGACGGGAGAAGGGGACAATCATCGGGTCCGTGCCAAGCCCTCTGCCATCCCGGCCTTCGCCGGGATGACGGTAGTCAGGATGAGAAAAGTCGATCGCGGATCACGCGTGGCCGGACATCCAGTCGAGGCAATTCTGCCGGCGAAACCCAGCGAAATTCGAGCGTCTCATCCGTGACGGTCAACGGTGCATTGGAGGAAACGGCAATACAGACCTCTGACTGCCGGATGTCCAAGCCCTCATGCGTGAAGACATTCTCGATCTCCCACAGTCTGCGGCCCAGTTGCACGTCCCAGCCAAGTTCTTCCCTGAATTCCCGGATCAGCGCCATCTCGGCCGTCTCGCCGGTCTCGAGCCTGCCGCCGGGCAGGGCCCAGATTGTCTCGTTCCTCCTGCGCTGCAGAAGAACCTTGCCTTCGCGAAGCATAAGGCCACATGCACGGGTGCGCATGGCCGCCTAATACATCCGCCCGCCGTTCGGCACCTTGTGGTCCACGGCCAGCAGCACCACCTCGCCCGATGCATCGGGGAAGCCGAGTGTCAGCACTTCCGACATGAAGGGGCCGATCTGGCGTGGCGGGAAGTTGACGACGGCTGCCACCTGGCGGCCCATCAGCGTTTCGGGCGTGTAGTGCGTCGTCACCTGCGCGGAGGACTTCTTCACCCCGATTTCCGGGCCGAAGTCGATCTTCAGCTTGAAGGCGGGCTTGCGCGCTTCCGGAAAGGGTTCGACGCCGGTGATAGTGCCAACGCGGATGTCGACCTTCATGAAATCATCGAAGGAGATGGCCATGCGTGTCAGCTCGCCAGTTCGCGTGAGCGCTTCGTGGCCTCTTCGATGGCCTTGTCGAAGAGCGGCTGCATGCCATTCTCGGCCATCAGTACCTGCAGCGCGGCATAGGTGGTGCCCTTGGGCGATGTCACGTTCTGGCGCAGCGTTGCCGCCTCGATGCCGGATTGGCGCATCAGTTCGCCAGCACCTGAGACGGTGGCGCGCGCCAGCTGCATGGCGAGGTCCTTCGGCAGGCCTGCCTTCTCGCCCGCTGCCGCCAGGCATTCGGTGAGATAGAACACATAGGCGGGCCCCGAGCCCGATACGGCGGTCACCGCGTCGATCATCGCCTCATTCTCGATGGTGACGACCTCGCCCACCGCCGCAAGCAGGCTGCGGGCGAGTGCCAGTTGCGCAGGCGACACATTGGCGTTGGCAGCCATGGCGGTAATGCCGCGGCCCACTGCTGCTGGCGTATTGGGAATGGTGCGGATCACCGCGGCATCCGCCCCGAAGTGGCGCTCGAAGGAGGCGATGGTCTTGCCCGCCGCCACCGAGAGGATCAGCGGCTTTGCGGCCTTAAGCGGCACAACACCTGGCAGCACGTCTTCCATCAGCTGCGGCTTCACCGCCATGACCACCACTTCGGCGTCATCGATGGCATCCACGCCAGGGTTGAGCCGCACGCCCGAACGCTCGAGGAGTGCCTTCACCTCCGGCGGCGGAGATGGGTCGAGCGCCACGATGCGTGAGGCCTCCGCACCACCCTTCAGCCAACCTTCCAGCATGGCGCCCCCCATCTTGCCGGCGCCGACCAGCACCAGCGTTCCGGATAGTTTCACCATCAGGCCTCTCCCCAGGTATCGATCATTGCGGCCTCCAGCGCGTCAGCGGCGCTGCGGCCCGCCCAGACGACGAATTGCACGGCCGGGAAATAGCGCTCGCAGGTTTGCACCGCAAAGCGGATCAGCGCTTCGCATTGCGCGTCATTGGCCTCGGCGTTGCCGGAGAGCAGCAGGCTGTTGCGGAACAGCAGGCTGCCGTCCGCGTGCCACAGGTCGAAGTGTCCAATCAGCAACTGCTCGTTGATGCGCGCGATGAGTTTTGCCACCTCGTCGCGGCGCGCCGCGGGCACCTTCATCTCGAGGCTTACCGCCGCATGCAGGATCTCGAATTCGTCGCGCCAGCTGAGGGAAACGGTCATGTCGCTCCAGCCGCCGGCGATCTGCATCGTCACTTCGCCGGATCCGGTGCGGGAAAAGGCCCATTCATAGGCTTCGGCAATGCGCTCGACACGGTCGAGCGGATTGGAGAGGTCGTCGCTTTCAAGGGCCTCGAGGGCCATCGTTCAATCCTCCGCTGGCTGACGAATCACTCGCCGAGCCATGAAGAGCAAACTGCCCAAGCCTTTGAGTCGCTTCAAGAGTCAGCAGAGGAAACAAGTGATTCCTCCACAGGCGATCACGCCGTTCCGGTGCTGACCCCGAGTCAGTCGGCGCGCGAATCGGAAGCCGACTGGCCGCCGAGCCTGGCTTCCAGCGCCGCAAGCCTCGCTGCCAGCGCGTCGTTCTCCTCGCGGGCCTTCTGGGCCATTGCCTTCACGGCCTCGAACTCCTCGCGCTTGACGAGTTCCATGTTGTTGAGGATCCGCTCCATCTGGGCCTGGACGAGCGTGTCGATCTCCCGCCGGACTCCCTGGGCAGCACCCGCTGCATTGGTCATCAGCTTGGCCATTTCGTCGAAGAAGCGCGTCTGTGTCGTGGTCATGTGGGGAACCCTTTCTCTCTTATTAGCTATGGGCTTTGGCCCCGCACTTCAAGGTGCCGCGTGAGGCTTGACGCCGCGGCCGGGTGCGACCAGTGTCCGCTGCGATGAATTTCGAGGCTGCCACTCCCGCCGTCCTGCCGTTTCCGCCGGTTGATCCCGTGCTGTTCGAGATCGGGCCCTTCGCGCTGCGCTGGTATGCGCTGGCCTATATCGCCGGTCTGGTCTTCGCCTCCTGGTACATGAAACGGCTGGTTTCCAACCCGCGGCTGTGGGGCAAGGTGACGCCGTCGATGAGCGTCCCCCAGGTGGACGACTTCTTCCTGTGGTCGGTGCTGGGCGTCGTGCTTGGGGGCAGGCTTGGCTATGTTCTGTTCTACAAGCCGCTCCACTATCTCGCCAACCCGCACGAGATCCTCATGATGTGGGACGGCGGCATGTCGTTCCATGGCGGCTTCCTCGGCGTGGTGGTGGCCTGCTTCTTTTATGGCCGCCGCATCGGCACCAGCCTCGACCGCATGCTGGACCTCGGCGCGGCCTCCGTGCCGGTGGGGCTGGGGCTGGGGCGGCTGGCCAATTTCATCAACAGCGAATTGTGGGGCAGGCCCACGGAAGTGCCCTGGGCCTTCGTCTTCCCGCAGGACGCGCTGCAGCTTCCCCGTCACCCCAGCCAGCTTTATGAGGCCGTGCTCGAAGGGTTGCTGCTGTTCATCGTGGTCAGGATCGCCACCCACCGCCATGGCGCCCTCCAGCATGCCGGCCGGGCGTCCGGCATCTTCGCCCTGGGCTATGGCCTGTCGCGCATCATGGTCGAGTTCTTCCGTGAGCCCGATCCGTTCCTCGGGCAAGTCGCGGGCGTCCTCACCATGGGCATGATCCTGTCGCTGCCGCTCTGCCTTGTTGGTGTGTGGCTTCTCCTGAGGTCCCGGCATGACCCCGCTTGAGGCCCTGATCTCGGAGCTGATCGCTACCGACGGCCCGATGCGGCTGGACCGCTATATGGGCCTCTGCCTCGGCCATCCGCTGCATGGCTACTACATCACGCGCGATCCGCTGGGCCGGGAGGGCGACTTCGTCACCGCGCCCGAGGTCTCGCAGGTGTTCGGCGAGCTTATCGGCATCTGGGCGGCGGGCGCCTTCGTGGCGATGGGCGAGCCGGCCCGCGTCAATCTGGTCGAGCTCGGCCCCGGCCGGGGCACGCTGATGGCCGACATGCTGCGCACCATCGGCCGGGTGTCGCCCGCGCTGGCCGCCGCCGCCGTGCCGCACCTTATCGAGACGAGCCCGGTGCTGAGGACAAGGCAACGCCAGGCGGTGGGCCCCGGGGCCAGCTGGCACATGACCCTCGAGGAAGTGCCCGAGGCCCCGATGATCCTCATTGCCAACGAGTTTTTCGACGCGATCCCGATCCGCCAGATCGAGAGGCGGCAGGGCCTCTGGCACGAGCGGGTGATCGGGCTGGAGCAGGGGCGCCTCGCCCGCGGCCTTTCCGGTCAAGTTCCCGGTCCCCAGGGGCGCGACGGCGACGTTCTGGAACTCGCCCCCGCGCGCGATGTGATCGCTGGCCAGATCGGCCAAAGGCTGCTGCGCCATCCCGGTGCCGCCCTCATCATTGACTACGGGCATCTGACCAGCGCCCCGGGTGACACGCTGCAGGCCATGCGCACGCACGGCTTCGTGGATGTGACCGAAAGGCCCGGCGAAGTCGACCTGACATCGCATGTCGACTTCCAGGCGCTGGGCCGTGCGCTGAAAGAGGGGGGTGCTGCTGTCCACCGCCCCATGACCCAGCGGGACTTTCTGCTCGCCATGGGCCTCGAGCAGCGCTTCGAGCTTCTGGGGCGGCGCGCCGATGCGATCGTCACCTCAACCTTGAGGCGGCAAATGGCGCGGCTTGCGGATGAGAACCAGATGGGTAACCTGTTCAAGGTACTCGCTGCCACCTCACCCGGCATGACGAGCCCTTACCCGTTCGGACAGACATGATTGCAGCAGACGCACTCCGGCTCGACGGCTTGACCCACGGCTTCTTCACGCGGGAGGGCGGGCATTCATCTGGCCTGTTCTCCTCCCTCAATTGCGGCATGGGCTCGGGCGATGACCGTGAGACGGTGCAAAAGAACCGCGCCCTTGTGGCGGAGCGGCTGGGTGTTGCGCCCAATTGCCTGCTCTCCGCCTACCAGGAGCACAGTGCGGAGGCCGCCCTGGTCACGGGGCCCTGGCCGGACGAAGCGGAGCGTCCCCGTGTCGATGGCCTTGTCACGCGCACCCCCGGGGTGGCGCTGGGCGTGCTCACCGCCGATTGCGGCCCTGTGCTGTTCGCCGACCCTGAGGCCCGCGTGATCGGCGCGGCCCATGCGGGCTGGAAGGGCGCGCTCACCGGCATCACCACGCGCACCCTCGACCTGATGGAGGCCCAAGGCGCGCGGCGCGCGCGCATCACCGCCGTGATCGGCCCCACGATCTCGCAAGCCGCCTATGAGGTGGGCCCCGAATTCCCCGCCCGCTTCACGGCGGCCGACCCCGCGAATGCGCGTTTCTTCGCTGCCTCCGAAAGGCCGGGCCATGCCATGTTCAACCTGCCGCTCTACCTCGCGCACCGGCTTGGCGCTGAAGGTGTCGGCACGGTCGTTAACCTGTCGCTCTGCACCTTCAGTGACGAGCGGCGGTTTTTCAGCTACCGGCGGGCCACGCACCGCCGGGAAACGGATTATGGCCGCCTGATCTCGGCCATCGCGCTTACTTAGGAGAAGGCAATGGCACTGCATTTCAACCGCGCCGAATATGACCGCCGCATCGCGGCGGTAACCTCGGCAATGGCCACCGAGGGCCTCGACGGCCTGCTGATGTTCCAGCAGGAAAGCATGTATTACCTGACGGGCTACGACACCTTCGGCTTCTGCTTCTTCCAGTGCCTCTATCTGGGCGCCGACGGACGCCTCGCGCTGCTCACGCGCTCGCCAGACCTTCGCCAGGCGCGCCACACCTCGATCATTGCCGACATCCGCATCTGGACCGACGAGGCCGGCGCCAAGCCTGCCACCCAGCTCCGCGACATGCTGGAAAGCCTCGGCTGCAAGGCAAAGCGCCTCGGCATCGAGAACCAGTCCTATGGCCTCACCCATTTCAACGGCAAGCAGGTTGACGCCGCACTGGACGGCTTCTGCCGGCTGAGCGATGCGAGCGACCTGGTGAACATGATCCGCGTGGTGAAATCCCCCGCCGAGCTCAAATATGTTCGCAAGGCCGGAGAACTCGGCGACCTCGCCTTCAAGGCGGCGCTGCGCAAGACCAAGGCGGGTGCTGACGAGGGTGACATCCTGGCCGCCCAGCAGGCCGCCGTGTTCGCAGGCGGCGGCGACTATCCCGCCAATGAATTCATCATCGGCTCCGGGCCTGACGCGCTGCTCTGCCGCTACAAGTCTGGCCGCCGCAAGCTCGGCAAGCGCGACCAGTTGACGCTCGAATGGGCGGGCGTCTACCGCCATTACCACGCAGCCTATATGCGGACGGTGATCATCGGCAAACCATCGAAACACCACGCAGCGATGGACGAGGCCGCGCGCGAGGCGCTGGCCGCGGTCGAGGAGCAGATGGTGCCCGGGCGCACCGCGGGCGACGTCTTCGCCGCCCATGCCCGCGTCATGGATGCCAATGGCATGAAGAACCACAGGCTCAACGCCTGCGGCTACTCGCTGGGCGCCAAGTTCACCCCGAGCTGGATGGACAACCCCATGTTCTACAAGGATAATCCAGTCGAGATCCAGCCCGGCATGGTCTTCTTCGCGCATATGATCCTGATGAACTCCGATGCCGGGGCGGCCTTCTGCCTGGGGCGCACCTACATCGTGGGGGCCAAGAAGCCGGAATCCGTTTCAAAGGCGTCTCTGGAGATGGTAGTCCGGTAACATGCGGGAGGCAGTTGCAATGGCGTGGCGGGAGCGGGCGCGCGAGCTGCTCCGGAGGCTGTCCTCCGGGGTGATGCTGGCCGTTCTCGGCCTCATGCTCGCCGCCTGCTCCGCGGGCTCGATCCTGACCGATTCCGGCTCCGCCAGCCTGGAGCCGAAGGGCAAGTCCGTGCCGCCGGTGGCCATCGAGGATATCAAGGGCATTCCGCCGGCCAACCTTGCTGATCTCAAGGCCGCACTGTCATCGGCCGGTGGCCAGCATGACATTGGCTTCGTCGAGGGCAGCTTCCAGTCCGGCGTGTTCGGGCTCTCAGGCAATTTCCGGGCAAGCTCGGGCAGCACCGGGGTGCGGCTGGTCTATCAGTTCCAGTTCCGCGATGGTGAGGGCGTGCTCATCGACAACATCGACGGCGAGGAGAATGCCGGGCTCTATTCCGGGGCGGATCCCTGGGGCGGCGTCTCCACCGCCGTTCTGGACCGGATCGCGCGGCGCACGGCGGAGGCCATGGCGCGCAAGCTGAGCCAGATGGGCTATGCCACGAGGCTCGCGAACCTCACCGCGCCGCCCGCTGAACTCTTCGCCATGGCAGCGCCCGACGCCCACCGGGAGATTGACTTCGACACGCTCCACGGCCCCGGCCTTGGCGAAGCGGCCGCTGCGCTGTTGGCGGGTGCGGGCGAGGTGGTGCAGCATGAGGAGATCGAGCCCAGCGTGGCCGCTGTCGCGCCGTTGCAGGGCGAGGCGACCCTGCCGCGCGTCACCGTATCGGATACGCCCTCCGCCGCCCCGCCGCCCGACATGAACGACACGGCTGTCGCTGCTTATGCCGATCCGCCCGCCGATCCCGCCGCCAGCAGCGCGAAGGCCTCCAAAGCCGCCGAGAAGAAGCTGAAGCCCGGCCAGCGGGCGATCCGGGCCGTTGCGGTCGTGCCGGTCAAGGGCTCGCCGGGGGAGGGGGATGCCGAGCTGACGGCGGCCATGCGCAAGACGCTCTCCGCCGCAGGATGGCCAGTGGTGAGCAAGCCGCAAGCGGATGCGCTCACCATCGTCGGGCGCGTCAAGGTTGCTGCTAAGGGCGAAAACCAGGCCGTGTCCCTCAGCTGGGATGTAAAGTCGCCCGACGGCGAGACGCTGGGCAGCGTGAAGCAGGCCAATGAGGTGCCGCACGGCGCCCTCGACGGGGGCTGGGGCCCTGCCGCCACTGCCGTGGCCGAAGCCGCCGCCACCGGCATTTTCGACATCGTCAAGAGCTACCGCTAGGCAAACTGCCCATAAGCGGCGGCTATGGCCGCATGAGCGAAATGCCCCTTTGCATGGCGTCATGCGGTTGTTATAGAGCCGCGAAAGCTCAGTGGATGAGGGGTTCGGTGCATGATGAAGATCGTGGCAGGCAACAGCAACCGGCCACTGGCGGAAGCCATTTGCTCCTACCTGAACCTGCCGATGACGAAGGCCGTCGTGAAGCGCTTCAACGACATGGAAGTCTTCGTCGAGATCCAGGAAAACGTCCGCGGCCAGGACATGTTCGTGGTGCAGTCCACGAGCTTCCCGGCGAACGACCATCTGATGGAACTTCTCATCATCATCGACGCGCTGAAGCGTGCCTCCGCCAAGCGCGTCACCGCCGTCATTCCCTACTTTGGCTATGCCAGGCAGGACCGCAAGCCCGGCCCCCGCACGCCGATCTCGGCCAAGCTCGTCGCCAACCTCATCACCCGCGCGGGCGCTGACCGCGTGCTGACGATGGATCTCCATGCGGGCCAGATCCAGGGCTTTTTCGACATTCCGACCGATAACCTCTTCGCCGGCCCCGTCATGGTGCGTGACATCAAGAACCACCTCGACGTGGCCAACACCGTTGTCGTCTCGCCGGACGTGGGCGGCGTGGTGCGCGCGCGCGCACTCGCCAAGCGCCTCGACACACCCTTGGCCATCGTCGACAAGCGCCGTGAGCGGGCAGGCGAGTCGGAAGTCATGAACATCATCGGCGACGTCGAGGGCAAGTCCTGCATCCTGATCGACGACATCGTCGACTCGGGCGGCACGCTGGTGAACGCGGGAGAAGCGCTGCTGGCCCAGGGGGCAAAGGATGTCACCGCCTATATCACCCATGGCGTGCTCTCAGGCGGGGCCGTGTCGCGCATCACCAATTCCAAGCTGAAGGAACTGGTCATCACCGACTCGATCCAGCCCACCGAAGCCGTCAAGATCGCCCACAACATCCGCTGCATCCCGATTGCCTCGCTGCTGGGCGAAGCCATCGGGCGGACGAACCGGGAAGAGAGCGTCTCGAGCCTGTTCGAGTAGGAAGGGCCCTCATCCGGCCTTCGGGCACCTTCTCCCATCCTTCGGACGGGAGAAGGGACTCGTGGTGAGGTTTCCCTTCTCCCGTTGCGCAGCAATGGGAGAAGGTGGCCGACAGGCCGGATGAGGGCCTCTTTCCCCGAGCCCGCCCCCACTTGCCCCCGCCGCCCCCTTCCGCTATAGGCCCCCCGTCCGTCCGGCATCGTTCACCCCTGGAGGAAGGCAGGGCGGATCAATCTTATCAGGAGTTTACCATGTCCAAGATCGTGCAGCTCAAGGCCGCGTCGCGCGCCCGGGCAGGCAAGGGGGCCTCTCGCGCAGTTCGCCGTACGGGCCTCGTTCCCGGTGTCGTCTATGGCGACAAGCAGGAGCCCCAACTCATTTCGCTCACCTACGGCGACGTTCTCCCCCATGTTGAGACCGGCCGTTTCCTCTCGACGCTCGTCGACCTCGAGGTCGAGGGCAAGACCATCCGCGCCATCGCGCGTGATGTGCAGTTCGAGCCGGTGCGCGACTTCATCGTCCACATCGACTTCCTGCGCCTCGGCAAGGATGCCCGCATCAAGGTGAGCGTGCCCGTTCACTTCAAGGGCCAGGAACTGTCCCCCGGCATCAAGCAGGGTGGCGCGCTCAATATCGTGTCGCATACCGTGGCGCTGAACTGCTCGGCCAACCTCATCCCGGACGAGATCACGGTCGACGTGTCCGGCCTGCAGATCGGCCAGTCGGTTCACTTGTCCGACATTACGCTGCCCGAGGGCGTGAAATCCTCCCTGACGGATGACGTGACGCTCTGCGCCGTCTCCGCCCAGGCCAAGGAAGAGGAAGCCCCCGCCGAGGCCGCTGCGGGCGATGTTCCGGCAACCAACCAGAAGGCTCCCGCTGCCGCTGCCGGCGCCAAGGGTGCAGCACCTGCCAAGGGTGCGGCTCCCGCCAAGGGTGCGGCTCCCGCCAAGGGCGCTGCACCGGCCAAGGGTGCGGCTCCTGCGGCTCCGGCCAAGAAGAAGTAATCTTCGCAAGGCGAGGGCCAGATGCACCTCATCGTGGGGCTCGGCAACCCGGGCTCCAAATATCAGGGCAACCGGCACAATATCGGCTTCATGGCGGTGGACGAGATCGTCCGCCGCCATGGCTTTTCGCCGTGGCGCAAGCGCTTCCAGGGCGAAACCTCGGAAGGCCTGATGAATGGCAGCAAGGTGCTTCTCCTCAAGCCTCTCACCTACATGAACGAAAGCGGCCGCTCGGTGGGCGAGGCGATGCGCTTTTTCGACATCGATCCGTCACGGGTCATCGTGTTTTATGACGAGCTCGACCTCGAACCCTCCAAGGTCCGGGTCAAGCTCGGCGGCGGTGCGGCGGGCCACAATGGCATCCGCTCCATGATGGCGCATTGCGGACCGCATTTCATCCGTGTGCGGATGGGTATCGGCCACCCCGGCCACAAGGCGCTGGTGCATGCTTACGTGCTGAGCGATTTCGCCAAGGCAGACCGGGAGTGGCTTGACCCGCTGCTGACGGCCGTTGCCGACAACGCGGGCCTCCTCGTCAAGGGCGAGGACGGCTCATTCCAGAACAAGGTGCATCTGGCGCTCAATCCCGCGCCGGAGAAGCCCAGCAAGAAGGCAGAGAACTGATGGGTTTCAAGTGCGGCATCGTTGGCCTCCCCAACGTCGGCAAGTCCACCCTCTTCAACGCGCTCACACAGACCGCGGCGGCGCAGGCGGCGAATTATCCCTTCTGCACCATCGAGCCCAATGTGGGTGACGTGGCTGTCCCTGATCCACGCCTCGACGTGCTGGCGAAGATCGCAGGGAGCGCGCAGATCATCCCCACCAGGCTCACCTTCGTGGACATCGCAGGGTTGGTGCGCGGCGCCTCCAAGGGTGAAGGGTTGGGCAACCAGTTCCTCGCCAACATCCGCGAGGTCGATGCCATCGCCCACGTTGTGCGCTGCTTCGAGGATGGCGACATCACGCATGTTGAAGGCAAGATCGACCCTATCGCTGACATCGAGACGATCGAGACCGAGCTGATGCTCGCTGACCTCGACTCGCTCGAGAAGCGCATCGTCAACATTGAGAAGAAGGCCAAGCAGGGCGACAAGGACTCGAAGGAACTGGCCGACCTCATCAACCGCGCCCTCGTCCTGCTGCGTGAGGGCAAGCCTTCCCGCCTGGTCGAGCGTACGCCTGAAGAGGAGAAGGCCTTCAAGGGCCTGGGCCTGCTGTCGTCGAAGCCCGTGCTCTATGTGTGCAATGTCGAGGAAGCTTCCGCCGACAAGGGCAATGAATTCTCGTCACGCGTCTTCAAGCGCGCCGCGGAAGAAAATGCGGTGGCCGTCGTCGTCTCCGCCAAGATCGAGTCCGAGATTGCCGTTATGGCGCTGGCCGACCAGAAGGACTTCCTCGATGCCGTGGGGCTGGAGGAGCCGGGCCTCAACCGCGTCATCCGCGCGGGCTATGACCTGCTCCATCTCGTCACCTATTTCACCGTGGGCCCCAAGGAGGCGCGCGCCTGGACCATTACCAAGGGCACCAAGGGCCCGGGTGCGGCAGGCGTCATCCACACCGATTTCGAGAAGGGCTACATCCGCGCCGAGACCATCGCCTATGATGATTATGTGGCAAACAGTGGTGAAGCGGGTGCCCGCGAGGCAGGTAAGTTCCGGCTGGAAGGCAAGGACTATGTCGTCAAGGACGGCGACGTGATGCATTTCCGTTTCAATACGTAAGGGTAGACGGCCCAGAGGGGAGGCGGCGGTGTCAGATCTTCTTCATTACGAAGACTTCCCCGAAGGGCTCGTCATCCCCTTCGGCACCTATCACCTGTCGAAGGAAGAAGTCATCGCCTATGCCCGCGAATGGGACCCGCAGCCCATGCACCTTGATGAGGCGGCGGCGAAAAACTCCGTGCTTGGAGGATTGGCAGCGTCTGGCTGGCAGGGCAGCGCCATCCTGATCCGGCTCGCGGTCGAGGCCTATGCCAACAAATCCGCCGCCATGGCCTCTTCCGGTATGGATGAGGTGAAGTGGCTGAAGCCCGTCTATGCGGGCGAAACGCTTACAGGCCGCGCCACGGTGCTCTCCCGCCGCGTCTCGTCCAAGCGCCCGGAGATGGGCATTCTCAAGATGAAGTTCGAACTCTTCAACATGGAGGGCGAACTCAAGACGGAGATCACGGGCGTGCAGTTCATGGGAGTGCGCAAGCCATGATCGGACTTTATCTCGAGGAGATCGCGGAGGGCCGCGTCGTCGAGCTGGGCCAGCATCATTTTACGCGCGAGGCGATCATCGCCTTTGCGAAGCAATATGACCCGCAGCCCTTCCACCTGGATGACGAGGCAGCGCGGAAAGGTCCGCTCGGCGTGCTCTCGGCGTCGGGCTGGCACACGGCGGCGGGCTGGATGAAATGCTATGTCGCCACCAACCAGGCAGCGGAAGCGAAGATGCGCGCAGAGGGCCGGGAGCCCGCCGCGATCGGCCCGTCGCCCGGCCTCACCAATCTGCGCTGGCTGAAGCCCGTGACGCCGGGAGACACCATCACCTACCGCTCCACCGTGACGGGCAAGCGCGAGCTCAACTCGCGGCCGCAGTGGGGGCTTGTGTTCACGCTGAACGAGGGCGTGAACCAGAAGGGGGAACTGGTGTTTTCTTTCCAGGGCAAGGTGCTGACGCCGAAGCGGCCCGCCGTTTGACCGGCGTCATCCCGGCCTTCGCCGGGATGACGGAGTGGGGTCAATGCCCCTCGAAGCCCACCAGCGTATGTACCTTCACACCCTTGGCCTTGAGCTTCGCTGCACCGCCCAGCTCCGGCAGGTCGATCACGAAGGCGGCGGAGACCACCTCGCCGCCCGACTTGCGGATCAGGTCGATGGCCGCCCCCGCCGTGCCACCGGTGGCGATGAGATCGTCGACCAGCAGCACGCGGTCGCCCTTCTGGATGGCATCGGCATGCATCTCGATCGTGTCCACGCCATATTCCAGCGCATAGTCCTGGCCGATGACGCGCGAGGGCAGCTTGCCCTTCTTGCGGATGGGAATGAAGCCGCGGCCCAGATTGTGCGCCACGGCACCTCCTAGGATGAATCCCCGCGCCTCGATCCCCGCCACGTAGTCGATCTCGCCCTTGAGGAAGGGCCAGGCCAGCTCATCCACCGCGGCGCGGAAGCCGTGCATGTTGGACAAGAGCGTGGTGATGTCGCGGAACATGATGCCGGGCTTGGGATAGTCCGGAATGGTGCGGATGTAGCGCTTGATGTCGAAGCCGTTCCTGAGGTCCATGCTGTTGCTCCTTACGGCCATTTCACGAGGGGCGGCATGGAGGAGAGGATCGATTCGACATTGCCACCCGTTTTCAGGCCAAAGATCGTGCCACGGTCGTAGAGCAAATTGTACTCGACATAGCGGCCACGGCGGACCAGCTGCTCCTCGCGGTCATCCTCCGTGAACGGTAAATCCATGTTGCGCCGCACGAGCTTCGGATAGATGTCGAGCAAGGCCAGCCCCACGTCCTTGGTGAAGGCGAAGTCCTTGTCCCAGTCGCCGGAGTTGAAGTGGTCATAGAAGATGCCGCCGATGCCGCGCGGCTCGTTCCGGTGCGGCAGGAAGAAATATTCGTCGCACGACTTCCTGAACTTCTCATAGTTCGCCACGGCATGGGCGTCACAGGCCGCCTTCATCGCCGCGTGGAAATCCTGGGTGTCCTCATGGTCCTGCACCCTCTTGCGGTCGAGCACGGGGGTGAGATCCGCGCCACCGCCGAACCAGGTCTTGGTCGTCACGATGAAGCGGGTGTTCATGTGCACCGCGGGAACGAAGGGGTTCCACGGGTGGATGATGAGAGAAATGCCCGAGGCCCAGAAGCGCGGGTCCTCCTCCGCACCGGGGATCTGCTTGCGGAACTCCGGCGAGAATTCGCCATGCACGGTAGACGTGTGTACCCCCGCCTTCTCGAAAACCTTGCCGTGCAGCATGGACATGACGCCCCCGCCGCCGTCCGGCCGCTCCCACGGCTTGCGGGCGAAGCGGGCGCCCGCCTCGATGTCCTCCAGCGCGGCGCAGATCCGGTCGCGAAGCGCCTCAAACCACTGGCGGGCGGCGGTTTTCCGGGTGAGCAGGTCTGTCATGGGCGGGGTCCTGGTGCGATTCCTGTCGTCGTCAGCGGCAATCTCTAGCATCTCCCGCCACCTTCCGAACAGCACCGCCGGAACAACGCAGCTTCTGAAGGGCCTTGATACCATGGATTGCAGAGTCATGTGACTTTTCGGGCGAAACATGCTACCTGAGGCTTCATGAATGCTGAACCATGCTTCGGAGATATCGCATGACCTCCCGGCTCAAGGTGCTCTTGCGCCGCTTCCAGACGGGCGAGAATGGTGCAATCGCCATCATTTTCGCCCTCTCCCTCATTCCGCTTATCCTTGCGGTGGGCGCGGCCGTCGACGGGGCGCGCCTGTATATTCTCAAGTCACAGCTGCAGGCGCTTGCTGATGCAGCCGCCATTTCGGCCGGTTCCGACCCTTTCAACAATTCCGAGATCGCCCTGGACACGGTGGTCACCGCCTATGTCAACGCCAACAGGCCGCCGGACAGCTTTGCCAGGGTGAGGATCGCGGAAACGACCTACGAGGCTGAGGAGCAGCGCTACACGCTCCTGCTTGAGGGCACGATGGACACGTCCTTCATGAGGATCATGAACATCGACGAGTTGACGGTGGTGGCACAGGCGGAAATCCTGCGGGCGCTGCCGGGGCCGATCGAGCTGTCCATGGCGCTCGACGTAACGATCTCAATGGGTTCTCCGTTGATCAGCCCGTCGGTCTGCGAAGACGGGTCGTCGATCACGACTCGGATCCAGGCCCTGCAGTGCGCCGTGACAGTCCTCATCGACGACCTGTCCAGCCTGGTCACGGAGACTTCCTCGGAAAAGATGAAGGTCGGGATCGTGCCGTTCGGCAATCACGTTAATGTTGGTACGGACAGGGCCGGCGTCAGCTGGCTGTCCGGTTCGTCCTCCGACTGGAGCGGATGCGTAGGGTTCCGCGATTCGACACGCCGGGTCCACCTCGATGATCCGACCAACTTCAAGTATCCGCGCGTCCCTGTCGTCTGGGGGATGGCGCAGGGCTGCCAGTCCTTGTCCCGCAAGATCCAGCCGCTCACCGAGATCTGGGAGGAGGAGGACCGTGACCGGCTCAAGCAAGCCGTGGGCACCGGCGGGGCCGGTGTCTCTTCTTCGCATCTGCCATCCGGGTTGCTCTGGGCCTGGCAACTGCTGCACAACGAGGGGCCGGATCCCATTTTCACCGAAGGCCGGACCAAAGAGGACCTGGATGACGTCAAGGGCAAGAAGGTGGTCGTGCTGTTTACCGACGGCTGGAACAATACCGGCCCGTTTCTGAACACGGCCACATTCACGGTTTCGTCGACAGCTGCGGCGGTCACGAACGCCAACGCCAACCAGGCCACCATTTGCCAGAACATCAAGAACGCCAAGATCGAGCTGTTCGTGGTCTCGTTCCTGACCGTCAACAACCAGGTCGAAGAGGACCGGTTACGGTCCTGCGCATCGTCCGCCCGTCACTTCTTCAAGGTGCAAACGGCGGACGAACTCATCACGGCTTTCCGTAATGTTGCCGTCGCGTTCCGCCCGGTGCGGTTGACGGACTGAGGCGTCAGCTTTGCCGCGGCCCCAGCTGGCGCAGTGCTTCGCCTGTGGCCATGGCGCAGGCCAGAGCCACGTTGAGGGAGCGCATGCCCGGCTGCATGGGGATGGTCATCCGCGCCTCAACCTCCTCATGCACGCTTTCGGGCACGCCGGAACTCTCCCGGCCCATCAGGATCACGTCGCCGGGGGCGAAGGCGAAATCCCACAGCGGCAGGCTGGCCCTGGTCGTCAGCAGCACGCTGCGGCGGCCGGCGGTGGCCTGCCGGAAGGCGGTCCAGGATGGCTCGCGGACGAGGGCCGCCTTGTCCAGATAGTCCATCCCCGCCCGGCGGAAGGCGGAATCGCTCATCACGAAGCCCGCGGGCTCGATGATGCGGCACGTCAGCCCGAGACAGGCGCACATCCTCAGGATGGTGGCGGCGTTGGGCGCAATGTCGGGCTGGTAGAGGGCGATTTCGATCATGTTTCCGGTTTCCTGGTCCGGCCCGGCGCGGGCCGGAAATTGGCTGCGAACTGCGACACTTGATGGCTAGACTTCCCGATGGCGCAATGCCAAAAGGTCGCGGGTTTGAGCGCCCGGACCAGCCTGTCCGTAATAGGGCTGACCTGGCAACAAAAGGGAATAAGAGACGTGTCCACAGCGGAACATGCGGAAACCAGCCGCCGCGATTTTCTCTATATCGCGACTGGCGCCGTGGGTGCCGTCGGCGCAGCGCTGACGGCCTGGCCTTTGATCAACCAGATGAACCCCGACGCATCGGTCAGGGCGCTTGCTTCGGTCGAGATCGACCTGACGCCGATCGCCGAAGGCCAGGAAATCACCATCAAGTGGCGCGGAAACCCGGTGTTCATCCGCCACCGCCTGCCCGCCGAGATCGAGGCGGCCAAGGCCGTCCCGATGTCGGATCTGCCCGATCCGCTGGCGCGCAACGCCAACGTCGCTGATGTCGACGAGGCCACCGACGCCAACCGCGTGGTGGGCGGCAAGGAGCAGTTTCTGGTCATGATGGGCGTGTGCACCCATCTCGGCTGCGTGCCGATCCCCAACGAGGGCGAATTTGCCGTTGTCGAAGGCTCCTCCAAGCATGGCGGCTGGTTCTGCCCCTGCCATGGCTCGCATTACGACACGGCCGGCCGCATCCGCAAAGGCCCCGCGCCGCAGAACCTGCCGGTTCCGGCCTACGCCTATCTCTCCGACACCAAGATCCGCATCGGCTAAGAAGGACCTTCCTCAATGAGCGGACAATCAAACTACGAGCCAACCTCGGCCTTCGGAAAGTGGTTCAATGATCGCCTGCCGATCATGGGTCTGGTGAAGGGCCACGCGCTGGACTTCCCGACGCCGAAGAACCTGAACTACTGGTACACGTTCGGCGGCATTCTCGCCGTCATGCTGGTGGTGCAGATCCTCACCGGCATCATCCTCGTCATGCACTACACGCCGCATGTGGACCATGCCTTCGCTTCCGTCGAGCACATCATGCGCGACGTGAACTCGGGCTGGATGATCCGCTACATGCACGCCAATGGCGCGTCCATGTTCTTCATCGCGGTCTACATCCACATCTTCCGCGGCATGTACTACGGCTCCTACAAGGCGCCGCGCGAAGTGCTCTGGATGATCGGCGTGCTGATCTATCTCGTGATGATGGCCACGGCCTTCATGGGCTATGTGCTGCCCTGGGGCCAGATGAGCTTCTGGGGTGCGAAGGTCATCACCAACCTGTTCTCCGCCATTCCCTTCGTGGGCGACTCGATCACCACGCTGCTGTGGGGCGGCTACTCGGTCGACAATCCGACGCTGAACCGCTTCTTCTCGCTGCATTACCTGCTGCCCTTCGTGCTGGCTGCCCTTGTCGGCCTGCACATCTGGGCGCTGCACGTGCCGGGCAATAACAACCCGACGGGCGTTTCGGTGAAGAGCAGCCAGGACACGCTGCCCTTCCACCCGTACTACACGATGAAGGACGCCTTCGCGATCGTCGTGTTCTTCATGTTCTTCGCCTTCTGGATTTTCTTCGCGCCCAACTATCTGGGTCACGCGATCAACTACCAGGAGGCCAACCCGCTGGTGACGCCCGCGCACATCGTGCCGGAATGGTACTACCTGCCGTTCTACGCGATCCTGCGCGCGGTGCCGGACAAGCTGGGCGGCGTCATCGCCATGTTCGGTTCGATCCTGATCCTCTTCGCGCTGCCGTGGCTCGATACCTCGAAGGTGCGCTCGGGCAACTACCGCCCGCTGTTCAAGGGCTTCTTCTGGATCTTTGCCGTTGTCTGCGTGGCGCTTGGCTACCTTGGCTCAAAGCCGGCAGATGGCCTCTATGTGGTGTTCTCGCGCATCCTGACCGTCTACTACTTCGCGCACTTCCTGGTGATCCTGCCGCTGCTCGGACTTCTCGAAAGCCCGAAGCCGCTGCCGTCGTCCATCTCGGATGATGTGCTTGCCAAGAAGCGTCCTGCCACGGCCGCCGTGCCTGCCGAGTGATCTGGGGGAAACTGACATGACATTGCTCAAGACACTCGCCATCGCGGCCACGGGCCTTATGCTGTCCTTCGGGGCGGTCCAAGCGGCGGAGGGCCAGAAGCCTGCCAAGGACATCAGCTTCTCCTTTGAAGGTCCCTTCGGCACCTTTGACCGCGCGCAGCTTCAGCGCGGCTACAAGGTCTACAAGGAAGTCTGCTCGGCCTGCCACGCGATGAAGTATGTTTCCTTCCGCAACCTCTCCCAGCCCGGCGGGCCTGAGTTCTCGGAAGAACAGGTGAAGGTGCTGGCCGCTGGCTACACCGTCCAGGACGGCCCCAACAATGATGGCGAGATGTTCGAGCGTCCCGCTCTCCCCTCCGACCGCTTCCCCTCGCCCTTCCCGAATGAGCAGGCAGCGCGTGCCGCCAATGGCGGCGCTTATCCCTCCGACCTATCGCTCATCACCAAATACCGCCCGGGCTGGTACGGCACGTTCAACCAGCTGGTGAACGGCATCGGCGGCCCGCAATATGTCTACTCCGTGTTGACGGGCTACGTGCCGGACGAGGAAATCCCCGAGGAGCTCAAGGCCGAGCAGCCGGAGGGCAAGGCCTACAATCCCTATTTCGCCAATGGCCACTGGATCGGCATGGCGCAGCCGATTACCGACGACCAGGTGACCTATGACGACGGCACGCCCGCGACAATCGACCAGATGGCGCGTGACGTCTCGGCCTTCCTTGCATGGACGGCTGAGCCCAAGATGGAAGAGAGGAAGCGCACCGGTTTCATGGTGCTGATCTATCTCGGCATCCTGGCGCTGCTGCTTTATCTCGTGAAGAAGAAGATCTGGGCCAACGCCCACTGATGATACCCACATGCTTTGCAAAAAGGCCCGGAGCCAAGCTCCGGGCCTTTTCGTTTGCGGTGGTCTCGGGCATCCTCCACATGGCGAAGGGAAGGGCACAGCATGACGGCATCTGTTCTGGGCATCATCGGTGGATCGGGCATCTACGATATTCCGATGGACAATGCGCGTTGGGAGAGGATCGCCTCGCCATGGGGTGAGCCTTCCGACGAATTGCGCCGCGGCGAGATCGAGGGGCTCCCCGTCGTGTTCCTGCCGCGCCACGGCCGCGGCCACGTACAGTCGCCGACCACCATCAACTATCGCGCCAACATCGATGTGTTGAAGCGGGCAGGGGTTACGGATCTGTTTTCGCTCTCGGCCGTTGGCTCGTTGAAGGTGGAGCTTCCACCCGGCACCTTCGTGCTCGTTGACCAGTTCATCGACCGCACCTTCGCGCGGGAGAAAAGCTTTTTCGGCGCTGGCTGCGTGGGGCATGTGCCGTTCTCGCATCCTGTTTCCCCCGCGCTGCAGGACGTGGCGGAGAAGGCGCTGGCGGCGGAAGGCATCCCGCACGCGCGCGGCGGAACCTATGTGGTGATGGAAGGCCCGCAATTCTCTACCCTCGCCGAGTCGCATCTCTACCGCTCATGGGGTGCGTCGGTGATTGGCATGACCAACATGCCCGAAGCCAAACTGGCGCGCGAGGCGGAGATAAGTTACTGCACCGTCGCCATGGTCACCGATTATGACTCATGGCACGAGGATCACGGCTCTGTCGACGTCGCCAAGGTGATGGCGGTGATGAAAGCCAATTCCGGCAACGCCGCACGGCTGCTCGCGCGCATCGCGCGGACGTTTCCGCGCCAACATCCGCCTTGCCCCGCGGGCTCTGACCGGGCGCTCGACTTCGCCATCATGACGGCGCCCGAACGGCGCGATCCGGCGCTTCTGAAGAAGCTCGACGCGGTGGCGGGCAGGGTGCTCAAACCGTGAGGTGGCGGGCGTTGCTACTGTGCGCCTGCGCCATGCGTGGCAGCTGACCGGTTGTAGACCAGCTTGACGAAGGGGTGCTTCATCAGCCGCTTCTGTTCGGCAATGTCAAAGGCCGTGTGTTTCTTGTTACAGGCCGCGCGGATCCCCTCCCACAGCTGGTTTGCCTTGCGGTCCGCCTCGCTGCAGGATTTCGCCTTGATGGCCTTCACCTGCCGCTCGAGGTCGGCGGCACAGCCGAGCCAGATTTCCCGGTGGGTTTCCTCATGCACCTTGAGGAAGGCAGAGAACTGCTGCCAGCGCTTGCGTTCGGCGGGGGGCAGGACTCTCTCGTTCTTGATCTTCGGAAGCCTGATGACAAAGTCAAGTTTCAGCCGGTAGTCCTCGATCCGGCAATATGCGCCTTGTGACAGCTTGCCATTCTGGGTTGTCGTGGCCAAGGTCGAGGCATAGGCCTTGGCCCCGTTCACCCGTGGCCCCCTCTTCATCATCGAGGCATAGACCTTCGCGGCCGTGTCACCGCGGATGGTGTAATAGGTATATCTGGTGCTCTGCGCCGGCTTGGCTGAGGCCACTCCCGCCCAGAAGGCAAGCATGGCTGCCGCTACGGCAGTTACTGCGAAAGCTGAAATTTTTTGACGATGCCATCCCATAAGGTCAACTATCGCGCAACCGGAACCAGAATCAAGCCTTGAAAATGGAGAAGCCCCCTCTTGCCCTACACGCATGGGTAAAGCATAATAATCTTGTCTGAGCGGCAACGTTCGGTCACAGGCCAAGCCGTTCAATTGGTCAAGAGCGCCTTCCCGTAAGGGGGCACTTGAGGTCCACGTGAGCACTGCTGGGCCGCATACCTGCCGCCTTCCACCAGCGGCGAGATCCGCACGCAACGTGTAATGGAATGAGGGACGCTCTTTTCATGCGCCAGAATGGCACAGTGAAGTTTTTCAACCAGGCCAAGGGCTACGGGTTCATTTCACCGGACGGCGGCGGCAAGGATGTGTTCGTGCACATCACGGCTGTCCAGCGCTCCGGCATCCCGGAGTTGTCGGAGAACATGAAGATCAGTTTCGAGATCCAGCCTGACAAGAAGGGCCGCGGGCCCCAGGCTGTCGAACTCCAGATCGTCTGACGTTTGATCACAGGCGGGCCTTGCCCGCACCGGTTTTTTGCGCCATGCCGCCTTCACGCGCGGCACGAGGGCCGCGCAGCCCTTGAGGATTGCCGATGAAGCGTGCGCTCATTTTCCAGCACATGGACCATGACCATCCTGGCCGCTTCCTTGATTTCTTCGCCGAGGACGGCATCGTTCCTGAGGCGGTTCGGCTGTTTGAGGGCGAGGCCATCCCGCCGCTCGCCCCCTATGACTTCCTGTTCGTGCTGGGCGGCGCGCAGGATACCTGGCAGGAGGAACAGCACCCGTGGCTTTCCGCCGAGAAGCAGGCGATCCGCGAATGGGTGGCAGAGCGCGCGAAACCCTATTTCGGCGTCTGCCTCGGCCATCAATTGCTGGCGGCCGCGCTCGGTGGCGAGGTGGCGCCCGCGGAGGAGGGCGAGATCGGCGTTTTCGACGTGGCGCTGACAGGCGGCGCTGAAACCCACCGGCTCACGCGCGGGCTGGGGCCAAGCCACAAGGTCATGCAATGGCACATGGCGGAGGTGAAGCGGGCGCCGGACGGCGCTGTGGTGCTGGCCAGTTCGGCCCGCACCCCGGTGCAGGCGTTTGCCATCGGCGAACACGCCGTCAGCACGCAGTTCCATTGCGAGTTCACGCCGCAGACAGTTGCCGGCTGGGCGAGCCTTCCGAACTATGTCTCCTCGCTGGAGCGCCACCTCGGCGCTGGCGCCTATCCGCGCATCGTCAGGGACTGCTATCCGCTGATGCCCGAGATGGCGCGCATGACGCGCGCAATCTACGACAATCTCGCCACCGCCACGGGGTTGAGGAAATAACGCCGGGAGAACCGGGCGAGAGAGCGGCGGGTGGTCAAATGGACTTATCGTGACGGCTGATGTCTTCTCCCGCTCCTTCAGCGGGAGAAGAAGGGACCCGTTGCGCCAGCAACGGGGAGATGAGGGAAAAGGGGCGCTGCATGAAATTCGGAGCACCGCATTCCCTCACCTCCCCCAACTTCGTTGGGTCCCCCTCCTCTCCCGCGCTGCGGGAGAGGACGCCAGGCCAAGCTGATCGCGATTGACTGACGGGTAATCTAGTTCCCCGGCTCCAGCAGCTGCTCGCGGGTGATCCAGAAGACTTCGCCTTGCTGCTCCTCCGTGTCGAGCCACAGGAAATCGAGGTGCGGATAGGCGGCAACGAGCAGTTCGCGGCCTGTGCCGATTTCACAGATGAGACCGCCGCCGGGGTTCAGGTGATCGGCAGCCTCCGCCAGGATGCGGTGCACGAGGTCGAGACCGTCCTCTCCGCCGATATGCGCCATCACCGGCTCATGGCCGTATTCTGGCGGGAAGGCGTCAACCTCGGCTGCGGCGACATAGGGCGGATTGCAGATGATGAGGTCGTAGGTGGCCCCGTCCACTGCCGCGAAGAGGTCGCCCTGGTGCAGGCTGACCCGTTCTGCAACGCCATGCTCCTCCACGTTGATATGCGCCACCGCCAGCGCATCGGCGGAGAGATCGGCGGCATCGATCTCGGCATCAGGGAAAATCCCCGCCGCGATGATGGCAAGGCAGCCGGAGCCGGTGCAGAGGTCGAGCACAGCCGTCACCTGCGTCACGTCCTCGATGAGGGGCGCTTCGTCGCCCCCGAAGATGCCGGAGAGCATCAGTTCGCCGATGTAGGAGCGCGGCACGATCACCCGCTCGTCGACGTAGAAGGACAAGCTGCCGATATAGGCGCGCTTTACCAGATAGGCGGCGGGCATGCGCGTTTCGATCCGTGCACGGATGAGATCGGCCAGCACCTGCCGCTCGGATGCGAGCAGCGTTGCGTCAAGCCAGGGATTGATGTCGTCAACCGGCAGGCGAAGCGTCTCGAGGATCAGGAAGGCGGCCTCGTCCAGGGCGGATGTGGTACCGTGGCCGTGGACGACCTTCGCCCGGCGGAACTCTGACAGCGCCCAGCGCAGGAAGTCACGAACGGTCGAAAGCTGGCTTGCTGCTGCGTTCGGGTCTGGTTTGAGGTCTTTCATGGCGGTTTTCCCGGCTGGCGCTGAACAGGGCCTGAATTGCAATCGCCCCCACAATCACCGCCCCGCCGATGAATGTCCAGACGGGTGGAAGCTCGCGGCTGGCGAACCAGGCCCAGACGGGCGACAGCACCGGCTCGACCAGTGCAATGAGCGAGAGTTGTGCGGCAGGTACGGCGCGTGATCCGATGGTGAACAGCATCAGGCCCAGCGTCAGCTGGACCGCGCCCATCAGGAAGACGGCGCCGGCGTTCCACCAGCCGATGGCGAAGGCCGAAAGCCCCGCATCCCCGCGGAGCCCCGTGGGCACGCTCAGCACGAGCGCGCTCACCAGGATGAGGTAGAGGGCGTTCCAAATCAGCGCTACCGACATCTCAGTCTTCTGGCCCCAGCGCAGCAGCACCGCATAGCAGGAGAAGCAGAAGGCGGAGTAGATGGCCAGAAGCGTGCCCGTGACGGCGCCCCCGCCGCGATTGCCGTAGAAGATGATGCCCATGCCGATGAGCGCCACCGTCATTGCCACCCAGGTGATGGGCGGAATGCGCTCCTTCAGGATCCAGAAGCCGATGAGGGCTGACAGGAAGGGCGCCACACCCACCATGAAGATCGCCTCCGCCACCGTCGTGTAGAACAGCGAGGCCACGAAGGTGAGGCCCGCCGTGCCGATTGCCACGCCGGCGATCACGGCATTGACGCCTGCTTCCGACATGCGCCGCAGCAGGCTGCCGCGGAACCGGAAGCCGAGCCAGAGCCCCATGCAGACGAGCACCGTGACCGAGCGGTAGAAGATGATCTGCCAGACGTCGATGCCATCCGTGAGGCGCACCAGCGCGCCGCCCAGGCTCCAGCAGGCAGCACCTGCCGC
>NZ_JBIICB010000409.1:0-24192 GCF_044239095.1 Aestuariivirga sp. | reverse complement strand
AGCGGGCCGGACGCGTGCAGCCGGAGCGAAGCGCCTGCCATCACGGCAGCATCCGCAACGGCTCCGCAGTTGTGGCCCTGGTTCAGCAGCTCCTGCAGATAGTCCGCGATCGCGGTCGAGAGTCGTTCGACGTCGGTGCGGTGCTGGGCAGCGGCGGCCTGGGTGAGGTCAGCATTCATGAGACTTTCTCCTGAGGTTGAAGGGGGGGGTCGCTTGCGCGCGGGCGCGAGGGGATTCTTGGGTTAGCAATGAAGGTGAGGAAGCCCACCGCCCTCGAAAGGCAATGTTTCCAAAGAATGCGCGGCGCCCGGGGTTTTCTTCTGCAATTCGACGGAATTGCGTACGCAGTAGCGCCACCGCCCCGCAAAAGTGACTCTCTGGAAGAGTCAGGGGTGCCCCATGGGAGGGGCGGCAAAGGGTCTTGGCAAGAGCCCCGGTTTTTCTCCGGTGCGGCTACCACGCACGCAATTGCGCGAAATTCGAACCGGGGGTCAGCCGTGGGGGACGGGGACAGGGACAACGGGACACCCCCTAAAGGGGGATGTCCCGATTTGTCCCCCTCATGTCCCGGGGGACATGGCGGGACAATGTCCCGATTTGTCCCCTTTGTCCCCGTCACGAAATTGGCCATGAGAACTCTCCCCATGATCCCACCAGTCCCTTCACCTGAAGGTCAGTCGAGGCACGCTTGAATGCCTTCTTGTTGCTCTCCGCCGATTCGCCACCTCGCACCGCGTAGAAGAACTTTCGCCAGAGTGTCGGGCTCACAGCTGGGGTGCCGGGCGGAATGTGGTTGCACGCCGGAGGTACCGCGCCATGCTCCGCCACAGCCCGCCGCAACGCGTCGAGGGCAATGGCATTTACTCCAGTCGGACGTTTCGACCTGGGTTCATCCTCGCTCGGCTCCGTCTCAACTGGCACGGCTATGCATGACGTGATCTCGCCATCAGCGGTCACCGCCACGGTTTCGACGTCGAGGCGGAAGCTGAACTCCGCCCCGTCTTCACCGTCCTTCTGCTTCATCACCTTGGCCGATCGAATGCCGGACAACTCTTGCACCCGCACCTCGATCGCCGTGTCGAGCGCGCCATAGAGGGACGAGTGGCCACGGGTTTTCTTGTCCCGTTCCTTGCCGCCGTGATGGACGAAGAGAACGTGTGCGCCAGTCACCTGGCGAATCCGGTCCGCGTTGCGGATCAGCGCGCCCATGTCTTCCGGCCCGTTCTCGTTGCCGCCGCCCATGCTCCGGCTCAGGGTGTCGATCACGACAAGCTTGAGCGGCGTCGGGGACAGCTGCGCAAGTCGCTGCAGCTCAGCAATCAGGGCGTCAGTCTCATGATCGACGCTGCACAGGTCCACAGCGGTCGGGATCAGTGCGAAGGGCAGTCTCGACACGCCGAAGCGCTTGCGGTGCGCCAGGAGCCGTTTCTTGAAGCCCCTGCCACCTTCCGCCGCCACATAGGCAACAGCGCCTTGTGCGCAGGCGAGGCCGTGCCACAGTTCACCGGCGGCGATCGCCAAGGCGATGCGCAGCACGAGGAAGCTCTTGCCGCACCCGGGATCGCCCCAAACTGCCGAGAGCCCTCCTTCGGGAAGCAGCCCGTCAACCAGCCATTCCGGACCGGGATCAAGATCCACGTCGTCGAACATGACTGTCCCAAAATCGCGGGCGGTGAGCGCGCTGGGGCGAAGGGTCGAGATTGCTGCACGCTTCACCTTCACGGCCTCGTCTAGCTGTGTGTATCCATCCATGGCGTTCATGCCGCCACCTCCGCCCGCTGCGAGGGCACGAGGATTTCGTGTCGCCTGTCGCGGTCCTCGAGCAAGTCACGGAGCTCGAGGCCGTGATCCACGTCCTCGACAACGAACGGCCCGCCCGCCTTCGCCAGCCAGTGCCGCGCACCGGGCTTCAGTGGCACGCAACCTTGGCAACCGGCCTGCAGCCAGGCGAGCGGCGTCCGGTGCAGCACGAGGGGCACCCCGGCCCGCCTGACCATGTTCACAGGCCCCAGCACGTCCGCGCCATCGTTCAGGCCCATAGCCGTCACGAATTCGCCTGGCGCGTTCAGCGGCCACGCCACGAGGTCAGCTGTGAAGGGTTCCTTGTCGTCGTCGAACAGCAGCGCCTCGATGATCGCGGCAGGTTGCCCGTCCGGATCAAAGGTAAAGCTCCTGTCGCCGTCGTTGCCGGTCCAGAACTTCACGAGCGCAACGTTGAAATATCCGCAATGCGCGTTGCAGGTTTCGAGGTCGATATGGTGCCGCCTGAGGTAGCTCCTGAACTCAGGAGACCACCCGCCCACCCTCAAGGATTCGCGGCGCATGAAAGCGAGGCGTTCCCTGTTCTTCACGAGTGCCGCCGTCATGCCAGCACCTCCACGAGGAGGGACGAGCTCACCCGGTATCTTGCGAAGCCCGGAGCGGTGCGGTATGAAAGCGGCGTTGAGAATTCCGAATTTGTCCCTGCCACGGTGCCAGCCGCGGCGGGGGTTTCCATTTCAGGCGGCGGGCGGCCTTTCGAATGAATGTCCATCAGGCGGCCTCCGGAGCCTTCGCAGCAGCCCGGCGCGGGTTTTCCGTGGGCAGCGCGTCAAGCCATGCCTGCACCTCTTCCGCGGTCCAGGCGCGCGTGTTGGGGCCAAGGTAGCGGCCCGGCGGAAATCCGTTATGCTTGATCTTGTACCTGAGAGCGGCCCAGCTGCGCACTATGCCGCGGGCCTCAAGGTCTCTGTACCGAAGGAAGGTTGTCATCACACTGCGCTCCTGCGTTGATGACGGCCCTTTCTATGGATTTTTTCGGGAATGTATAAAGGAGTTATCTGCCGTGTTTGGGGGTAGATTTCTCGATAATCCTGATAGCTTCGCGGCCCATGCTTTCCGCACTTGCGCGCCGCATCCCGACCAGATCAAAGGTTAACCGCAAGAGCTCGTAAAATTTCCCGTAGGGTCGCCCATCGCGCTTGGCGATCGTTGCTTTCTTCCCGGTGACACGGTGAAAAGAACCGGCTGCCAATACCGCTACCTGCCGCGCGGCATTCTTCTTTGGACGTGTGATCGGCTTTGGCGTAGCCCCCGGAAAATCATCACGTCGGGATGCTTCATGGGCTGAGACGGTGATCTTTCTGAGATTTACGAGCACCGCGATCGGATCGGGATATGGGACAAGATTACCAGAGTTCTGCTGCGTCCCGGTCTGCCGAATGGCATCAAGGGAGGTGGCGTGCATTGAGTCCATGTGCTCAATTAGACGGACCGATAGCTGCACAAACTTTGCTAATTCGTCTCTTGCTTGCGTACTGCTTGTTGCATTCGAGAGTGGATGATCCATCACTGCAGCGAAAGGCGCAAAGAGTATCAGGGATCTCGCCTCGGCCTCGACAACTTCCTTGCTGACGCCAGCATCAGCTACGGTTTCAAGAAAATCGCAGAGTTTCCGAACTGCCACATTAGAGCTCATGCTCGCTTTCCTTCCAAAGCGACCACGTTTCCGGAGGGCGGCTTCAAGATACGCGCGATCAGGTCCGCCAGCGCCTGCAGCGCCTGCCCCTTCTCCGTCTCATAACGATGGCGGTCATAAACACCCTCGACACCTGCCACAACGTGGCCCAGCACACGTTCGGCAATGTCAGGCCGCACCCCTGCCCTCGACATGAGGCTGCGAGCGGTCCGGCGCAAATCGTGCAGCGTCCAGTGAGCTATTTCGGCTTCTCCGCCGGCGCCGGTTGGCACCATCGGCAATGCGGCGTCAAAGGCCTTCTTAGTCTTGGAGAAGCCATCGAAGTGGCTTCCCTGCGTTCGACCGGCAAACACATAGGGGTTGCCCTCCTGCCTCGGCAGCGCGTCCAGGATGGCCACCGCCGTGCCAGAGAGCGCCAGCGCACCCCCAGTGCCCTTGGATCGCCGCTCCGCCGGAACTGTCCACACACCTCCGGCCACATCTGCCCAGCGCATGGATGCCACCTTGTCGCGGCGCTGGGCCGTGAGCAGTGCAATCCGCACAATGGAGCCGAAGTTCCCCGGCTTCTCCGCCTCGCGCCATATCGCCCTCAATTCGTCGTCCGTCAGCACCCGATCGCGCTTGACCGGCGCGGCGCGCCTCATGCCTCGGATGAAAGGCGGGACATAATCGTCCCGGCGCGCTGCGTACCAAGTGGCCATGGCCCGCAGATAGGCCAGCACGATATCAGCCTGCCGCGCCCCATGGCGGTCCTCGATCCCGTCCAGCAGTTGCGCAATATCGCTGCGCCGGATGCTCAGGAAATCCCGATCGCCCCATGCCGGGGTGACATACTTGGCCAGTGATCGCTCAATCTCACCTTTGGTGCGCAGCCCCTTTGCCTCGACATGGCGCTTGATCCAGTTTTCGGACACTTGCCGGAATGTCTCTGGCACTACCGGCTTGGGTTCATCGGCTGGCAATCCCGCTTTGATGCGCGTCTTCACTGCCTTGGCGCGATCGCGGGCCTCTTCGATGCTCATTTCGGCAGGATGCCCGATCGTTTTCCAGACCTGGCGTCCGGTCGGGTCGCGGGTCACCAACATGTAGGACTTGGCCCCGCGTGGAGAAACCCGGACCGAAAGTCCGGGCTGCTGAGGATCAGGAAACAGATACGGCTTGGCCCGCGGATTGAGCGCTGCAATCCCTAAATCGGAGAGTGTCTTTCTTGCCATTTTTAATCCTTTCTAACGTCTGTCTAACGTCGCTGGATTGTAAAGGCAATGAAAATGCACTAACAGAGATGCTAACAACTACAGCGTTTTACGGGGTTTTGATCTTCAGTTTTGCAGGCGTTTAAGCTTGTTTTAGAGCAATTTCTCCGACTTTTGATCAGAGGGTCCCGGGATCGTATCCCGGCGGGCTCACCAATTAAATCGAGGGCTTTAAGCAACGTCGGTCCCCAGGTCAGACAGGCTGGGGACCGCATGGGGACCAGGGGGCTTCCGCGCCTCGGATCGGGCTGGCCGGGGAGGCCGAAGACCTTGAGGCGGCGAAGGTGGAGTTTCGCAAGGCCTTCGATCGTCTCCTGTACCGGGCTGCCATGCGCCAGGACGGCGAGGTCAGGTGGCATGTGCCAGCTGAGAGACCTGCCGGATAACATCGCCGCCCGACTAGAGCCCCGCCTCCTCCGCGGCATCAGCGGCTTCGGACAACAGCTGCAGAATTTCCTCGAGAGCGGCGCGCTGCTTGCCGTGCGCCTTCTTGCCGTCGAGAAGCGCGGCGATCTCGAGCCTGATTGCGTCGATCTTGCCGGTGAATTCCATGTCAGCCATTTGCTCTCTCCATTTGGCGGCGCTTTCAGACCTCAATGTCGCGGCCCGCGTCCCGCCGCAACCAATTCCTGAGGCGCCGGGCGTAAGATCTGTTTTGAGAGCCGAATGACCACATGCTAGCGCCAACGGATAGCCCGGATCGCCCGCAAGCTGAAGATCGGCTACTTGCTGCGGGACGACAGGTCCCATCCCCCTCGCGCGGGCACGCTGGCACAGGAAGTGTTCATCAACCTCAACGTCTACACCTAGGTGCTGGCAGGCATGATGGCGATCGAGATCGCCTTTGCCAAGGGCACGGTTGTTCCCAGGCATCTGCGGGAAGTGTTGGATTTGGTTCCTCAGCTGTTCGCTGACGAGAAGTGAGAAGAGTTGTAGCGGCGCAGGAGAGGGTTGCTTGAGAAGATCAAGCGGTAGGCGGAAGTAAGCAAAGTTAAATATTCAGAGTATTTTGTGGCAAAGAATGTTGCTTTTCTACAACAATAAGTAGAGACCGTAACATAATTTCCGCAACCATCCACTTGAAATAGCTGTTGGATTTGGCATTTTGCCGGTGTTTTAGGATGGGAGCGACACGTGAAGAAATCTGCCCTCTTTTTGGCATCGGCCACTGCTGCGCTGTTTGTCACGGCCTCAGCGATGGCTGGCGAGACATCTGATGCCAGCAACAGCAACATCACAATCGAGCAAGCAGCATCTCTGCTACATTACAGCGGCGGCAATGACCGCTTCCGCGTGGAAGTCGCTCCCAGTTACTCGGAAGAGCTCGGCGTTAGCCTCAAAGGCGCGGCAGGCGGTTATCTGACCGATGCGATGGCGCTGGGCCTCATCGTCGAGTACGGCGAGGACAAGCGCGAATACCTCGCCAACGCGGGCATCCAGTTCAATGATGCACTGAGCTTCGTTGGCACGGTCGGCATGCTGGAAGAACACAATGAATATATGGACGGCGAAGGCAAGGAAGTTGTCCAGCAGATGGAGTATGGCGCAAGCCTGAAGGGCGTATATGAAATCGGTTTCCTCAGCGGTTTCGCGCTGAACGGCTACCTGGCTGATGCGGACGCAGACAGCGACAGCGTTGAGACGGGCAAGCTCTACGGCGTCCAGCTGATATCGGACGTGGATCTCACCGACACCACCCACATCGAGATCGGTGGCGGTTATGAATGGCTTGAGTGGGACGATACCAACGACGACGACAGCAGCTGGACCTTCAGCGCGGAAGCCGCGCAGCAGCTGGGCGACATGATGAGCCTCACGGGCCACGCCAAGCTTGGTGCCTCTGAATATGTCTATGGTGGTGGACTTGCGTTCGACCTCAGCAACGGCGGCCTGAACACCAACTCGCTGGCGGTGAACTACAGCTATATTGACGGCCAGAACGGCATTGAGGACGATCAGCGTGTTGAGCTGAGTTGGAGCATTGGCTTCGGTGCTGGTCCGTCCACGAGCACTTCTGCTGCTGACTTGACTGACAAGAGTGGCACCATCCGCGCTGCTGCTGATGTCGCTATGGTGTCGCCCGCGAACAATCTGCTCACCGATGTGATGAAGCGGCCCACTTTCTTGCCTGAGCGTGTTCTGGCGAGGGCCAAGGCTGACTCTGTTCAGCCGATACTAGGATGCCAAGCCTCTGGTATTTATGTGAATGCACTCTTTTATTATAACGATCCTGATACCATATCCGTTTATACCGAGCCCAATTCTCTGATAGAGCCCAATTCTCTGATAATTGCAATCGCGGGGTCTCTTGAAGCTGATGTTGTGTCGGTTGAAGGTGTCCCGCTGCTCTTTGGGAATAGTTATTGGTCGGGCGGTTTTGAAGGGTCCTCATTCGTTGTCGGCAACAAATACACTCTAGTTTACAATGGAACTGCGTGTTATGTTACGGCCCTGCCTGGAATTGATATATAATCTTGAAGGATTGTTTACGGTTGCCTTAGGCTATCTCCACCTCAGCATGCAGTTGATGTTCGCCAACCTCAATATAGCGTTGTGTGGTGGAGATGTTCTTTTGACCAGCTAGCGCCGCCAGCACTCTCACATTAGCGCCCCTATGCGCTAATCCAGTTAGGAAGCTCCTTCGACCTGAATGGCTTGATGCATTGCTCAACCCCGCCAATTTGTAGAACCTGCCAAACACCTGCCCGAGACTGTTGGCGCACATCTGCTTGCCGCACTTGCTGACGAACGGCGGTTGTTCAACTTCACGTGAGAGCGTTCGCGCATACAGGCTCGTCTCTTCCTGCGCGGTTGCATTCAGCAGCGCTGTCCGTGCTTCGCTGCCCTTCGTGTGCGTGGATGAGAGGCGTATCTCTTTTTCCACCCGCCCATCTGTTCCGTAGACATCGCTGACATTCAGTGCTGCAATCTCACCTGCCCGCATGCCAGCGAGTTAGCTTAGAGCGGCGGGCTGTCAGTTGAGATCACTGGAATGTTTGCACACCATTCTTCCCGTCACCCCAGCGAAAGCTGGGGTCCCGCTTTCTGTCAGCATGTGCTGCAACAAAAGCGGGATGCCAGCTTTCGCTGGCAAGACGGTGAGAAGTGGGAAGTGATCTCAACTGACCGTCCGCCGCTCTAGCATGAACTTTGCTTTCCTTGCGGTCTCACGCATCCCGGCGCGCCATCGGAATGGCCTCTTCCAGCCGGTCAGGGTCTCCGGCTCAAGACCACCTCGCATCGGTATCCGCTCTTTCTTGGCTCGGGCCTCATCTTCTCGATCAGCGCCACCGCGTGTCAAGCTGGCGTGATGATCCTCACGGATTAAATCGTGGGCGTTTCGTAGGTCAGGGCGGAAGTTGCGCCCCAAGGCCATGACGCATCGCCTTTGCCACTTCGGTCCTGGCCGAGAGCCAGGAGGTGGTTGCTGAGATTGCCCGCCAGACACGCCGGCACTCATCGAGCAGATTACCGCGGATGGTGTGTTCAGAACGCAGAACGCAGGCATTGAACCCCGCGCGGCCGGCGGCTGTTTCGATCCATGTGGCCGGCTATTCCGGATTTGGATCCACAACCTAACGGTTTCTGCCTTGCCAAGACCCGCGGCCACGTTTTGCGGCGCTGTTGATAGCTTCATCCAGCGGATGCCGGACCGCATGTCCCACCCCCCGCCAAAGCTTCGTTTATCGCTGGGTGGCTCTGGTAAGCTATGAGTAGGGTCACATGCCAAATTGCACTGGAAACCGGGCATCAAATGGTTGAAGAACGTCATGGCGATAGCTCTGGGCGGGAGAGGGAATAATGAAGGGTAATGGATTTAGAAGCCGGTTCAAAGCCGGCGTGGCCCTCGCGGCGGCGTGGCTGGCATGTGCCAGCGGGCCATCCCATGGCGCCCAGATCGAGGTCGATCCGGCAAGCCCCAAGGATTTTCCGACGATACTGATATCAGGCGTCTTCGAGGACGGCGATGACAAGAAATTCACCGCACTCGCCCTTGATATGGATAAGGCCGTGGTGCTGTTCGAGAGCCCGGGCGGCGACCTTCTGGCCGGGCTCAACATCGGCCGGGCCATAAGGCTGAAGGAATTCCTCACCGCGGTTGATACAGGCAAGGAATGCGCCTCGGCCTGCGGGCTCGCCTGGCTGGGCGGCATCAAGCGTTACGCGCATCCTGACGCCAGCATCGGCTTTCACGCCGCCTATATCGAAAACAACGGACAGGCCACCGAGACCGGGTCGGGAAACGCGCTGGTGGGCGCCTATCTGAACCAGCTGTCCTTGCCGCAGTCCGCCATTGTCTATCTGACGTCAGCGCCGCCGCATGGCATGCAATGGCTGCCGCTCAATGAAGCGCGAAACTACGGGATTGACCTGGAGATCATCGATGCGCAGGAACCGGTGGCAGACAACGCCACCGGCACTGCCAGCGGCGATGAGATCAACGCCGCGCTGGCTGGCAACACGGTGAAAGGCAGCATGAAGGATTCCGGTGGCTATGAGGAATTCTACGACGCTGATGGCTCGGTCAAGGGTGAGGACTACAGTGGCAAATGGCGCATCGATGGCGACAGCATGTGCGTTCAGTACGACGAAGGGTCTGAAACCTGCTGGCAGGTGAAGCTTGACGGCGGCAAGGTGACCTGGGTCAATGAGGGCGAGGAGGACGGCACCGGCACCATACTGGAGGGAAACCCCAAGGGGTTTTGAACTCAACTACTCCGCAATCCCGGTTACGGTTATTCTGTAGCTCGGCTGACTGCGCGGGGCTTTACGCTCACCCGGAATAATGGTCCGCCGTGAACGATCTATCCTGCAGCGTGTGACGGGGGCAGGATGAGACTGGCAATCAGGCACAAGAAAGGCCTCAGCCAGCCTCATCATCGAGGGCGATACCGCCTCCGCTTCGGACGGGTTCTGCGTGGTGACGTGAGCAAGACGTGACAACGGACTGGCTGCTCTGCTCGGCCTAACGGCCCAAACATGGGAGACACTTGCGTCAACAAGGTTCTCCGGTCTTGGGGGTAAGTGCCGCAACCGGACCCAGCCGGAAACACCGGTGACCATAGAAACCCCGATAGCGCTCCCTGTGGGTGCGCTTCGCGAACGGCTTCACCATCAGAACCGGCTGACAGGTTTTACATCTGAACCCACACCCGCTGCGCCTGCTCTTTGAGCAAGAGCAGGCCGCCAGCAGTCAGCCAGGAGATGTGTCAGCTTCCATTTCGGCCGCACCAGGCCTTGCAGCCCTCAATCTATGTCGTCATAGGCTGCCGAGAAGCCGTCGAGTACGAAGTTGACCGATATGGCGCGCTGCTGGGCGTCGCTGAACTCAGCATTGAGCAGCTTGCCAGACTTTGCAGCGCGAAGAAGCTTCTCGCTCATTGGACCACCCGCGTAGCAGCCGCCCGCGTCGCAGGTCTGGATATCGAGTGTCTCGATCTCAGTGTCGTCTACCTTGATCTTTACACCCGCCCGGATCGACACGCCGAGCGGAATTTGCAGGAGCAAGGCACCGGGACCAGCATCAGTGGCGCCAATCTTGATCAGCAGGCGTCCGAGTGTCTGGCCGGTCTCCCGGATCAACACGCGCTGTTCGAGCGAGCACTCTGCAGCGGCGATGCGGGATCGCGACACGCAGCTCACCGACCAGTTCTGTGCCTTGGACTGTGCCGCCGCCGGCTTGGTGACGCAAAGCGACGCGGTCGTGGCGGCTGCCAGAGACACGGCCGCGATCACGATGGTCTTGGCGAAGGAAAGGCGCGTCATGTCAGGCAAGCTCCTTGTGATTGAGAAAGTGAAAGCACGTCATCGCAGCGCTGCGCCGCATTAGAAGGAGAAGGAGAACGATGCTTTCCCCCCATAGGCCTGCGTATCAGAACCCAGCATGCCCATGCCACTCAGCGTGATGAAGCCAGCCGCCGTGCCGAGATCGAAACCAAGGTCAGCGCGCCCCAACGTCTGCTCGAAGCCGGCATCCGCATAGAATGGATCGACGTCATCCGGCGCCGCTTCCAGCTGCGCGTAGACTCGCATGTCAGAGGCAACATAGTGCGTGAGGCCAAGTCGCGCCCACGGCCTGAAGCTTATGCCATCCGCCTGCCCAAAGGTCGCCGCGGCCTCGACGAAGGGCGACACCGAAACATTGATACCAGTTTGATCCTGAATCTCGAGATTGGCCAAACCTGCCCCGCTCTCGTCAAAGCGCGGCTGGTAAATGCCCGTCACAGCAACATCGGCACCGAGGCGCACGTAGTCCTCCTCGTCCCCCAATGCATATGAGGCGCGCAGGCGCCCGGAAAGGTAGCCTATCTGCTGTTCACCCTTGGCGGTAGCCTCATCGTCTCCGATCAGGATGTCGCGATGGGTTTCGAAGCTGGCATAGCCGGCGCTCACGCCAGTCCCAATGCTCGCCCCGCCCGAGGTGGCACGCACTGCCGCCCCAGCATGGACCCGGCTGCCATCCGTTGTCGTAAGATCCGCCATGCTCGACGTCGAACTCTCATACGCAACGGCCATGGTCATCGACACGCCCTGCCAGAGCCTGGCTTCTACCCCGGCCTGTACTTGGGCCGCCTTCTCGTCATAGTCGTGGTACTGGAAGGACGGTTCGTAGTTCGTCTCGAGCGCCGAGACGCGCAGCCAGCCGCATTGGCCTCCCTCCAGATGGTGGTAGAAGCCCGAACCCTGCTGGCATTCCATCGCATCCGATCCGAAATTCTCCGCTGACTCAGCGGTGGTGGCGACAGCCGTTGCGTAGCCTTCGGGCACCAGCATCGCATAGGTCTTGGCGAGCAACTCCTCTGTGGGAATGCCGAACAGGCCACCCACCAGGGGTGCTACCGGCGAAGTCGAGTCGGTCAGTTGCAGGCGGTTGATGTAGTCGCCAAAGCGTGTCTGGTTGCGGTTCAACCCATCAGCGGCGAAATTGATGTCGTAACTCAAGACAACGTCTTCCGCCGCCGGTGTAAGCGGCGCGAGAGATGCCGGGGCCACCAGGCCAAGCGGGGCTGGCGGGGCGCCGGGGCTCTGCTTGTAGAGGATCTGGTACTTCGCCACCGCAGAGGGCGGCGTCTGGAGATCGAGGGACCGGTTCGTGATGCCCTCCGCGGCGCTGAGGATCGTTATCTCGTGATAGCCCGGAGCTGCCTGCGTGGGGTTGACAATGTAGACATCGACCAGGCCATCGAGGTTGGCAGAGCCACTGGCGTTGATGTGGTCCGCAGCTCCCACCACCGCATTGCCCGCGACGAAGTCGAGGTCGACTTCGTAGACACCATCCGCGGACTGCGAGATGCTGCCGTTGAGCGCCGTCGAGGCCACGGTCGCAATCGTACCGGTACGGCCGGGCGCGATGTTGCCGGCATTGCTGAACAGGTTGGGGCTGCCGTTCAGTTCTACGGTTTGGCCCATGTCGAAGCGCGCGCCCAGGGCGTTGGCATAGGCGTTCGATCCACCTCCAAGGTCAACGCTGCCGATCATGTAGAGGTAATTGTTGATCGTATCGTCGCCCCATGAACCGGTCACGGTCAGCCCCGCGATCTCGTCCATGGTTTCTGCGTAGCCATTGTTGTCGAAACGGTTCGTCGCGCCGCCGTCAATGACGAGGGCCCTGCCCCCGTAGCCACCCATCATGACCTCCTGCGACGCCAAGCTCACAGTGATGTCGCCGCCGGCATCACCGTTCGCGTCCTTGCCGCTGCTCTGGGCCTGAACCGCGGTTGAGAGGTCCCCCGTTGCGTGGACGGACCCATTGATCGTCAGGTTGATCGCGCCACCCACGCCGGCACCTCCGGCACTTCCGGCGAACGCACCTTGCACAAAGCCCCCGCCGCCCCCGAGCGACTGGAGGATGATGCCATTGGCCATGGTGCCGTGGGTCGAGATGTCTCCACCCTGTGTGAAGATGATTGCACCGCCGTCACCCTCATTGCTATCCGACCTTGTGATTGGATCGTCGACTGACGCGCTCATAACGGCACCGCCGCCACCCCCGATGGATTGGATCAGGACACCGTGGGAGCCCTCGCCGGCAGTCAGTATACTGCCGCTGTTCTCCGCCTTGATTTCGCCGCCAGAACCGCTGGCACCCTTCGTTCCACCGAGCGTGACCGATACGGCCTCAGCGCCGATTTCCGTGAAGAAGCCACCGCCACCGCCAATGCTCTGCAGTACGATGCCGATTGAAAGGTCATCGCTGGTCTCGATCGCGCCGCTCTTCGCGTACTCGATTCTTCCACCGTCAAGTGCCGTCCCGCCAGCAGCGCCAAGCGTGACATCGGCAGGCGCCAATAGCTCTGCGTCTGTTGCGCCGGGTGAAGCCATCGGGGCCGGGCGCATCGCGGCTGCCGGAGCGGTTGCTTCTGCGGGAGAGATGTTGAGAGTGGCAAGCCCGCCGCCGCCGCCGATGGATTGAACAAGGGCCCCTTGCGTTGCGACACCCGTTACATCGAGCGTGCCGGTGTGTGAGAATTTTATGTTGCCGCCAGCTTCGCCGCTGCCGGCGGTGCCGCCAAGAGTGAATGTGATGCTACCAGTCCCGCCCTGGACGTTCGTGATCGCGATGCCGGTGCGCCCGCCGCCGCCGCCCACGGACTGGACCAGGGTTCCCACACCATTGTCGCCTGCCACCGTCACAGCGCCATTGATCTTACTATTCAGAATGTCGCCGCCATTGTTGGTTGTCCCATCATTGGCACCAAGAATGACGGCAAGCTTCAGCGGATCGAAGGCGTTATCGTCGTCCATGTCGAAATCAAATTGGGTCGTGCCGCCGCCGCCGCCGATTGACTGCACCGAAACACCTGCACTGAAGTCGCCTTCGGCCGAGTTGTTACCCTCGGTGTTCATGGTTACATCGCCCGAACTCATGTCGCTTGCAGTATCGGCACCCATTTGAATTGTAAGAACCTTGGCCTCTAAGCTGTCAGAAACGACGCTGGCGAGTTTCCTTAACTTCGTAACAAGCGTTCCGCCGCCACCATTGATGATCTCGGCCTTGATCGCGCTGGCGGCCTTACCCACGACCACGATGTTTCCAGTCTGGTTGATCGTAACGCTGCCGGCCTCACCGCCATCACCCTTGGGGCAATCATCCTCAGAGCACTGGCCGCCAAGATTGATCAACATGCTGTCCGCAATCTGCGTGGCATCAAGATCAGAGCCGCTTTCAAAGTAGCCATTTCCGCCGCCGCCGCCAATCGACTGGGCCAGAATGCCATAGGCATTGTCGCCGCCGATGATGATGGAACCTGTGTTGGTGACCGTGACATCGCCAGCATCTCCACCGGATCCGCCAGCACCGCCGATGCCACCAAGGGTTATGAGCGGTGCGCTGCTGGATTTCAGCATGACACTGCCGCTGATTACAAAACCACCATCACCGCCGCCGCCGCCAATCGACTGGGCGAAGATTCCGTGCGCATTGTCACCGCTCGTCCATATGAGGCCGCCATTGGTGACAGTTACATCGCCCGCCGAATTGCCGGCTCCGCCATCGCCGCCGATGCTTAGGTTTGCCGCAAAGTTATATGTCTCACCATAGGTTCCGGCCACCGCGACCACCGAACCGCCACTGCCGCCCCCGCCGCCGACCGATTGCGCGAAAATGCCATAGGAATCGTCGCCCGCGGTGATGATCTGACCGCCATCGCCGCTATTCGTCACGCTCACATCTGCAGCGGTTCCGCCGCTTCCGCCGGAGCCTCCGATATTCAATCCCGTGCTCTGAGTGGAGGTATCCGCGGCCACTGCTTCCAGTGTGAGCGAGAGAACCGATCCGCCATTGCCGCCGCCGCCGCCCACAGACTGGGCACTGATGCCAATGGACCCATCGCCCGTGGTCAAGATGGAGTCTTGGTTCAACACGGTGACTTCTTCACCTGTGCCGCCGGTGCCGCCCGTGCCGCCGATGTTGACGTTCAGCGAACTCGTCGTGACGCTTTTGCCCAGTGACGCAAGCATCGAGAAACCGCCGTCACCGCCACCGCCGCCAATCGACTCCGCCCGGATACCATAGGCGTTGGATCCAATGGTCGTGACGCTGCCGGTGTTGGTTACGCTGACCTGCTCAGCATCTCCTCCGGTTCCTCCGTCGCCGCCCACCATCAGCGATCCTTGATAGCCGTTCTGGTCACCTGGGGTGCCCGTTGAGCCCGTAAGCTGCACGGCGGCGCCTCCGGTTCCACCACCGCCGCCGATCGACTGCGCGGTGATGCCATCGGCATCGTCGCTCAGCGTGCCGATTTCTGCGCTGCTGATCACCGTTACGAGGCCAGCATTTCCGCCGGAGCCGCCCGCGCCGCCGATGCCAACATTCGACGAGTAGGTCTGATTTACGGCAATGCCCATGGCCATGCCACCAGCGCCGCCACCACCACCCACCGACTGTGCAAAAATCGCATCAGACTTTTCGCCCTCAGTCCAGATACTGCCCGACGCGGTGACCCACACATCGCCAGCCGTTCCACCGCTGCCGCCCTCGATACCCAAGGAGAGTGATGAACTCGACACGGACTTGTCAGATGCCACGCCACCGGAGGAAAATGACGATGAACTGCTCTTGCCGCCGCCACCCGCAACAGACTGCGCGAATACACCAGAGGAGTCGTCGCCTTTAGTACTCAGCTTGCCGGCACTTGTCACGGTCACATCGCTGGCATCACCGCCTTCGCCACCTTTTCGCCCAAGGCTTACGGCCTGAAAATCGTTCGAAAGCAGATCGAGGTTCATACTGAGCGCCGTGTTGCCGCCGCCGCCTCCAACTGACTGCGCCAGGATTGCCGACGCGTTGACGCCTATTGTCGAGATGGCGCCATCTCTGTCGACGTTCACCATCCCGCCCGACCCGGCATCTCCCGGTTCACCGCCAATCGCGAGATTATAGCCATATCCCTTGAAACCAGGAGCACCGACCAGGCCAAAGTTATAGTTGGCATTGCCGCCACCACCGCCCACGGACTGGGCCATGACGCCAATCGCCTGATCCCCGGAGGTGAGGATCGTTCCGGCATCGACAACCACGACGTCACCGCCGTTGCCCGCAGCACCGCCATTGCCGCCGACGGTGATCATTGCTACCTCCGTGTCCTCTCCCGCCGCGCCGAATGTGCCAACAAAGTTCATGCCGGCAAGCCCGCCGCCGCCGCCGATCGACTGCGCAGCAAGGCCAATGACGGCATCGCCCGTGGTCTCGAGCGACGTTGCCAATATCTGGCCGCGGGTAACGGTTACGGATCCGGCATCGCCACCCGCCCCGCCGGAGCCACCGAGTCCAACAGCGATGGGAGTGCCTGACGTCGACAGCGCTGCAGTGATGTTCATACCTCCAGCACCGCCACCGCCACCGACGGACTGAGCAAGAATACCGGCACCATCGATCACGACATCCGTGCTTTCGGTTTCTTCTTCGCTCTCAGTGGTACTGATTACCGTTGGTACAGTTGAGTTGGCGAGGATCACGCCATCACTGGTAAGTGTGACATTCCCCGCGTTGGCGCCTGTTCCGCCATCACCGCCAATGCCAATGGCATAGCTGTTTCCGCTGCTGCGGGAGGCGTCAGCCGAAATGTTAAACCCACCGCTGCCGCCTCCGCCCGCAACCGACTGCGCCAGAATGCCATAAGCCCCGGAGCCCAGGACTTCGATCCGGCCAGATTGGGTGACGGTAACATCGCCGCTGATATTGCCGCCGCCACCGAAACCGCCAAGGCCTAGCACCAGGGAAGCATTGTCCGTCGTGGACGAAGCTGTAACGCCACCACTGATGTTGATGCCTCCATCGCCGCCGCCGCCACCCACAGACTGGGCAAGAAGGCCACGCGCATTTGCACCGGTAGCGTAAAGATCGCTCGTGATATCGGCCAGCACGAGGCCGCCGGTTCCTCCGTCACCACCGAAGCCGCCGATGCCGGCCGTGAGTTGCCCGTTGACGCTGATTCCGGCGGCGAGGTTGATCCCGCCGCTGCCGCCACCACCGCCTACCGACTGCGCCAACACAGCTGAGCGGCGATCACCAAACGACGTTACGGTATTGCTGACGGCGTCATCGACAAGGCCAACCGTCAGCGCCACGTCTCCGGCATTGCCTCCCGAACCACCGAAGCCCCCCAGGCCGAACGTCACGGGCGTGCTGTCGCTGCCAGAATTGATGTCGACAGTGCCCGAGATGTTGAGTGCACCATTGCCGCCGCCACCGCCAACCGACTGCGCCACGATGCCGCTTGAACCGCCGGAAACCTGAACCACACCGTCCACGACCGGTGCCTCACCCTCCACGACGCCACCAGCCGCCATGACGTTACCGCGCACAGTTGCCGTCACATTGCCGGAACTGCCACCGCCACCGCCAAACCCACCGATGCCGAAGGCAACGCCGGTGGTGCTGTCCCCGGTGGTGACCGTCAGGTCACCAGAGATGTTCACGCCACCATTGCCCCCGCCCCCGCCGATCGACTGGGCAGTGACCGCGTCGGCCGTGTTTCCGAGGGTCGACACGTTGCCAACTTGACTCATGACGACATCGCCGCTCTGGCCGCCCGTGCCGCCAAAGCCACCAAGGCCGATGCCGAAGGCACCCGATTCACCCATTGAAAGTGACGCAGCACCCGACACGTTCATTCCGCCGTTGCCACCGCCGCCGCCTAAGGACTGTACGATCACACCAGTGGCATTCGCCCCTTCCGTTAGGATGGTTCCCGCCAGGGTGGCATCCACATCTTCACCTATGCCGCCCGCCCCACCGAAACCACCAACGCCAAGGCTGACGGATGCGGAGTCCCTGGCACTTAAAGTGAGGCTGCCAGTAATGTTCATGCCGCCATTGCCACCACTGCCGCCGAGGCTCTGGATCACAACGGCCTTCGCGCCAGAGCCGACTGTCCCAACATCACCGGAGGCATCCACCTTCACGCCGCCGCCGTTGCCGCCGTCGCCGCCAAACCCTCCGATGCCGACACCAATCGCCGTTCCATCGTCGCCCGAAATGCTGAGTCCGGCAGTGATGTTGAACCCGCCATTGCCGCCGCCGCCGCCGACGCTCTGTACCATCAGGCCAATCGAGTCCGCCCCTGCCGTGGTGATATCGCCATCGATTGTCGATGTGACGCTCTTGCCGTCGCCGCCGTCGCCGCCGAAACCGCCAACACCTACGCCAACAGAACCCGAGTCCGTGCGCGACGCCGACAGTGTCCCCACGATGTTGAATCCGCCATTGCCGCCGCCGCCACCCACGCTCTGGATATTGACGCCCGTGGAATTGCCGCCTGCCGTCTTGATGTCACCCGTGACCGACGCGATAACAGTGCCTGCATCGCCGCCGCCGCCGCCGAGGCCACCGACGCCAACACTGATCGCTCCCGCCCCTGAAGAGGCCGCCGCGATGCCGCCCGTCACATTGAAACCACCGTTGCCACCGCCGCCGCCGAGGCTCTGGATCAAAACGGCTTCGGACTCGTTGCCGCTTGTGGTGACATCCCCCGTCAGTGTTGCACTTACATTGCCGGCAATACCTCCGCCGCCGCCCGCGCCGCCAACACCAACGCCGATAACCCCCGCGCCGCTGCCTGATGCAGAAACGCCGCCCGTTACGTTGAAGCCGCCATTGCCGCCCCCACCGCCAACGCTCTGAACAATCAGGCCATCAGAATTTGTGCCGGCGGTGGTTATGTCTCCGGTAAGCATTGAGGTAACGCTCTCGCCATCGCCTCCATCACCCCCGAATCCCCCCACCCCGACGCCGATAGAGCCCGATGCCGAACTGGATGCCGACAGGGCGCCCGCGATGTTGAAGCCACCATTGCCGCCGCCGCCGCCGAGGCTCTGGATTTTTACGCCGCCGGAATCGTCGCCCAGAACGTCGATGTCGCCCTCGATCGTTGACATGACCGTGCCTGCATCACCGCCGCCGCCGCCAAGACCGCCGACGCCCACGCTGATGGCGCCCGCTCCCGCAGAAGATGCCGCAACACTGCCCGTCACGTTGAATCCGCCATTGCCGCCGCCGCCACCGAGGCTCTGGATCAGCACGCCGTGTGAACCGCCTGCGTCTGCGGCAATGCCACCCACGCCTGTCGTGACGTTGCCAATCAGCGTTGATGTCAGATTTCCAGCCTTGCCGCCGCTTCCGCCCGATCCTCCGACGCCAACGGCAATCGCACCTGACCCGCCACTTGATAAGGACACGCCGGCACCGGCGTTGAACCCGCCATTGCCGCCGCCGCCACCAACGCTTTGCACCATCAGGCCAATGCCATCGACTCCGTCCGTGGTAATGTTTCCGGTGATTGCCGAAGTGACGCCCATACCATCGCCACCGTCACCTCCGAACCCACCCACGCCAACACCGATTGAGCCCGCACCGGACGTGGAAGCTGTAAGGGCACCCGAAACATTGAAGCCGCCATTACCGCCGCCGCCGCCAAGGCTCTGTATCCGGACGCCGCCAGAACCATCACCAGCTGCATCGACATCCCCGGTGATCGTTGCATTCACGCTACCGCCATCACCGCCGCCGCCGCCTTTACCGCCGACACCCACGCCCACTGCACCTGAGCCTGTCGCTGATCCGGACAATGCGCCCGTGACGTTGAAGCCCCCGCCACCACCGCCGCCGCCAAGGCTCTGGATCAGAACACCCTGCGCCTGACCCCCGGCAGTGGTGACATCGCCCGTGAGCATCGCTGTAACAGCACCTCCATTGCCGCCGTCGCCGCCCGCACCACCGACGCCGACGCCAACCGCGCCCGCCCCACCACCAGATCCCGACAAGGCTCCACCGATGTTGAAGCCGCCATTGCCGCCGCCACCGCCAATCGATTGCGCAACAAAGCCCACTGATCGGTCACCAGAGGTGGAAAGAGTGCTGCCAGACACCAGCGTGGCGCTGACCCCACCTGCATCACCGCCGCCGCCGCCCACGCCGCCCACGCCGACTGAAACTGCGCCCGACCCGGTGCCCGCTCCCGATAAGGCCCCGCTGACGTTAAAACCACCATTGCCTCCGCCGCCGCCGACCGACTGCGCAATGAAAGCTGTCGCATCGTCTCCGCTGGTCAGGATGGATCCCGCCATCGAGGCGGTGACCATGCCCGATGCGCCACCAACACCTCCGGCACCACCAAAACCGACGGCGACGCTGCCACTGCCACCTGCCGAGCCGGACACTGCCCCCGTGATACTGAAGCCGCCATTGCCTCCGCCACCGCCAAGGCTCTGGGCAACGTAACCCTCGGAGCCGTTGCCGGCCGTCACAATGACGCCAGAAGTGACCGTGGAGGTCACGGCGGCGCCGTTTCCGCCAGCACCCGCCGCGCCACCAACACCGACTACAACAGCGCCCGAGACGACGCCGCCCGCGGAAATGCCACCGGCCACGCTGAATCCGCCATTTCCGCCGCCGCCACCCACGCTCTGTACGATGATGGCATCGGAGGCGTCTCCATGGGTGGTGATCTCGCCGATGAAGGTTGAATCAACCGTACCACCATCTCCGCCGCCTGCCCCCATGCCGCCAACGCCGACGCCTGTGGAAGACGATCCGCCACCGGCAGCAGTGATTGACCCGCTGATGGCGAAGCCGCCATTGCCGCCGCCACCACCTGCCGACTGAATGATCAAGCCGTTCGAATTATACTCCTGGGTGGTGACGCTGCCACTGACGTTACTGGTTACACTGCCGCCATTGCTGCCGTCGCCGCCCGTGCCGCCAACCCCCACTGCGACCGCTCCCGCGGCACCGCCAGAAACGGACAGCGCGGCCGTGATCGAATAACCACCATTGCCACCGCCGCCGCCCACCGACTGCACGACAATTCCGTCCGCCTGTACACCGTCCGTCGAAATGCTGCCGTCATAAGCAGCGTTGACAGTATTGCCCGTGCCACCGCTGCCGCCGCTGCCACCAACGCCGACAGCGCCGGAAAAGCTGCCGGCAACGCCCCCGGACCCGCTGATGGACACTGCAAAGCCGCCATTGCCGCCACCGCCGCCAATCGACTGGGCAATCAATCCGTCTGATCGACTGCCGGAGGTGGAGATATCACCGCTTGCATCCACGGTCACAATGCCGCTTTGGCCGCCCGCGCCGCCAGACCCGCCCAGCGCCAGGGAGCCCGAAACAGAGACTGGCCCTCCCGACAGCGCAACCGACACTGCGTAGCCGCCATTGCCGCCGCCGCCGCCGATCGACTGCACCACCAAGCCGCTGGACTTGTTGCCGGAGGTGGACACCGAGGCATTGCCAGTGAGCGCCACGTTGCCGCCAATTCCGCCATCGCCACCCTTGCCACCAATGGCCAGGGACAGGCTGCCGCCTGGACTTCCCGTCACCTGCACCGCCGAGCCGCCGTTGCCGCCACCGCCACCAACCGACTGGGCAAGCACGCCATCAGACAGATCGCCGGATGTTGTGATGGTGTTCGGCACGGCCACATCTCCGATGCTCACAGAGACGCTGCCACCCTTCCCGCCATCGCCACCCTCACCGCCCAGCGCAAAACCTGTGAAGACCGATCCGGAATAGGCGCCACCACCATTTCCGCCGCCACCACCAACCGAATGGGCCATGAGCGCGGTGGATGTATTGCCTTCAGTTGCAAGATTGCCGGTGTTGGTGAGCGTGACAGACCCGCCGTCACCGCCCTTTGCATCTTCACCACTCCCGCCCACCGCAACGATTCCGGAGCCAAGCCCGCCGTTGCCACCGCCGCCACCAAGCGACTCCGCGAAGATCGCCTGTGAATTGTCAGTTTGCGTCGAAACGGAGCCACTGTTGACAAGCGTGACAGTACCGCCATTGCCGCCGCCGGAACTGGACCCGCCGATGGCCACGATACCGCTACTGCTGCCACCATCGCCGCCGCCGCCACCCGCAGACTGCACGAAGATGCCGATTGAGGAATAGCCAAGCGTGGTCACCGTGCCGGTGTTCGTCAGTGACGCCAGATCGCCGTTACCACCGGCACCGCCCGTGCCACCAAGCGTGATGATGCCACCGCTTGATCCTCCCGCGCCGCCGCCGCCGCCCAAGCTCTGTGAGAAGAGTCCATGGGAATAGTCTTCCGCGGTGGATACCACGCCATTATTGGTCAGATTGACCTTGCCACCATTGCCAGCACTGCTGCCACTGCCTCCATAGGACGACACGGTCGCGCCATTGGCGTCACCACCATCTCCCGCATACCCGCCAACGCTCTGCGCGAAGATTCCATATGCGCCTTCGCCAGTCGTGGTGAGAGCAGACGCGTTAAGCACCGTGATGGATCCGCCCTGCTGCGCTTTTGCTCCATCGCCCGCGTCTTCATCAAAACCAAAACCCGACGTATTTCCTCCGTCGCCGGCCTGACCACCATTCGACTGCGCGAAGATGCCCGCCGCCGCCTCGCCAGATGTCAGGATTTCTCCATACGCATTCACGGTGATATTGCCGCCGATACCGCCCTGCCCGCCATCGCCAGCTTTGCAATCGCCAGCCACATTCGTGCAGTTGCCACCTCTTCCACCATTGCCGCCATTGGCAAGCGCGAGGATGCCGTGGGAGTTCTCTCCCGTGGTTACGATTGTTCCGTCGCTACCGGCGGTCAATGTTCCACCGCTGCCGCCCTTGCCACCGTCGCCGCCGTCATAACCAATACCGAGGACGTCGTAACCATTCCCGCCCCTGCCGGCATTGCCGCCATTTGACACCACCGTCAGGCCAGAGACCGAATTCGTCGATATACCGAAACCGTCGTTGTCGAAATTCAGGAAGACTGTTGCACCAGTACCGCCCGATTTGCCGTCTCCAGCATCAACATCACTGCCCTGCCTACCCTCGGAGCCCGACCCAGTGAGAGAGATCGCTCCCGCATTCGATGTCGTGAGGTTGTTGACATTGAGGGTCGTCGTTTCTTGTTTCTCGTAAGCCACACCTCCCGACAGATCCCCGGTGCAGGTGATCACTCCGGACGCCTCCAAGCAGCCCGCAAAAGCCGCGGGCGCCATAAACAAGGTATAAATTGCCAGAAATGCCAGCCTGGCGAGCAATGCCTTCAATGCCGTGCATGTGTCGACAGGCATAAATAGCGAATCCCGAATCAATGAGAGATATGGCTATCACGCGGGCAGCCACACGGGTATCTTCTCATTGGAGGGTGATCCGAACCTCTCTGAAAACACCTGCTGACGGCGTTAACTCGGATTGTTTACAGGGGCGATTGTCCGTTGTCAGATAAACTGATCAATATGGTCGAGCAACAGAGCCTTGCTCGAGACAGCCTGTCCGTCGAGTATTAGCAGCTTTCCGCGTGACTGGCAGTTATGGTGCGTTACGCATCTCAGCAACGCTGCTTCCGGTTGGTCACTCTTCCCCGTGAAGTGCTCGATAGTTTCTCTGGCTGATATCCAATCGGTTGTCTCGTCCCAGTAGACCTTGTCGGCATCGACTGGCTGAGTTACATCGAGGGCTGCCATCGAGATCTTGTTGCTTGGTATGACGAGCGGCCTCCGCGCCGCCGATTGAACCATCCTCAAGACAATGCGTGCGTACCGTGGACAACAAAAACGCTGATAATACAAAATTTAGTGGAAGGTCTGACTCAGCATGACGCCCATTAACCGCTAGCTTTTCGTCAGAGGGTCCCGGCACTTGCGCCTGAGGACCGATGGAAAGCCGCCCGCCCCGCTCAACTTCACACCATTCGAGTGATTTTCAATGAACAAGCCCGCTGCACCCATTCTCCTTCGTATTCTTTTTGCTGGCCTCATGGCGGCAACCGTAGCCGACGTCTGCCGCGTCCTTTACCAGTGGGCAACCGGATTTCCGCCGGCGAACTGGAGTGTCTCGGGGCGCTGGTTTCTCAACGTCCTGTCGGGTCAGCTTTACGTGCCCGGAATTGCAACCGCCCCGGCACTGCCGCATGAACTCTTCGCCGGGCATGCGGCCTACTATACGATCGCGATGATATTCGCGGCGGCCTATCTCATAGGCCTCGCTTTCCTTGCGCGCAGGCCCAGTCTTGCCAACGGACTGGCCTTCGGCCTGGCAACCATCCCCTTCCCCTTCCTTGTGCAGATGCCGCTCATGGGTATGGGTATTTTTGCAATCGATACCGCCACGCCCGGCCTCATCATGCTCCGCACCCTGGTACATCATTCGAGCTTCGGCATCGGGCTGGCACTTGGGGCCCTTTTGGCGGACAGCCTGTTCAGGCGGCGCTCCTGAGGTCTGGCATCCACGCCGGAGGCCTCCTCACGATGGGGCGCATCCCAGCCGGGCAGCCCCCGCCCAGAATCGGGGGGATTACCAAGCCGTTGACAAATGTGGCCATTTCGGAGAGTGAAATCGCCGTTTCACCCGTTTTTGCCTTCCCCGCAACACCATCCGAGACGAGATAAAGATGACCACGATGCCAATGACGAGACGGTCCACGCTGGCTGCGCTGCTGGGTGCGGTGGCGCTTCCGGTGGCGGGCGCGCGCGCGGCCGGAATTGACGAGCTGCGCATCGACT
>NZ_JBIICB010000030.1:0-24202 GCF_044239095.1 Aestuariivirga sp. | reverse complement strand
TCCCGTCCCAGAACATCACCCTGCACCGTAAACTCCACCCAAGACACGTCCTTAACGACGTCGCTATGCACGTGTCTTAAGACATCAAACGGTATTCAGGCAGGCGGTCCCAATCGAGCCGTTACTCAACAACGAAGCGAACGGCTTCTTGAATCTACCGATTGGCTTTCCATCAGGACGAGCGAACTCATAGTCATCGCCACTGGTCCTTGATCTCATCTACTCGTAGATCGTTGCGTGAGTCGTCTCGGTGTTGATCTCTTGCCTGCCCGCTACCCTTGCAAGCGTCTTGTTGAACAGGTCGTTGGCGAAGGAGAAGGTTTCGTGATCGTCCGTGGTCTTGGTGCTGGAACTTTCGTAGCCTTTGCCCTTCGGCACTCAGATCCCACGGAACCACGTCCACTTCTTTTGTCCGCCCGCCGAAAAAGGTAGATCCGGCCGTCCTTAAGGGAACTCTCAAGCTCAGGTTGAGGTTTTCTGATTCGCGGCTGAGCGGCTTCGCTCAAGGGCGGCCACCCCCTCAGGAATTGACCGTGGGAGATGATAAACAGCGGCCAAGCTAAAGGAAATCTGTTTACGCCAAAATTGTCCTAGCACGAAGAGGCCCGCCGAGGGGCTGTTGTCTACGTCAAGACATCGTCTGAGAGAAATTGGAGCGGGCGAGGCGAATCGAACGCCCGACCCTAACCTTGGCAAGGTTATGCTCTACCCCTGAGCTACGCCCGCTTCCATGGCAACCGGCACTCACCGGCGGGTGGAGGCGTTATTGCCTAACTCGCTGGCAAATGCAAGAACAACATCTTCGCAAGCCAACACGGAGCCATTCGCCTTCCATGCCCGCAACTCGTGACGATTTATTCAACCGATTCAAGACTTTGGGTATCGAGGCCACGACGAGGAACCATCCGCCCGTCTACACGGTGGATGAGGCGCAGGCGCTCAGGGGCGAGATCCCGGGCGGACATTGCAAGAACCTGTTCCTGAAAGACGACAAGGGCAATATCTGGCTGATCGTCTGTCTGGAGGAGGCGAACATCGACTTGAAGGCAGCGCCAGCCAAGATCGGTTCCCGCCGTCTCTCCTTCGGCAAGCCAGAGCTGCTGCGGGAGGTCCTGGGGGTGGAACCGGGTTCCGTCACACCCTTCGGTCTGATCAACGACACAGCGCAACGCGTCAATGTTGTGCTCGATGCCCAGATGATGGCACATGAGTTCCTCAACTATCATCCGCTTGAAAACACGGCCACGACAACGATCCGCTCGGCCGATCTCGTTACCTTCATCCGCTCCTGCGGGCATGAGCCGAAGATCGTGGCGGTGGCCTGACGGCGCCACGTTTGACCTGTGACATTGAAAGACCACGCCGTTTGCGCCATCTAGGTGGCTGATAAGAGTTTGAGGATGGTTCCATGAGCATGATTATTGGCGGGCAAACCCCGGGCAACGCGGCCGCGAACACGGCGGGCGACGCCGTCAAGGACTCGAACACCCAGAACTTCATGCGGGATGTGATCGAAGCGTCGCGTCAGGTTCCGGTCATCGTGGATTTCTGGGCCCCGTGGTGCGGCCCCTGCAAGCAGCTGGGCCCGGCGCTTGAGAAGGTCGTTCGCCAGTCCAACGGCAAGGTCCGCATGGTGAAGATCAACGTGGACGAGAACCAGCAGCTCGCCCAGCAGATGCGCGTCCAGTCGATCCCGGCGGTCTATGCCTTCGTCAACGGCCAGCCGGTCGATGGCTTCATGGGCGCGTTGCCCGAAAGCCAGATCAAGCAGTTCGTGGACCGGCTCGGCGGCCAGGGTGGCATGGCTGAAGAGATCGAGGCCGCCGTGGCAGAAGGCCGCGCCGCCTTTGACCAGCAGGACTATGCGACAGCCGCACAGATCTTCGCCCAGGTGCTGCAGGTTGACCGGGAGAACGTAGGCGCTATTGCAGGCCTCGTGCGCTGCCAGATCGCGGCGGGCGACCTTGAGAATGCCCAGGCGACCTTTGCGCTTGTGCCGCCCGCCAAGGCGGCCGACCCTGAGGTGCTGAGCGCCAAAGCCGCCCTCGACATGGCGTTGAACCCCGTTGACGTGTCGGAGATCGGAACGCTGAGGGCCGCGATCGAGAAGAACCCGGACGATTTCCAGGCAAGGCTCGATCTCGCTGTTCTGCTCAATGGCGCGGGCGAGCGGGGGCAGGCAACCGACCAGCTGATCCATGTCATCCGCAAGATGCGCAGCTGGAACGACGAAGCAGCGCGAAAGCAGCTGGTGAAGTTCTTCGAGGCCTGGGGCCCGAAGGACGAGTACACCCTTGCCGGCCGCCGCAAGCTGTCATCCGTTCTTTTTTCCTGAAAAAGCGAGGCAAAGATGGGTTTCTTCGACCGCTACCGGACGCCTGCCGACCTGCCCCAGAGGATCCCCGTGTTTCCTTTGTCAGGCGCCCTGCTGCTGCCGCGGGCAGAGCTGCCGCTCAACATCTTCGAGCCGCGCTACCTTGCCATGGTGGACCATGCGCTCTCGACTGACAGGCTGATCGGCATCATCCAGCCTGCCGCAGGGCGGGAGTCGGAAGACGTGCCCCCGCTCATGAATGTGGGCTGTGTGGGGCGCATCGTGTCCTATGCGGAAACGCCTGAAGGGCGCATGCTCATCACGCTCGCCGGCGTCTGCCGGTTCCAGGTCGCCCAGGAGCTTGATGTCATCTCGCCCTACCGGCAAGTCAGCGCCAACTATCACCCCTTCGCCATTGACCTTGCCTCCGAAGGGGGCGCCAGCGAGGTAAACCGGCCAGCCCTTCTGAAGGCCTTCCGCGACTATCTGTCCGCCAACAACATGAAGGCCAACTGGAGCGAAGTCGACCACGCGCCGACCGACATTCTGGTCAATACGCTATCCCTGCTTGCCCCCTATGACCCGCAGGAAAAGCAGGCGCTGCTTGAGGCCCCCGATCTCAAGACCAGGGCCGACGTGCTCGTGGCCCTGACCGAAGTGGCGCTGAGCAAGATGGGCAGCGGCGGCAAGCCGCGGCTGCAGTAGGTAACTTCATGACGGACGTCCGCACCGACCCGCGCCTGCTTGAGCTTCTCGTCTGTCCCCTGACCAAGACGCGGCTGCAATATGATGCCGCCCGCCAGGAGCTGATCTCGAAGGCCGCGGGCCTTGCCTACCCGATCCGCGATGGCATCCCCATCATGCTGGCCGAAGAGGCGCGCGAGATCGGCCGTGAGTGAGCCTTGGCCGGTGGAGTTGAAGCTGGCTGACGGCGGCCGCCGCCTGCAGGTCACCTTCGATACCGGTGAAACACTGGCGCTTGACGCCGAGTACTTGCGCGTCGAGAGCCCGAGCGCCGAAGTGAAGGGCCATGGGCCGGGGCAGGAGCAGCTCGTCTGGGGCAAGTGCAACGTGAGGATCAGGACGCTGGAGCCGGTCGGCAGCTATGCCGTGCGCATCATCTTCGATGATGGCCACAGCACCGGGCTCTACACCTGGCCCTATCTCCTGAAGCTGGGACGCGGACATCAGGAGATTTGGCAGGCCTATCTCGAAAAGCTGGAGCAGGCAGGCCTCGTGCGAGGCTAGCGTGTTCCGGCCAGGTGGAATCACCTGGCCGAAGAGAAAGCGCGCCGGATCATGCGCTAGACTCTCTCACCGCGCAGCAGGCGTGGCAGGTCGCCCGATATGCCCGCCGCTTCCGTCACGAAGACTGACTTCAGGCCTCCCAGCCGGTTCACCGCCATCAGTCCGGCGCGGCGCAGGAGGGTCAGCATCGGGTTGGTGTTGGCGAAAAGGCGATTCATGCCGTCCATCGCAGCGGCCGTGGCGACGGTATCGAAACGGCGCCACTGCGTGTAGCGGTCGAGCACGCTTTCGCTGCCGATGTCCAGCCCAAGTGCGCTGGCGTCGTGGATGCAATCGGCGAGGGCGGCGACATCGCGAAGGCCCAGGTTGAAGCCGAGGCCTGCCAGCGGATGCAGCACATGGGCTGAATCGCCCACGAGCGCCAGGCGCGGGCCGGAGAAGGTCTCTGCCACAAACAGCGATAGCGGATAGCCATGGCGCCCCGAGATCACCTTCACTTCGCCGAGATGCGTGCCGAACCGCAGCTTCAGCTCCTCCTCGAAGGCATCCGGGGGAAGGGCGAGCATGCGTTCCGCGGTCTCCTTGCGTTCCGACCACACGAGTGACGAGCGGTTGCCGGGCAGCGGCAGTATGGCAAACGGGCCCGACGGCGTGAAATGCTCCTCCGCCCGGCCGTGATGCGGCCGTTCATGCTCCACCGTGGCGACGAGGCCCATCTGGTCATAAGGCCAGCCAACGAGACGAATGCCCGCTGCCTCGCGGGCGGGCGAGTTGCGCCCGTCGGCCGCCACGATGAGGGGCGCCCGCAGCACCGTGCCGTCCGCGAGGGTCACGGCGGCAAGTCCGGGCCCGAAGTGATAGCGCTCCACCGGCTGGCCCACCTGGAAACGGATGTGGGGTGAGTGCTGTGCCTCGGCCAGCAGGGCGGCATGGAGATGGCGGTTCTCGATCATGTGAGAGGAGGGCCCCCCTCTCATGTCCTCGGGGCCGAACTGCAGCAGCACGGGCCGCGCTGCGCCAGGTGTTGCGCTGTCGGTGACGATGATGTCCGCCATCGCCTCGGCCTCGTGCGCCACCAGCTGCCACACCCCCAGCGCCTCGAACATGCGGCGCGCCGCGGCGGTGATCGCGGAGGCTCGGCCATCGATGCTGTTCTTGGCAAAACTTGCGGGGTCCCTAAGGTCCACGACGGTGACGTTCAGCGGGCGCTTCGTGTGGCGGCCGCCAAGGGCCAGGGCCGCCGCCAATCCGTTGAGGGCGGCGCCAATGACGATGATGTCCTGAGGCTGTGTCATGGGATCCTTTTCGCGCCGTTCGGGGTTGGGAAACAGGCGGTGTGGCGTCGCGGATTGAATGTCTAAAAAACAATCAGCGTACAATAAATGAGCGAATATTAGGCAACATCATGTCGCTCACTGCCTGTAACTGCAAGAATTCTCTATATATTTCAATAATTTACCAGATCAGACGATTTGGCACGGTTCTTGTTTTGCATCTCATACAACCGAAGAGGTCAGGGATGAAATTTATCGTAGCAGTCATCAAGCCGTTCAAGCTCGAAGAGGTCCGGGAGGCGCTTGGCGCGATCGGCGTACAGGGCATCACCGTAACGGAAGTCAAGGGACATGGCCGCCAGCGCGGCCATACCGAGTTCTATCGCGGTGCAGAATACACCGTGAGCTTCGTGCCCAAGATCAAGCTCGAACTCGCCGTGGACGAACAGATCGCCGACAAGGTGATCGAAGCCATTCAGCTCGCAGGCCAGACCGGCCAGATCGGCGACGGAAAGATTTTCGTCCTGCCGCTCGAGCAGGCCGTGCGCATCCGCACCGGCGAAACCGGCGCAGTTGCGCTCTAACCTATGGTCAAGAAGGGAAATATCATGAGTCTTTCCACCTTAATGCAGCGAGCGGCCCTGACCGTTCCTGCGGTCCTTGCCGCCGCCGTGCTGCTTGCAACCGCGGCCGAGGCCGCTGCAACGGTCAACAAGGGCGACACCACCTGGATGCTCACCGCAACCTCCTTTGTGGTGCTGATGACCATTCCGGGCCTCGCGCTGTTCTATGGCGGCCTTGTCCGTTCCAAGAACGTGCTGTCGGTCCTCATGCAGGTCACCATCATCTTCTCGATCATCTCGATCCTGTGGGTGATCTACGGCTACTCGCTCGCCTTCACCGGCAACCCGAGTGCGGCACTCAACCCGTTCATCGGCAGTTTCTCGAAGCTGTTCCTTGCAGGTGTCACCCCGGCCTCGGAAATCGGCACCTTCTCCAAGGAAACCAACATCCCGGAACTGGCCTTCGTCGTGTTCCAGATGACCTTCGCCTGCATCACGCCGGCCCTCATCGTCGGCGCCTTCGCCGAGCGCATGAAGTTCTCGGCCGTCCTGCTGTTCATGGTGCTGTGGTTCACCTTCGCCTATCTGCCCATGGCGCACATGGTATGGTTCTGGGCGGGTCCCGATGCCTACACGCTCTCCGCCGACAATCTCGCCCTGGTTTCCTCAATCGTCGGTGAGGAAAAGGCCCAGCAGCTCATCGCAGCTCTGACCGCCGCCACAACGGAAGACGCCAAGGCTGCAGTCCTCGGGGAGTATGCAGCGTTGGTGAATGCCACCAATGGCTATCTGTTCCAGCTTGGCGCCATCGACTTCGCCGGCGGCACTGTGGTGCACATCAACGCCGGCGTCGCGGGTCTCGTCTGCGCCATTGTGCTCGGCAAGCGCGCCGGCCTCGGCAAGGACCTGATGGCGCCCCACAACCTCACCTTCGTGCTCACCGGCACAGGCCTTCTGCTCTTCGGCTGGTTCGGCTTCAATGCCGGCTCCAATCTCGAATCGAACGGTCTGACAGCGCTGGTGATCCTCAACACGATCGTCGCGGCGGGTGCGGCAGCCCTCGCCTGGGTCGCCGGTGAATGGATGTTCCGCGGACACCCCAGCCTGCTTGGTGCAGCCTCGGGCCTGGTGGCGGGTCTTGTCGCGATCACGCCTGCCTGCGGCTGGGTGGGTCCCGGCGGCGCGATCGTCATCGGCCTTCTCGCGGGCATCATCTGCCTCTGGGCGGTGATCTCGCTGAAGAACAAGCTGGGCTATGACGACTCGCTCGATGTGTTCGGCATCCACGGCATCGGCGGCATCGTCGGCGCCATCTTGACCGGCATCTTCGTCAACCCGGCTTTGGGCGGCATCGGCGTGACGGACTATCTCGCGGCGGACAATTCCGTGGGTGCGGTCCCCTACTCCTTCAGCGCGCAGATGTATGCCCAGGTCATGGCCGTGATCATCGCGGTGGTCTGGACCGCCATCGTGTCCTTCGTTGCCCTGATGATCTGCAAGGCCACCGTTGGCCTGCGCGTCAAGGAGCAGGAAGAGCGCGAAGGCCTTGACCTCGCCGACCACGGCGAACGCGCCTACAACTGAGCCGGAGACCGGCTTCACATCATCAGCCGGCGGGGCATTGCCCCGCCGGTTGTCATTTGCGCGTCTAAACCCGGCCTTAACCACGCGCCCGCCAGAATGGCCTTAACCATTTGTTATGCCGGCCGAGCTTCGCCGGCGGAGGCCCTCCATGGCGTATGAACCGACCTATGAAACCGACGACAGTGCCGTTCCCGCGGCCCTCAGGCTCTTCTTCATGCGCCGCCTGTCAGAGTTTGCGGGGGTCATGCTGTTCCTGGTGCTGATGGCGGTGGGCCTGTCCCTCGCTTCCTGGTCCGTCGACGATCCCTCGCTCAACCACGCGCTGGACAGTGCGGCCCGCAACTGGCTTGGTTACCCCGGCGCCGTGATCGCCGACGAATTGATGCAGTTCTTCGGTCTCGGCGTCATCGTCCTTCTTGCCATTCCCGCCCGCTGGGCGGTCGCCCTTCTCGCCCATGAAGGTATTTCGCGTCCCTTCACCCGGCTGCTCGCCTGGCTCGGCTCGGCCCTTGCCGCCAGCGCTATCTTGTCAGCGGTCGCAACACCCTCCGGCTGGTCGCTGGTTGCCGGCATGGGCGGCAATGCAGGTGACGTGTTTCTGAACCTTCTGATGATGATCCTGGGCTTCGCGGTCTCGGCATCGGCTGCCAAGCTGATAGCCGGGCTTCTCATGTCCGGTGCCTTCCTCTTCCTCGGCTTTCGTGCGCTTGGCGTCACGGGTGCCGAGGCGGTGGACAAGGCAGCCGCCGCACCCGGCCATGGCCGCAGGTTCGCCCGGATGATGTTCGGCGGGGTGAAGGCCGCCGGCGCCTATGCCGCTGACCTCTGGTCGCGCTGGCGTGAATTGCGCCGGGCCGAGGCCCAGCTTGATCAGGATGGCGGCGAGGATGACATCATCCGCCGCCTTGCTCCCCAGCCCCATGGCCAGCCGCGGCGTGGCGGCGGCGAGCCTCCGGCTGCCCGCATCGAGCCCGTGCTCTCCCCTGGCCTCCGGCGCGCCGCGCCGCCCGTCGCCGAGGTGCCGGATGAAGAGCCCGAACAAGGCGAACCGGAAACCGGCGATGCCGTGGAACATGATGAGGAAGACGAGGCCGCGGAAGCGCCTGCCCCGCGTGTGTCGCGCAGCAACAAGCCCGTGAAGCAGGGCAGGCGGCTTCGCAAGGACATGCAGCCCGGCTTCCCGTTCGCTGCGGCGGAAGATTACGAGATGCCGCCCCTCACCCTGCTGGCAGAGCCCAAGCGCATCGGCAAGCCCGCGGAACTCTCGGACGAGGCCCTGGAACAGAATGCCCGCATGCTCGAGGGCGTCCTCGATGATTTCGGCGTGAAGGGCCAGATCCTGAAGGTGCGGCCAGGCCCCGTGGTGACGCTCTACGAACTTGAACCCGCGCCCGGCATCAAGTCCTCCCGCGTCATCAGCCTCGCTGATGACATCGCGCGCTCGATGAGCGCCATCTCGGCCCGCGTCGCTGTGGTGCAAGGCCGCAACGCCATCGGCATCGAGCTGCCGAACGCCAAGCGCGAGACCGTTTTCCTGCGTGAGATGCTGGGTTCGGAAGCCTTCGAGAAGTCGAGCCTCAACCTGGCGATCGCGCTGGGCAAGAACATCGGCGGCGAGCCGGTCTTCGCCGATCTCGCGCGCATGCCGCATCTGCTCATCGCCGGCACAACGGGCTCGGGCAAGTCGGTCGGCATCAACACCATGATCCTGTCGCTCGTCTACCGGCTGCCGCCGGAGCGCTGCAAGTTGATCATGATCGATCCGAAGATGCTGGAATTGTCGGTCTACGAGGGAATTCCGCATCTGCTTGCCCCCGTCGTCACCGATCCGCGCAAGGCCGTCGTCGCGCTGAAATGGGCCGTGCGCGAGATGGAGGAGCGCTACCGGAAGATGTCGAAGGTCGGTGTTCGCAACATCGACGGCTACAACGCGCGCATGAAGCAGGCTGCCACCAGGGGCGAGCAGATCTCCCGCACCATCCAGACGGGCTTCGATCCGGAAACGGGCGAGCCCGTGTTCGAGAAGGAGAGCATGGATCTGGCGGCGATGCCCTACATCGTCGTCATCATCGACGAGATGGCGGATCTCATGATGGTCGCCGGCAAGGACATCGAAGGCGCTGTCCAGCGCCTCGCCCAGATGGCGCGCGCGGCCGGCATCCATGTCGTGATGGCGACGCAGCGGCCGTCGGTCGACGTCATCACCGGCACCATCAAGGCCAACTTCCCCACGCGCATCTCCTTTCAGGTCACATCCAAGATCGACAGCCGGACGATCCTTGGCGAGCAGGGTGCCGAACAGCTGCTCGGCCAGGGCGACATGCTCTACATGGCGGGCGGCGGCCGCATCTCGCGTCTCCATGCCCCCTTCGTCTCGGACGACGAGGTGGAAAAGATCGTGAGCCATCTCAAGGCGCAAGGGACGCCCGAATATGTGGAGGCCGTCACCGAGGAACCGGAGGATGGCGAATACGGCGAGCCCGGCGCTATGGGCGGCGAGGGTGGAGCCTCGGGCGATGATCTCTACGACCAGGCGGTTTCCGTGGTGCTGCGCGACAAGAAGGTCTCCACCTCCTATGTTCAGCGCCGCCTGCAGATCGGTTACAACAAGGCCGCCAGCCTCATTGAGCGGATGGAGAAGGAGGGGCTGATATCGCCCGCCAACGCCACGGGAAAGCGGGAAATCCTGGTCCCAGGCGACAGCGCGAGGGTCTGAAGCCCTTTGCCTCAAAATCGGCTCGTTCTTGCGGATAACGCTCCCATCACCTACAAGGCCAGGGCCTAAGCCCCGATTCCGGAAAGATCAGGATGACCAGCTACCACCCGTTCTCACGCCGTGCCTTCCTGGGACTTGCGCTTGCAGCCCTCGCCTTTTTGCCTTCCGCTCCGGCCGTCGCCCTGTCGCTCAGTCCTGAGCAGGAGCAGGCCATCAACGGCATCTCCGACTATCTGAACAGCTTCACGACCATGCAGGGCGAGTTCACGCAGATTAGCCCCAAGGGCAATTTGTCGCGCGGCGTGTTCTATATCTCGAAGCCGGGCAAGATGCGCTTCGAATATGCCCCGCCCAACCCATTCCTCATCGTGTCGGACGGCAAGTGGCTGACCGTCAAGAACGTCAAGAAGGAGAAGGGCGACCAGTTTCCCCTGTCACAGACACCGCTGCGTCTGGTGCTGTCCAATAAGGTCGACATCCTGAACGACACGAAGATCCTGGACTTCCAGGAACAGGACGGGATCCTGACCGTCACCCTCGAAGACAAGAAGAATACGCTGGGCTCGGGCCAGCTCAGCCTCGTCTTCGACCAGACCCGCCAGGCGCTTCAGCAGTGGGTTGTGATCGACGGCAAGGGCCGCCGCACCACCGTCACCCTCGAGAATGCCGTCGCGGGCGTCGATGCGGACCCCAAGCTCTTCGTGGTCAAGATCAATCGCAAGTCCAAGGACTGACGCTGAGCGCCCTTGCCAGACCGGACAGCCGGAGGCTATGGCTCGCGCCATGAGCCTTTCGGTCGTTACCTGGAACATCAATTCTGTCCGTCTCAGGATCGGGCTGGTCACCAAGCTTCTCGAGCACTGGCAGCCTGACGTGCTGTGCCTGCAGGAGACGAAATGTCCCCAGGGTCAGTGTCCCTCAGGCGCCTTCCGCGCCATGGGCTATGAGCACATCGCCGAATTCGGCCAGAAGGGCTATCACGGCGTTGCCATCGTCTCGAAGCGGCCATTCCTCGCGCAGTCGACGAAGCCCTTCTGCGGCAAGGATGATTGCCGCCACATCTCGGTCACGCTGGCCTCGAAGAAGAAGCCCGTCACCATCCATAACCTCTATGTGCCAGCGGGCGGCGATGAGCCTGACCCTGCGATCAACGACAAGTTCGCCCACAAGCTCCAGTTCATTCACGAACTCGACGAGTGGTTCGGCAATGACTGCGTTCCCGGTGGCCATGAGGCGATCGTGGTGGGCGATCTCAACATCGCGCCGCTGGAGCACGATGTGTGGTCCCACAAGGACCTGCTGAAGGTGGTCAGCCACACGCCCATTGAGACGCAAGGCCTGCTCCGCATCCAGAAGACCGGCGGCTGGGTCGATCTCATGCGGCAGCATGTGCCGCCGGAGCAGAAACTCTATACCTGGTGGAGCTACCGCGCGCGCGACTGGGAACTGAGCAACCGCGGCCGCCGCCTCGACCATATCTGGTCCACGCCGGGTCTGGCGCCGCACTGCCGCGACATCGAGGTCCTGAAGGCGGCCCGGGGCTGGGAACAGCCGTCCGACCACGTGCCGGTCATCGCCCGGTTTGCCCTATAGGCTCCGGAAGGAGCGCGCCTTCTGCAACAGCTGGCGCACCTGGTCCAGGTCCTGCACCGAAGTCTCCAGCTTCCGCGCCAGCTTGCGCATCACCGCCGCTCCGAATTCGGGAAATTCCTGCGCCACGCGCAAAAAAAGCTCGCGGTCGATGCGTGCCGTCGAAACGGTCTCCGCGGCCATCGCGGTGATTGAGCAGGAACTGCCGCCGATCATCGCCACCTCGCCCAGAAGTGCGCCCGGCCCCGCCTCGCCGATGGGTCCCGCTTCCGCGGTCGATATCTCCACCCGGCCGTTGAGGATGAGATAGGCGGCCTTGCCCGCCTCCCCCTGCACCAGAAGCGTGCTGCCGGGCTCGAAGCTCTCACGCGCGGCGGAGAAGGCTAACAGCTGCAAATGGGCGGGCTCGCACTCCGAAAAGATCGGAATGTTCCGGATCGTCTCCACGTCGGCCCGCACGCTCATTCAGCGCGGCCCCAAAGCCCAGCAGTCGTCCGCTCCATGCGGCCCCCAAATCACCTGAATGTCCTTATCACGGGTTGCGGGGGACCACAAAGCTCACGGAACGAGTTTGTAGCCACCACCCTCGGTCACCAGAATTTCCGCATGCGAGGGGTCCCGCTCGATTTTCTGGCGCAGCCGGTAGACATGGGTCTCGAGCGTGTGGGTGCTCACCCCGGCATTGTATCCCCAGACGTCCTGCAGCAGCACGTCCCGGCTGACGATCTGCTCGCCCGAGCGCAGCAGGAACTTGATGATTGCCGTCTCCTTTTCGGTAAGGCGCACCTTGCGGTTGTCGTCCCGCACCAGCATCTTGGCGGATGGCTTGAAGGTGTAGGGACCGACCTTGAACACCGCGTCCTCGCTGTGTTCATGCTGGCGCAGATGCGCCCGGATGCGCGCCAGCAGCACGGCAAAGCGGAACGGCTTGGTCACATAGTCATTCGCGCCCGAGTCGAGACCGAGAATGGTATCGGATTCGGAGGACTGGCCCGTCAGCATGATGACCGGCCCCTTGTAGCCGCCGCGCCGCATCACCTTGCAGGCCTCGCGCCCGTCCATGTCCGGCAGATTCACGTCGAGGAGCACCAGGTCCGCATGCTCCGCCTTGACCAGCTTGATGCCGGCGGCGGCCGTTGCCGCCTCGGTCACGGAGAATTCGTCATGCAGCGAAAACTGCTCCTTCAGCGCGTCGCGCAGCAGGTCGTCGTCGTCAACGATGATGATCTTCTTGGTGCCGCTCAACGCAACCGCTCCTGCCCGAAGCCCTTGAAATTCCTTGCCCCGCCTGTCCGTCATGTTAGGCTGATAACGGCTCTTTTCAAGATCAATCCGCAACACCCGGCTGCATGACCAAGCGGTTCCCCGTTCTCCGCGTCCTGACCCTCAGCCCCCGCTCCACCAGGGGGGTGCTGGCGATGGGGGGCCTTCGTTTTGCCTGCTCGGTCGGCCGGTCCGGCATGTCCGCCCGCAAGCGCGAGGGAGACGGGACCAGTCCCAGAGGCAGCTGGAAGCTGACGCGGCTGTTCTACCGCGCTGACCGGCTGGCGCCTCCGCGCTCGGGCCTCCGGCCAGAGGCCCTGAAGGCCGATCAGGGCTGGTGCGAGACGGTGGGTGACCGCAACTACAACCGGCCGGTCCGGATCCCCTATGCCACTGCGCATGAGACCATGTGCCGGGCCGACCATCTCTATGACATCGTGATCGCGACCTCGCACAATGATCGCCCCCGGGTTCAGGGTCACGGCAGTGCGGTGTTCTTCCACCTCCGCCGCCCAGATGGCGGGCCGACAGCCGGCTGCGTCGCCGTCTCCCTGCGGGACATGCGGATCATCCTGCAGCATGTTGGCCCCAACACGCGGATCAGGATCTAGCATGATCTTCTCGCAAAAGTGGGCTCCACTTTTGCGGATCATGCTCTAATCGCGTGAACCGAAGAGGGCGGAGCCAACCCGCACATATGTGGCGCCGCAGGCCACTGCCTGCGCGTAGTCGCCGCTCATGCCCATGGACAGCTGCGAAAGCCCGTTGCGTGATGCAATTTCCGCCAGCAGGGCGAAATGCGGCCTCGGGTCTTCTTCGGCTGGGGGAATGCACATCAGCCCGGCGATCTCGAGACCATGCGTGTCCCGGCATTCCGTCAGGAAGCTGTCGGCCTCGCCGGGGTCGATCCCGGCCTTCTGCGGTTCGCGCCCGGTGTTCACCTGCACGAAAAGCTTCAGCGTTTTCGCCTGCCTGCGCATTTCCTTGCCGATCGCGTCGGCGATCTTCGGCCGGTCCACCGTGTGGATGGCGTCGAAAAGCTGCACCGCCTCCGCCGCCTTGTTGGACTGCAGGGGGCCGATCAGGTGGAGTTCGATGTCCGGCCAGCGCATTCTGAGGGCGGGCCACTTGGCCTTGGCCTCCTGCACCCGGTTCTCGCCGAACACCCGCTGCCCGGCCTCGATGACGGGCACGATCTCCGGCGCCTCGAAGGTCTTGGAGACGGCGATCAGGGTCACCGCCTCCGGCGCCCGTCCAGCCGCCTGGGCCGCCACGGCAACGCCGCCCAGAACCTTCTTCAGACCTTCGTGGACCATCCGCCAAACTCCTTTTGCGACGCTGGTTTAGGCCGAGCTTGCAGGCTATTTCAAGGACTGGTACCAGCACCGGCCAGACACTTCCCCGTTTCGACAGGACCCGCCGCCTTGAGCACCGAACGTTACAATCCGCGCGAAGCCGAGCCGCGCTGGCAGAAGCACTGGACCGAGAACAAGAGCTTCGAGGCCACGGAGGATGCCACCCGCCCGAAGTACTACGTGCTCGAGATGTTTCCCTACCCGTCCGGCCGCATCCACATGGGCCATGTGCGCAACTATACGATGGGCGACGTCATCGCGCGGTTCCGCCGGGCGCTGGGCTACAATGTGCTCCATCCCATGGGCTGGGACGCCTTCGGCATGCCCGCCGAAAATGCCGCCATCGACCGGGGCGTTCACCCCAAGTCCTGGACCTATGAGAACATCGCCACCATGAAGCGCCAGCTCCAGTCCATGGGACTGGCGCTCGACTGGAGCCGGGAGATCGCCACCTGCGATCCCTCCTACTACCGCCATGAACAGGCGATGTTCATCGATTTCATGAAGGCCGGCCTCGTCGAGCGCAAGGTCTCCATGGTGAACTGGGACCCGGTCGACCACACCGTGCTTGCCAACGAGCAGGTGATCGACGGCCGTGGCTGGCGCTCGGGAGCACTGGTCGAGAAGCGCGAGCTCGCGCAGTGGTTCCTCAAGATCACCGCCTATTCGGACGAGCTTCTTTCCGCCCTCGACGGCCTCACCAAGTGGCCGGAGAAGGTCCGGCTGATGCAGAAGAACTGGATCGGCCGTTCCGAAGGCATGCGGTTCTCCTTCGCATTGGAGGACGAGAGCGGCAAGGCGCTGGACGAGCGCCTCACAGTCTACACCACGCGCCATGACACGATTTTCGGCGCCAGCTTCTGCGCCATCTCAGCCGATCATGATCTTGCGAAGCGCCTGTCGGAGAAGGATCAGGGCCTTGCCGCCTTCCGCCGCGAAGTCGCCGCCCTCGGCACGTCCGAGGAGACCATCGAGCGTGCGGAAAAGAAGGGCCATGCGCTGGGGCTCTATGCCCGCCACCCCTTCCGTCCGGGCGTCAGGCTTCCTGTCTATGCTGCCAATTTCGTGCTCATGGGCTATGGCGAAGGCGCCATCTTCGGCTGCCCTGCGCATGACCAGCGCGACCTTGACTTCGCGCGGAAATACGCGCTGCCCGTCCTCCCTGTCGTGGCGCCAAAAGGCACGGATGCCAAGTCGTTTGAAGTCGGGCTGGAAGCCTTCGTCGAGAAGGAAGGCGACAACACCGTCCTCATCAACTCGGATTTTCTCGATGGCATGAGCGTGCCGGATGCGAAGCAGGAGATTGCTGCCCGCATGGAGAAGATGGGCATCGGCGAGCGCAAGGTGAACTTCCGCCTGCGCGACTGGGGCGTCTCGCGCCAGCGCTACTGGGGCTGCCCCATTCCGGTGATCCACTGCGCCGCCTGTGGCATCGTCCCGGTGCCGAAGGCGCAGCTCCCGGTAACCCTGCCTGAGGACGTCACCTTCGACAAGCCGGGCAATCCGCTCGAGCACCACCCCGCGTGGAAGCACGTCGGCTGTCCGGCCTGCGGCAAGCCCGCGCGCCGCGAGACGGATACCTTCGATACCTTCATCGATTCGTCCTGGTACTACGCCCGCTTCTGCTCGCCCCATGCGGACGAGCCGGTGGACAAGGCGGCGGCGAAATACTGGATGGGCGTCGACCAGTACATCGGCGGCGTCGAGCATGCGATCCTTCATCTGCTCTATTCGCGCTTCTATGCCCGCGCCATGACCGCGACGGGTCATCTTGACATTAAGGAACCCTTCGAGAGCCTGTTCACGCAGGGCATGGTGATCCATGAAACCTTCCGGACCCTGAACGGCGACTGGGTGTTCCCCGCCGATGCCGTGAACCAGGACGGCAAGTGGGTCCATGCCAAGACCGGCGAGCCGCTTGAAATCGGCGGCGTCGAGAAGATGTCGAAGTCGAAGAAGAACGTGGTCGACCCCGACGACATCATCGCCCGCTACGGGGCTGATACGGCGCGCTGGTTCATGCTCTCAGACACCCCGCCTGAGCGTGACATCGAGTGGACGGAAGCCGGGGCCGAGGGCGCCTGGCGCTTCACCCAGCGCATCTGGCGGCTCGTTGGCGATGCGGGCAGCTATGCCGGTGGTGGCGATGCGGCGGCCTCGCTCGAAATCCGCCGGGCCGCGCACAAGGCGCTTCACGCCGTCACCGATGATCTCTCCTCGCTCCGCTTCAACCGCGCCATCGCCCGCATCTATGAACTGGCCAATGCGCTGGGCGCCGGTCTTGCTGCCGGAAAGGCTGATCTGGCCGCGGTCGGGGAAGCAGCCGAATTCCTCGTCCTGATGTCGGCCCCGATGATGCCGCATCTCGCAGAGGAGTGCTGGCAGGCGATGAGGCGTCCGGGCCACGTCGTCAATACGCCCTGGCCCAAGGCCGATCCGGCGCTCGTCGCGGACGACCAGGTGACGATCGCCGTGCAGGTCAACGGCAAGCGCCGCGACGAGATCACCATTGCCCGGGACCTCGATGCCGGGCAGATCGAAGCCCTTGTTCTGTCGCTTGAATCCGTGGCGAGGGCGCTGGAGGGCCGGGCCGTGAAGAAAGTGATTGTGGTGCCCGGCCGGATCGCCAATATTGTCGGCTGATGCGCAAGGCTCCCGCCATTCTCCTTGTCGCAGCGGCATTGCTTCTTGCCGGCTGTGGCTATCGCCCGCTTTACGGCTCCTCGTCGGACACGGCGGGTGTTGCCGCGACACTGTCTTCGATCAGCATTCCCGAGGCGGAAGACCGGGTTGGCCAGCTCATCCGCAATGATCTGCTCTCGTCCATGAGGGCCGGTGAGGGAGAGGACAAATACACCCTCCTCCTCAAGCCCGTCGTGAGGAAGAGCGGCGTCATCGACAAGCCACAGCCGAGCGTCACCCGGGATCAGATCACGCTTGCCGTCAGCTATGAGCTGGTTGAACGGTCGAGCGGCAGCGTCGTGCATCAGGGCAAGACCTTTTCCAATGCGAGCTTCGACGTGATCCGCCAGCCCTTTGCCGACCTTCAGGCAGAGACCAACGCCACCGAGCGCGCCGTGCATGAGGTGAGCACAGATATCCGCACCAGGCTTGCCGCCTATTTCGCCACGCGGCAACCATAGCCGGGGCATCACCATGACGGCCATCAGGCCGGCCGGTCTCGACTCCTTCCTCCGCAAGCCCGACCCCGCCATCGGCGCATTGCTGATCTACGGCGATGAACCCGATGCCGTGCGCGAGCTGGCAAGCCGCGCGGTGAAGAAAATCGCGGGCTCGCTCGATGATCCCTTCAGCGTGACAGCACTTCTCGAGCAGGATCTCGCCTCCGATCCGGCGCGGCTGGCCGACGAGGTGCAGTCGATCTCAATGTTCGGCGGCCAGAAGGCGATCTGGGTCAAGGGGGCGGGGGAGGCCTTCCTCAAGGCCGTTCTGCCCGTGCTGGAAGGAAAGGCCAGCGGCAATCTCGTGGTGGCTGAGGCGCCCGCGCTGGCCAAGTCCTCCCAGCTGCGCGCCATGTTCGAGAAGAGCCCGCATGCGCTGGTCGTGCCCCTTTATGAAGCGGAACCTGGCGAAATCGCGCAGCTCGTCGAGCAGCTCCTCGCCAGTGATGGCCTGCGCATCGGGCCCGATGCGTTAGCCCGCTTCATGGCGCTTTCCGGAACATCGCGCGGGCTGGTGCGGCGCGAGGCGGAAAAGCTCGCGCTCTACTGTCTCGGCAATGAACGCGTGAGCCTCGAGGACGTGGAGGCCGTGTGCGGCAACGACACAGGCGCTACGGCGGATGAACTCGCCGACAGCGTGTTCGGGGGCCATGTGGAGGAGGCAGACCGCCTGTTCCATGATCTTGTGCGCGCCGGCCAAGACCCGGGCCGGCTGCTCGGCGCCGCGCACCAGCAGGCGCTCAGGCTGCAGGACTTCCGCATTGCCATCGACCGTGGCGCCCGCGCTGAGCAGGTCGTCAAGCAGGCGCGCCCTCCGGTGTTCTTTAAGCGTCAGGGCGCCGTTCAGGCCCAGCTCCGCCACTGGAGCCTTGCGGATCTCGTCACCGCCGGCACGACGCTCAACGCCAATGTGCTGGCCGCGCGCAGCAATGCCGTCCTCGCCGAGGCGATTGCCGGCCGGTGCCTCCTGTCGCTCGCACGCAAGGCCAGGTCGCTGGGCCAGGATCGTTAGCAAATCGTTACCGCCGTAGGCCTGGCACAAGCTCCCGCGGCCAGTGTCCTCCCGGTGAGACCCGCCCGCCACATGCCTGAGAGAATCGCCGATACGCTGGCCTATGTGCTTTCGGTGGCGCTGGCTGCCGCCGTCATCGCCTTCGCGGCCTACAAGGTGATCAAGCTGAACGGCATGGAAAACCCGCCCGCCAACATGGGCCTCAACTTCCCGCCGCCGAAGCGCAAGGTCATCATCGACCAGACGGTTGCCGCCGATCCCATCGTCACGCGGACGCTCACCCCCGTGCTTTCCTCACCGGCCAGGGCTGCGGCGCCTGCAGCGGGCACTGCCGTAGCGGATCCCATCCAGTCCTATGAGCTTCTGGCCGTGGTCGACGGTGTCGCCTTCCTGGAGATCGACGTGGCCCGCGGCAAGACGCTGCTTCCGGTCTCGGTCGGCACGGTGCTGCCGGGCGGGCTCCGCATCGAGGCGATCGAGCAGCGTGATGGCCGCTGGGTTCTGGTTGCGGGCCCGGTGCGGCTGGAAAAGACGGAACGTCCCGTTCAGTAAAGCCCGCGCAGAAGCCGGTCGATATAGTCCTTCTCGATCCGCGGCAGGCCCTGCTCGCCCGCCCGCGAGCGCAGCATCTCGAGAATCTCGCGTGCCCGCTGGATGGCGAGTTCGGAGGGCAGCATGTCGCGCTCAGGCCCGTAATCCTCGCCGCGGTTCGGCATGGGCCGGCCCAGCGGGTCACGGTCGTCGCCTCGCGCCTCGCCGGTGCGGCCCTGGCTGCCCTGCTGGCCCTGGCCCTGCTGCATCATCTGGCGCGCCAGTCCCTGTGCGCCCTCGCGCAGCTTCGAGAGCGCGTCGCCCTGGTTGCCCAGCGCCTGGTCGCGCTCACCCTCGCGGAGCGAGCCCTCGGCACCCTGCATGCTGCGGCCCGCCTCGCCGAAGGAGCGTGGCGCCTGCATACCGTTCTGGCCCAGCTGCTCCATCAGATCCTGCAGCATCTGGCTCAGGCCCTGCTGCCGGTCGCCAAGGCTGCCCATGCCCTGCTGGCCTTGCTCTCCTTGCTGGCCCTGCTGCTGTTCCTCACCCATGCCCTCCTGTGGCATGCGCTGCGTGTCGTCCATCAGCTTCTGCTGCTGGCGCATCAGTTCCGACAGCTTGTCCAGCATCTCGCTCAAGGGCCCGTCCTGCATCTGGCCTTGCTGCGGCATGCCGGGCTGCAGGTTGCGCAGGATGTTCTCAAGCTCGGAAAGCATCTGCTCGGCGGCCTCATTGGCGCCGCTCTGGGCGAGCTTCTCGATCATGTCCAGCATCTTCTGCAGGTCCTGCGGGCTCACCATGCGGCCCGGCTGCATCTGCTGCTGGTTCTGGTCCATCTGGCCCTGGGCCATCCGCTTCTGCGCTTCCTCCATGAGGGACTGCATGTAGCGGTCCAGCGCCTCGCGCAGCTTCTGGGTCAGTTCGGCGATGCGCTCGGGGCTGGCGCCGTCGCGCAGTGCGCGCTCGAGTTCCTTGCGGGCCGCCTCGAGCTCTGCCTTGGCATCACCGGAGACGCCGTCCTCGACGTCGACGGCGATCTGCCAGAGCATGCGGATCACGCTGTCGATGCCGGGCTGGTCTTCCGCCGCCCTGAGGCGTGACAATGTGGCGGCAATCGCGATGTGGGTGCCGCTGCGCTCGATCAGGCCGTCCGGATAGGCGAGAATGGCATCCAGCATCTCCGCCACCCCGCCTGCCTCGTCAGGGGCGGTGATGAGGTGGCGGCGCTGCTCGATCAGCGCCCGCGCGAGGGGCTTGGTGAACAGGCGCTCGGGCAGGCGGAACACGCGCGCTTCGCTCTGCGTCATATTGCCGGCCGCATCGCGCGCACTGAGCGTCATCTCCACCATGAAGCCGGCCCAGGGGTGCTCGGCCACGTCGGCCTTGCTCTCGCCCTGCTCTTCGCGCGGGGAGGCCGCGCGCAGGCTCACGGGCAGCTTGGGCGGCTCGAATTCGAAGATCCCGGCATTGCTGAAGCCCTCGCCCTCGTCCTGTTCGTCCGCGAGGTAGATGTCGGCGGTGATGCCGGCGACACCATAATCGTCAGCCGTCTTCCACCTGGCTGTCATCGTGCCAGAGGAATCACCCGCCGGGTCTTCCGTGATCTCGATCGTGGGCGGCGCATCGGGGATGAGGGAAATCCGCCAGCTCGCCAGTTCCTTGCCGTCATCCGTCACCTTCACGATGGCGGGGCGCGCCATGGGGATTTCCGCCTGGAACAGCCCCTCTGCCGTCTTCACCTGCGGCGTGAAGCCGGGAACAGGTGGCGGGCTTGCAGCCGCGGACAGCTCATGGAAGGACAGCACCGGCGCCTTTGCCCCGGTGATGCGCAGCGACAGCACGGACTTGTCAGGAACCGTGATCTCGGGATCGGTCCTGAGCCGCTCCGTCATGGCGGGGCTGGTCAGCAGGACCGGCGGCCTCCCGGTATAAGCGGGAGGCTTCAGCCAGGCGTCCATCACCATCTGCACCCCGGGTGCGGGCGCGGAGAAGTTCAGGCTGTCGGCCAGGTTGCTGCGTGTGTCGCCGGGTCCCAGCAGCACGGCGGCCACCAGGGCCAGTGCCACGGGCAGCCGGAAGGCCCGCGGGTCGATGTCGCGCCAGGCAGATTGCGGCATACCCGCCTTGAGCCCGCCCAGGCCCTTCAGCTGCCTGAGCCGGTGCTCCTCCCAGATCGCCTGCTGGACGGGGTCGGAGGAGCCCTCCGCAAGCCTGTCCTCATGGGACGAGACCGGCCGGTGGGGAAGGCCGGTCTTCTCCTCCACGCGCCGCATGGCGTCATGGCGGCTGGGCCAGCGGATCCGCGCAAGATCGCGGAGCGACCACAGGAAGGCGGCCGCCAGAATGGCCAGCACGGCAAGCCGCGGCCAGGTGGAAAGAAGCGGCAGCAGGCCGCCGATCACGAGCGCCGCAGCACCCCCGAGGATCACCAGCGGCCAGTGCAGTGCAGACCATAGCCGTTCAAAACTGATGGCCAGATAGGCCTGTGAAATCTTCCGCGAGATCCGGGCTTGCGGCTGCTCCGGGCGGTTCACGTGGTCGGTCTGGTCTGTCGGGCTCGGCATGATGGCATCATGCTAGCACAGAAGCGGGCCAAATTATGCTGGCCCGCCGATCACATTCCCGAAATCGAAGGCTCAGGCCTTCGCCCTTTCCTGCCAGGAGGCAAGCTTGTCCATGCCGATCAGTTCCTCATAGCTCTGGCGCGGGCGCACCAGCGCCCACTTGCCGTCCTTGACCAGCACTTCGGCGATGAGCGGCCGCGTGTTGTAGGTACAAGCCTGGACGGCGCCGTAAGCCCCCGCCGTCATCGTGGCGATCAGGTCGCCCTGTTCGAGCCGGGGCAGCCGCCGCCCCTTGGCGAGATAGTCGCCCGATTCGCAGACTGGGCCGACGACATCAGCCAGCATGGTCTCCTGCGAGGAAGGTTCCGCCACCGGAATGATCTCGTGATAGGCGTCATAGAGCGTGGGCCGGATCAGGTCGTTCATCGCCGCGTCCTGGATCACGAAGTGCTTCTCCGTGCCGTCCTTCACGTAGACGACGCGGGAGACCATCACGCCCGCGTTACCGACGATCATGCGCCCTGGCTCCAGCACGAAGGTCACGTTGAGGTGGCCGAGCGTGCGCTTCACCATGGCGGCATATTCATCCGGATGCGGAGGAACGTCGTTGGTGCCGCGGTATGGCACGCCCAGCCCGCCGCCGAGGTCGAGGTGGCGAATATTGTGCCCGTCCTTGCGCAGTTCCTCCGTGAGCTCCGCCATCAGCCGGAACGCCTTCTCGAAGGGTTCGAGCTCGGTGATCTGGCTGCCGATGTGCATGTCGATGCCTGCAGCGTTGATCGCGGGAAGCTCCGCCGCGCGGGCATAGACCGCCCGTGCACGCTTGTAGGAGATGCCGAACTTGTCTTCCGCCTTGCCCGTCGAGATCTTGTGGTGGGTCTTGGCGTCGACGTCCGGATTGACGCGGATCGATACGGTGGCGCGCTGGCCCACACGCCGGGCCACCTCGGACAGCAGTTCGAGTTCCGGTTCCGACTCGACGTTGAAGCAGGCAATGCCCTCCTTCAGCGCCAGCGACATTTCCCGCGCCGTCTTGCCGACGCCCGAAAACACGATCTTGCGTGCAGGAACGCCCGCCGCCAGAGCCCGGCGGAGCTCACCTTCCGAGACGACGTCCATGCCGGCGCCGAGTTCCGCCATGGTGCGGATCACGGCCTGGTTGGAATTGGCTTTCATGGCATAGCAGATCATGTGATCGGTGCCGGCGAAGGCATCGTGCATGACCCGGTAGTGCCGCTCCAGCGTGGCGCTGGAATAGCAGTAGAAAGGCGTGCCGATCTCCTCGGCCAGCGTCTCCAGGCTCACGTCCTCGGCGTGGAGCACGCCGCCGCGATAGGAAAAATGATGCATGTGCTATTCCGCCTGCATGTTCGCCGGTGGCGGCTCGGGATCGCCGCGCACGCCGCAGGCGGCGAGGCTCAGGCTGAGGGTGAGAAGAACGAGAAGTGTTTTCATGTCTTGTATCCTATCAGGCTTTCAGCAGCTTGAGCCAGCGCCTTGCCTCGCGCTTGACGTTGCGCGGCGCCGTGCCGCCGAAACTCGTGCGTGAGGCAACCGAACTCTCGACGGTGAGCACCATGTAGACCTCGCGGGTGATGCGCGGCTCCACCGTGCGCATGGCGTCCAGCGTCAGCTCCGGCAGGTCGACGCCGGTCCGTTCCGCCAGCGCCACGAGGCTGCCCGTCACATGGTGCGCCTCGCGGAAGGGCATCTTCAGCGTCCGGACGAGCCAGTCGGCAAGGTCGGTCGCGGTGGAGAAGCCAGCCGCCGCCGCCTTTCTCATCTCCTCCGCATTGGGAACCATGTCCCGCACCATGCCGGTGGTTGCGGCAATCGCCAGCGACATGTTGTCGAACGCGTCGAAGGCGGGCTCCTTGTCTTCCTGCATGTCCTTGGAATAGGTGAGCGGCAGTCCCTTCATCACGGTCAGCAGCGAGATCAGCGCCCCGATGATGCGCCCGGGCTTGGCGCGCACCAGTTCCGCCGCATCCGGGTTCCGCTTCTGCGGCATGATGGAGGAGCCGGTGGTGAACCTGTCGGAGAGCGTCACGAAGCGGAACTGGCTCGTCGACCAGATCACGATCTCCTCCGCCAGCCGCGAAAGATGCATGGAACAGATGGCACAGGCCGAGAGGGTTTCCAGCACGAAGTCGCGGTCGGCCACGGTGTCGAGTGAATTGCGCGTGGGGCGGTCGAAGCCCAGGGCAGCCGCCGTCATGTGCCGGTCGATCGGGAAGCTGGTTCCGGCGAGTGCTGCGGCTCCCAGCGGGTTCTCGTTCATGCGGCGTCTCGCATCGGCAAGGCGCGCACGGTCGCGTGCCAGCATCTCCACATAGGCCAGCATGTGGTGGCCGAAGGTCACGGGCTGGGCCACCTGCAGGTGGGTGAAGCCCGGCATCACGGTGGCCGCATGCACCTCCGCCTTCTCGGCAAGCGCGCGCTGCAGGGCTTTCAACTGGCCGTCGAGGTGGTCCGCCGTTTCACGCACATAGAGCCGGAAGTCGAGCGCCACCTGGTCGTTGCGTGATCGCGCGGTGTGCAGCCTGCCCGCCGCCGGGCCGATCAGGTCCTTGAGGCGCGATTCGACATTGAGGTGAATGTCCTCCAGCGCTCGCGAGAAGGTGAACGTGCCCGCCTCGATCTCAGCTTGCACCTGGTCCAGCCCCTTCCTAATTTCGAGCGCATCGGACTTCGGGATGATGCCCTGTTTCGCCAGCATCGCGGCATGCGCCTTGGAGCCCGCGATGTCCTGGGCGAACAGGCGCTTGTCGAAGCCGATCGAGGCGTTGATCTCTTCCATGATCGCGTCTGGCCCCGCCTGGAAACGCCCGCCCCACATCTTGTTGGTCATCGAAATTCCTTCATTGCCCCGGAAAAGCACCACCCATGAGCACTGAGAAGAAAAAGCATCCCGGGCCCCTGACGCAGATCGCGGCGGGCTTCGTCATTCTCGCAGCGATCACGGGCTATTACTTGTTCCAGGCCGATCCACGCAAGGCCGGACCT
>NZ_JBIICB010000263.1:0-6160 GCF_044239095.1 Aestuariivirga sp. | reverse complement strand
CCAGGATCAGCATCACCACGCGGGCGAAGGTCTTCTGCAGTTGCTCGCCCGCCTTGGGCTGGAAGAAGGCGACGAACAGGTCCCGCGTGACGGTTGCGCCTGCCGCGATCACATAGGCGCCGGCGCAGGCGGTGAAGGCCACGAGCAGGCAGGCTGCGATAAGTGCGCCGAGCCAGGGCTGTACCGTGCCGATGGCATGGACAAGCATTGCGGGAATGAGGCCCTGTTGGCCCGCGGAGAGATCCGGCAGCACGGCTGCGATGCTGCCCGCCACGGGCCCCGCCGCACCGAGCAGCAGCCCGCCGATGCCGATCAGCGGCACGAAGACGAAGAGCAGCAGCCCCATCACCCCGGCCGAGGCCCAGACCTGCTGGGGCGCGCCGGCATTGGGCGAGCGGCTGGCGAAGGCGAACATGGTCATGACCGGCGTGGTCTGTATGCCGAGCAGGCTGATGACGAAGGTCAGCGCCAGCGCGCTCGTCCACGGTCCGCCTTGCGCCACGTCGCGGCCGATGCCGTGGGTCCATTGCACCACGCCCGACAAGGCGAAATGCGCATTGTAGTCGCCGCCACCATGCTGCGCGGTGGTTCCCCAGGGCGCGGTGCCCGCCTGCGCGAACTGCGCGAGGCCCGCCTTCATCGGCGCGAAACCGCCCATCAGGTGATAGGCCGCAAGCCCCGCAAGCCCGATGCCAACGGCCACCATGGTCATCTGCAGCGGGCCCGACTGGGCGATGCCGCGAAGGCCCCCGAGCGTCGAGACGATGATGACGGCAATGGCCAGCGCCCACATGACCACCAGCGGGTCCAGCGCCCTGTTGCTGGCAATCGAGATCATCTGCCCAGCTGCACCAAAGAGCAGGGCGAGAAACGGCACGCTGAGCAGCACTGCCACCAGTACGCTAAACACGCGCACGAGGTTGCCGCCGAAATAGCCTGAGAACATCTCCCCCGCCGTGAGGAAACCGTGCTTCTGCCCCAGCACCCATTGCCGCCGCCCCAGAAAGGCGCCGAGTGCGGGGATGCTGATGGCTGCGAAGGCGAGGTAGCCAGCTGGAAAGCCGTCACGCAAGACGAGCCCTGGCAGCGCCACGAAAAGCCAGCCCGTGAGCGAGGCCATGGTGGCGGCCGTGGCAATGACCCAGGTCGAGAGGTCGCGGCCCGCCACGCTGAATTCCGCCATGCTTGCCGAGGCCGCAGGTCCGCGCAGCGCCCAGAACACGAGATAGGCGAAATACAGCGCCAGCCAGATGAAGATCCAGGCGGCGGCCGGGGCGTAGAGTTGGTCTGCACTCATCGCTGCTGGCCCCTTTTCCTGGTGGGCTGGCCGGGTTTGCCGCCTGCCGCGGAGCGGTCGATGTGGGTTTGGCGCGGCACAAGCTGGCCCGGTACGCGCACTGCCACGGGGGTGAGGGAGGGATTGACGTCGATCTCCTTGATGAGTTCGACCGTGGCCTGTGCCATGCGCCGCGTGGGGTGGCGGTAGGTGGTGAGCGAATGCGACGGCCAGCCAGCCATGGCTACGTCGTCGAAGCCCACGACCGAGATCTGCTCGGGCACCTTGATGCCGAGGTCGAAGGTGAGTCCGTCGATGAGGCCGATCGCCATCAGGTCATTGGCGCAGAAAATGGCGTCGATCTGTGGATCGCGCGCAAGCAGGCGGCGGGCGGCGGCGCGGCCGTTCTCGTAGGAAAAGGAATCGGCGCCATTGTCCTCCAGAACCTTCAGCCCCGCCGCGGCGCAGCGCTCGCTGAAGCCGCGGCCGCGGTCGATTGAGGTGGTGGCGCGCGGTGTGCCGCAGACATAGGCCATTCGCTTGTGCCCGGTGCTGAGCAGGAAGTCCGCCAACTCGCGCCCGCCCAGGCGGTTGTCACAGGTGACGGAGAAGGTCTGCGTGTCAGGAACGTAGCGGTTGAAGAAGATCAGGTGCGGGCCCGCCCCCGCACTGGCGATGGCGCGCTGGAAAGTGACCGTCGCCGTCATGACGACGATGAACTCGGGGCGGTAACGCATGGCCTCCGGCAGGGTCTCCTCCGCCGTGCGGCCAGGTGCGATGTGGAAGAGCATCACGCTGAACCCCGCGTTCTGCAGTTCCTCCGTCAGCGTCACCAGGGCTTCGGCGAAGAAGGGGTTGTAGAAGTCCGAGATGAAGATCGTGGCGATGCGCGTGCGCTGGGTGTTCAGCGTGCTGGCAAAGACGTTGGGACTGTAGCCAAGGGTCTTGGCGTGCGACAGGACGCGCTCACGCGTGCGCGGCGCAACATTGGCGCCCGGGTTGAAGGCGCGCGTAACGGTGGACACCGACACGCCCAGATCATCCGCGATCTGGCGTGCCGAAAGCATGGATCCATGCGCCTCTTGCTTCCGTCCGCTCATGCCGGGGGAATACTCATGTGGTTCGCTTCGAAAATCCTGGCCTCGCTCATCTGCTGCTCCGCCGCTCTTCCCGGCCCCTTTTTGACACATTGTTGCTTCCGATTGCAACATGCCACGAGTAAATTTACAAGATAATGATGCAGGAAACGCCATAATTGCAGGGTTTCACCCATTTTCTTATTGTTGATGTTGCAAACGCAAGCAGGAAATCTGTTGCGCTTGTGGCGCAAGTTGGATAGCTTTGCCGGAGGCCGGGTCACCGATCCCCGTAGTCGCCCGGCGTGAGAACGACATGGGAGGAAACCAAATGTTCCGTTTTGCGAAAGCCTTAGCGGTGGCTGCGTTGGGCGTAAGCCTGTTCGCAGCTGCGCCTGCCGTTGCCGAGGGTCTGGATGAAATTCCGGAAGCGACCCGCAAGCAGGTCTATGACCCGAATATGCTCGATCCGGCGCAGCCGGTTGGGCCAAGCGCCTACCGTGACTTCAAGGCCAAGCGCGGCCCGCCGTGGGTGATCGGCTATGCCAGCTCCTATGCCGGCAACACCTGGCGCGCCGCGGTGATGGACCGTCTCGCCAAGGACATCCTGCCCAAGTGGCAGAAGCTGGGTCTCGTCAAGGACGTGATCGTCACCCAGTCCAACCTCAACGACTCGGTGCAGATCCAGCAGATGCGCCAGCTGGTTGACCAGGGTGTGGACGCGATCATCGTGTGCTGCTCCAACCCCACCGCCCTGAACCAGACGGTGAAATATGCTTATGAGCGCGGCGTGCCCGTGTTCTCCCTCACCGGCTATCTGACCTCGCCCTATTCGATCAATTCCTCGGTCAACTATCAGCTCGCCGGCTATGAGATCGGCAAGTGGATGGCCGAAGAGATCGGCAAGAAGGGCAACGTTCTCGTCGTCGAGGGCATTCCCGGAACCTCCGGCTCCGATTCGCAGAACCGCGGCGTGCTCGCCGGTCTTGCGGCCTATCCGGATGTGAAAGTTGTGGGCAGCATCGCCGGCATGTGGACCGACCAGGTCGCGCAGGGCGAAGTGCAGAAGTGGCTTGCCACCAACCCCGGCCAGCTTGACGGCATCGCCGTGCAGTCGGCGGCTGAAATGGGCGTGCTGCGCGCGCTGCAGCAGTCCGGCCGCGACATGATCCCGATCACCATCGGCGGTGAGCTCGGTGCCAACTGCTACTGGCGCCAGAACCCTGACTATATCAGCAGCGCCTTCCACGTCTGGCCCCCGGGCGACGACATGGAACTGATCTGGAACATCATGATGCGCACGCTGCAGGGCCAGGGTCCCAAGATCCAGTCCGTGCTGGTGCCGCCGATCAAGTTCACGGTCGAAGACGTGAAGAAGGAACTGAAGGAAGACTGCGATCCAAACTCGGCTGACTGGTTCCACGTGGGCCCGAAGGCTTGGGGTGCGGAAGATTATCTGGACCAGTTCTTCCTGCGTCCGGCTGATCCGACCCAGTACAAGCCCTGATCGTCACGCGATTAAGGCGGCGGGCACGCGATGGTAGCGGCATCATCCGACACTCCGGCGAAGGCGCAGTCCGCTGCGCCTTCCTCGCCGGCGGGTGGCGCGGCAACCGCACGGCCCGCCGTTCAGGCTGACATTACCGTCCATGACGCGCGCAAATCATTCGGGGTGACGCGCGCTCTGGACGGCTGCTCCTTCGCCGCGCGCCTGGGCGAGATCCATGCCATCGTCGGCGGCAATGGCTGCGGCAAGAGCACGCTCTCCAAGGTCATTTCTGGCGTATTGCCGATTGACAGCGGCCATGTCTCCGTTCTGGGCCATGCGCCTTCAACCCCGCGCGATGCAAGGCTCGCCGGCGTTGCCACCGTTTTCCAGGAAGTGCTCGTCGCCGATGATTGCTCGGTGCGGGACAATCTCTTCGTCGGAGTCGACGGGTTGTTCACCCGTGCGAAGTCCGCTGATGAGAAATACGAAACGTCGGCCAGCATGATGCGTGAGCTGACCGGGCTCGACATCGACCCCGATATGCTGGTCGGCGGGCTTCCCTTAAGCATCAAGCAATGGATCACCATCGGCCGTGCGCTGCTGTGCAAGCCCAAGGTGCTGATCCTGGATGAATCCTCTGCCGCCCTCGACTTTGATTCCACGGAGCGGCTGTTCGTCAAGATGCGCGAGCTGCGCGACCAGGGCTCGGCCATTCTCATCGTCACCCACCGCATCGCCGAACTGATCCGCATCAGCGACCGCGCCACCGTGATGCGCGACGGGCGGGACGTGGGTGTTCTCGAGAAAAGCGAGATCACGGAAAAGAATCTGCTGGGCCTGATGACGGGCAAGAGCAGTTCTGGTGCCGCACATGGCAAGCCTGCCGAGGCCGCCAGCGATACGGTCGTCATGAAGACCGAGAGCTTGCGCATCTGGCCCAAGGGGCCGGGCGTGGAGTTCAGTCTCCGGCACGGCGAGATCGTGGGCGTCGCCGGCCTGGACGGGCAGGGTCAGAATGAATTCGTGCGCGTGCTGGCGGGCGTCCAGCAGGCGGAGGAAGGGCTGGCGCTGGCGCGCAACGGCGTCTCCGACTTCCAGCCCATCAACACGCTGGCCGATGCCGACCGGATGCGCGTTGCCTATGTTTCAGGCGACCGCAAGCGCGAAGGCATCTTCGCCAACATGAGCATCTTCGAGAACCTGGTGCTGCCGCTCGCCGCCAAGGCGCCGCGCGTGCCGCTGATCAAGATCATCGATTGGCCGTCGCTGTCGAGCGTCTTTGATTCGATGGTGGAGAAGCTGTCGATCAAGCATGGCTTCCGCTCCGACAAGATCACCTCGCTCTCGGGCGGCAACCAGCAGAAGGTTCTGATCGGGCGCGCCTTCGCGCTGCGCCCGCGCATCCTGGTGCTGAACGACCCCGCGCGCGGCATCGACGTTGAGGCCAAGCGCGAGCTCTACCGGCACTTGCGCGATTTCGCGGCGCAGGGCAATGCGGTGGTCTTCATGTCGAGCGAACTCGAGGAGTTCATCGGCCTGTGCACGCGTGTGCTCGTGTTCCGCAATGGCGGACTGTTTGAGACCTTCGCGAGCGGCGAGATTCATCCCGACCGCATCCTGGAATCGATGTTCGGCCATTCCCAGCACGCAGGAAAGACCGCGGGCGGCAGCGGCCCCCTGGGCCAGCCCCGCAAGGCGGAGGTGCAGGAGGCCGATCCGCGCAGGCGGACGCCGGCCGTTGCCGTCCCCGAACCTGCCAGCGTGCGGATCGTCGACTTTTCCACGCCGCCGCGTGCACCGCGGCCCGCGCCCGAGACACCGCCGCAGGGCCGGCAGATCAAGATCCGCTTCTTCAATTCGTGAGGGACAGGCCATGAAGATTGTCGAGTTCGGGGAAGACGGGAAGCCCAAGCTGCTGAAGCCGGCGGAAGCTCCCGTGGCGCGCGAGGTGATGAAGGAAGATGCCTCCGCCAGGATCAAGATCCGCGAATTCGGCCGCGATGGCGCAGACGAGACGCCGCGCAAGACCTCCGTCGCGGCCCAGGGCACCTTCGGCGCGGCGCGCGTGCCGCAGTCGATCAAGATCGTCGACTTCGACAAGGAGAAGGCCGGAACACCCATCAAGCCTGCGCCCGCGCAGGAGCGCCCGCGTGGCATGAAGATCGTCGAAACGGAGTAGGGGTGGCAAGACACGTGACCAGAGGCGGGCAACAGGCATGAGCGCGGCAGCTGAGCGGCAGTCCTCGTCGTCTGCCTATTCGCACCTGTTCATTCCGATCGTGCTGCTGTTCGCGCTGCTCGTGGTCGCGGTCATCCGCA
>NZ_JBIICB010000029.1:0-24365 GCF_044239095.1 Aestuariivirga sp. | reverse complement strand
TTTTCTCTTTTGCAGAGAAGGTTTCTGATTGCGGAAGCGTAGGATCGGAGTGAGCCGGGAGCAAGTCCGAGCCGTGGAGCCACGAAAAGACTGTTGCTGCGATTGGCAATCTGGGGGCTATGAAAGCGAGAAAAGGTTTGGGGAGCGGTTACGAAACCTCCAAAGATATCAAAGCCCCCAATTTCCCCAAACCTAGGCGGTTTCATTGGGAAAGTGCCGCTATTCGCAGTCCTGGTGGGCCCACCACGAGGTCCCTATGTCTGTCATTCTCGAAGCTTCGGGTTCTGCCAATCCGACCAAGATCGACAGGCACGAAGGCCAATCGCTTTAAGCGTTGCGCGGTGACCTCTAGAGTTACAGATGGTCAGTTGACATCACTTCCCAATTCTCACCGTCATGCCAGCGAAAGCTGGAGTCACGGGAAGAATGGAGTGCAGATATTCCAGTGATCTCAATCGACAGCCCGCCGCTCAAGCGATTGATCTTGCGGGCGTCAAGCCGGACGTGATTAGGAAAGCCCAAGCCGCTCATCGAGATCAAGTCGAACCGCCACACCTGCCATGGCGATCACGGAAACGCCGCCGCGTTCCTCATCGGGGATGTCGAGGCCGCCCTTGACGACTTTCACCGTCACCTGGCCGTGCGGCAGGCTCGCGGCGACTGCCGCCTTGTCGACCTTGTCCGGCTGCTGAACACCAATCGTCACCTCGATCTGCATCTCTGCTGGCGGGATGGACAGTGTCCGCAGGAACGGCAGCGAGGAGTGGTGAATGCAGTCCTGCACGGCGCGGAGCGCCGCCTTGGTGTAGTCGCCGCCATGCATGTCGTTGCCATGGCCCATTTCGAGGATGATGCGCTTCAGGGCCATTATTTCTTCTCCGGCATGTCGAGGTAAACGATCGCTGCGGCATTTGCCATCAGCGTCAGATTGGTTCCTTCATCGTTCATGATTTCGAGGCCGCCCTCGATGACCTCAACCGTGGACTTGCCATAGGGCAGGGTCGCTGCCACTGCGGCCTTGTCCACCAGATCGGGCCTTGGCACGCCCACCAGAACCTTCACGTGCATGTCATGGGGGGTGAGCCCCACAGCATTGGCGATGGTGAGGGAGTTGTGCCAGAGCGCGTCCTTGAGGGCGCGGATCGCAGCCTTGGTATAATCGGCCCCGGTAAGGTCCGTTCCCATGCCGATTTCGACAATCATGCGGGTGAGCGCCATGGTTTCTCCGGTTCAGGTTATGATGAAAGGAAGGCCGAGACCTCGGCGTTGAAGCGCCGCGGGTTCTCGAAGAACATGAAGTGTCCACCGCCCTCATGCTCCTCGAAGATCGAGGCCTTGGCGTTGGGGTTGACGGAGGCGATCCACTCCTGCGATTCCGCCGAGAAGATGCTCTTGCGCCCACCGACGACGAGCGACGGCAGGCGGGTTGCCGCGATCACGTCGCGCCAGTCGTTGAGGCAGTGGTCGAACAGCAGGTCGGCTGCGGCGGCGCGCGGCATCTTCAGGTTCTCGGTGGCGATCCAGCGCAGGTCCGCCTCCGGCATGGCGGCGGTGAACATGCCCTTGAGGATGCCCATGGTGCCATCGACACTGCCGGTGGCGCGCACGACGTCCGCGAAGCCCGCAACCGACTGCACGTCAGGCAGCAGGCAGCCGTATTGTTTCTTCGTCGCCTCGTCCCAGCCGGGAAGGGCGGCCACCATCGGCGCCTGATCGACGATGACCAGGCGGCGCAGGCGGTCCTCTCCGTACATGTCGAGGTAGCTCCAGATGATGGAACTGCCCATGGAGTGGCCAAGCACGTCGGCGCGGTCGAGCCCCAGGGCCTCCAGCACCTCGCGCAGGTCCTTGGCGAGGCGCTGGATGCGGTGGCCCGTCGCTGCGTTGGAGCTTTCGCCATGGCTGCGCATATCCAGCGCGATGACATGGCGGGTCTTGGCCAGCTCCTCGATGTTGCGGCCATATTCCGCCGCCGACTGGGACCAGCCAGGGATCATGACCAGCGGCTGGCCGCTACCCGCCTCGATGGCATTCAGTACCGCGCCGTCCGACAGTTGGATCGTCCTGTTCGCCGCCATGTCAGCCTCCCGCGTTTAGAGTTGGACGCCCTTGGTCAAGGCGCCGTCGATCACCAGGTTGGTGCCCATGGTGAAGCTGGACGCCGGGCTGGCGAGGAAGACGATGCCCTTGCCGATTTCCTCGGCGGTTGCCATGCGGCCCGTGGGGTTCAGGGCCAGGGCCTGGTTGAACAGGTCCGGCATGTTCTTCTCGATGTATTCCCAGATGCCGTCCTTGAAATAGACGTTGCCGGGTGAGACGGAGTTCACGCGGATGCGCTTGGGCGCCAGCTTGTGGGCCAGGCCATGGGCATAATGGATCAGCGCCGCCTTGAAGGCACCATAGGCGGGCGAGGTGAAGTCGATCTCACGGCCCGACACCGAGGAGACGATGACGATCGACGGCCACTTCGACGTTTCGAGGTGGGCCATCGAGGCGTTCACGGTGCGGACCGTGTGCATCATGTCGATGTCGAACTGCGCCTGCCAGGAGGCCTCGGTATCCTCCGCCGCGGCGAGTGCCGAGACATTGGCGACCACGATGTCGATGCCGCCCAGCGCCTTGGCGCTGTCAGCGACCCAGGCTTCAAGGGCGGCCTTGTTGCCCACATCGACTGCCTGGCCAAAGGCCGTGACGCCCTGGGCCTTCAGCCCGGCGACGGTGCTCTGCACCTCCTCCGCGTTGCGCGCGCAGATCGCGACATTGGCGCCCTCTGCGGCGAACATGTCGGCGGCCCGCCGCCCGATGCCCTTCGTGCCGCCGGTGACCAGAACGTTCAAACCCTTGAGACCCAGATCCATTGCTGTCACTCCCTCTCGATTTTTTGCAACTGCGAAGCAAATCGCAGTATGTTGATAATCAATATGCAGTTCTCGTGCCACGATGCAACGCAGCAGCGAAGCGTCTGAATTCATGTTGCGGCGCACTAAAGGCGCGCTCGTCCGTTGCGATGCTTGACAAGAGAATCGCAACGGCTTGATATCTTTTTTGCATCCGGGAGGACAAGCCCATCTCGTCGCCGCAGATCGAACACATCAACGAACTGATCCGTGTGGCCGAAGGCCGGCCCACGGCGCGGGATGAACTCATCACCAATTCCTGGCGGCGCTGCATTGACGGCCACAAGCTGGACCCCACCGTGCTGCGCCCTGCCGTGATCGTGGAGGATGGCCGCCTGCGCGAGCACCGTGAGGCGATGGAGGAACTGCTGCGCACCGCGCGCTTCGGCGTCGAGGCGCTGTACAGCCAGATTTCGGGGCTTGGCTATCTGCTTCTGCTCACAGACCAAAACGGGATTACCCTTGACTATATCGGTGACTCTGCCGTTTCGGAAAAGGCGCGTTCGGCTGGGCTGCACCATGGCTTCGATTGGAGTGAAACGCTGGCCGGCACCAATGGGGTGGGTACGGCCATCGCGACGGGTGAAGCCCTGGTGGTCCACAAGAGCGATCATTTCGATGCCACGCACATTCCGCTCACCTGCACGGCTGCGCCGATCTTCGACGCGGCAGGCAAGCTTGCCGCGGTGCTGGATGTTGCGGCGCTGACCTCGCCGGAGGAGAAATCGAGCCAGTTCCTGGCACTGCAGATGGTCAAGAACTTCGCCCACAGGATCGAAGCCGCAAACCTCATAAGGTCTTGCTCGCGGAACTGGATCGTCAAGCTGACCTCCAACCGCGCCCTGGCGGAAGTCGATACGGAATATGTGCTGGTTCTTGATTCCTCCGGCAACATCACGGGGTTCAACAATCTTGGCGCTCGCCTGCTCGCCGAGGAGTTCGCGACGGACTGGCGGAACACTGCCATGTTTATCGGGCGGCCGATCAGCGACGCTTTCGACTGCGAGATCGACAGCCTCACCCGATTTGTGGCGTCTCACTCGATCGAAAGGAATGTTGTAAGGCTGCGATCGTCGGGACGGAACCTCTTCATCCAGGTGGTGCCGCCCAAAACCATCCGCGTGCTGCCCTCGGCAAGGGCGGAAGAGGACAACAAGCTCCACCCCGCCTTGAAGTCCGTCGCTGGTGATGATGCCGCGATCCAGAAGAATCTGAAGAAGCTCGCGCGGCTGCTCAACACCAACATGAGCATCCTGGTGAGCGGCGAGACGGGCACGGGTAAGGAATATCTCGCTAAGGCCATCCACCAGTCCAGTGTGCGGGCCAAGGGCGCCTTCATTCCCGTCAACTGCGCGGCACTGCCTGAAAATCTGATCGAGAGCGAATTGTTCGGTTATGAGGCGGGCTCTTTCACCGGCGCGCTCGACAAGGGCAAGAGGGGCCTGGTGCGCGAGGCGCATGGCGGCACACTGTTCCTCGATGAGATCGGCGACATGCCGCTCGCCTCCCAGACGAGGCTGCTGCGCGTTCTGGCGGAGCGCGAGGTCACACCCATTGGCGGCGCGCGTCCTACCGCCGTCGACATGCGCGTGATCGCCGCCACCCACCGTGACCTGCTTGACCTCGTCCGGCAGGGGAAGTTCCGCGAAGATCTCTATTTCCGCCTGAACGGCGCCACCATCGCGCTGCCCGCGCTGCGTGACCGGTCTGACCTCGGCTGGATCGTGACACAGCTTCTCGAAAAGCGGCCCTATGCCGATGGCACGGCCCGCAGCCTCTCGGCACAGTCGCTGGGCGTGCTCTCGGCCTATCACTGGCCGGGCAATATCCGCGAACTCGTCAACGTGATCGATTTTGCCTGCGCCGTGGCGAGCGATCCTGAAATCGGCATTGATGATCTGCCGGACCAGGTGTTCACCCGCTCCCGCGAGGCAATGCCCGGGAACGTGGAATTGCCGACTGCCGAGCTGGGCGACGAGGCCGCCGTGCTGCGCCAGCAATTGGCCGATGCGCAATGGAACGTCTCTGCTGCCGCACGGCTTCTCGGAATCGACCGCACCACGCTGCACCGCCGCATGAGGCGTCTGGGCGTCACGCTGCGCCCGCGCGCCACATAGCGCGGCGTGGCGCCACAGCTGTGGCGCGGCGTGCCACAGGTGTAGCGGCTGCTGCCTGACGATCTCGCAGTTGCACAAGATATTTGCTGCGCTGCTTTTCTCGGGAACGCCGAGTTTCTTGTTGCATGAGCGAATTGGCACGTGGCTTGCTTATCATACGAACAACCAAGTAGTGCGTATTTATTCAAGGTCTCAAATGGTCAACGCCATCGGCATCATTGCAAACCCCGTCTCTGCGCGTGACATCCGCCGGGTGATCGCCAATGCCACGGCGCTGCAGATCACCGACCGGGCGAATATCGTGCTGCGCATCCTGTCCTGCGTGAAGGCCTGCGGGGTGGACCACGTCTACATGATGCCGGAGAACGGCGGTATCCGGCACCATGTGCGCCGCGGTATCGACCGGGCTGAGAACCAGGGGCTGAAGCATTTCCCCAAGCTCGAATATCTCGACTACAAGATTTCGGGCACGGTTGATGACACGCTGAAGGGTGCCCGCCTGATGAAGGAAAAGGGCGTGGCCGCAATCGTGGTGCTGGGCGGCGACGGCACACACCGTGCGGTGGTGACGACCTGTGGCGACGTTCCCATCGCCGGCATCTCGACCGGCACGAACAACGCATTCCCCGAGCACCGCGAACCCACCATCACCGGCCTGGCCGTGGGCCTTGCCGTGACCGGCAAGGTGCCGCCCAATGAGGCGTTCCTGCCCAACAAGAAAATCGTGGTGCGGGTGAACGACCAGGAAGAGATTGCACTCGTGGACGTGGCCGTGGTGACCGAGCGCTACATCGGCGCGCGGGCCCTGTGGCGCACTGAGACCTTCCGCGAACTCTTTGTGACCTTCGCCGACCCGGAAGTGATTGGCATGTCGGCTATCGCCGGGTTGCTGACGCCGGTGACCCGGCTCGCCCCCGGCGGCCTGCATGTGCGCCTGGCGCCTGAGGACGAGGCGAACATCATTCTCGATACCCCCATCGCGCCAGGCTACATGCGGGGCATCGGCATCCGCGACTTCGCGCCGATGAAGCCCAACGTCAAATACCGTCCGTCGATCACGGACGGTTCAATTGCGCTCGATGGCGAGCGCGAGTTATCCTTCACGCGCGACGACGACGTGACGATCGAGCTGGTGCCCGACGCGTTCCGCACCGTGAACGTCAGTGGCTGCATGCAATATGCATCCCGCCACGGACTGATGCGGTCCAAACCCGGCGCCGCGGCATGAACAAAGAAAACTCTAAACCCATGGGAGGACATTGATGACTGCTCCAAACAGCACGGCGGGAATTTTCCCGCTGGATAAGCCGGGCCTGCTGAAGGCCTACCGCACAATGCGGACCATCCGCGAGTTTGAGGAACGCCTCCACGCGGACTTCGCCAAGGGCGATATTCCCGGCTTCGTTCACCTCTATGCGGGTGAAGAGGGCGCCGGCACCGGCATCATGATGCATCTCGAGGACAAGGACCGGATCGCCTCGACCCACCGCGGCCACGGCCACTGCATCGCCAAGGGCGTGGACCCCAAGGAGATGATGGCGGAAATCTATGGCAAGTCGACGGGCTCCTGCCGCGGCAAGGGCGGCTCGATGCACATCGCCGACCTGTCCAAGGGCATGATGGGCGCCAACGGCATCTTGGGTGCCGGCGCACCGCTCGTCTGCGGCGCGGCACTGGCCGCCAAGTACCGCGGCGATGGCGCCGTGGCGATCTGCTTCGTGGGCGATGGCGCCTCGAACCAGGGCACATTCCTCGAGAGCCTTAACCTGGCGGCCGTGTGGAACCTGCCCGCGATCTTCGTCGTTGAAAACAACGGCTATGCGGAATCGACCTCGCGCGACTACGCCGTCGCCGTCGACTCCTACGTCGACCGCGCCGCGGGCTTCGGCCTGCCGGGCGTCACCGTGGACGGCCTCGACTTCTTCGCGGTCTACGAAGCCGCTGGCGAAATCATCAAGCGCGCGCGTGAAGGCGGCGGACCGGCTCTTCTCGAGTGCAAGATGATCCGCATGTTCGGCCACTTCGAGGGCGACCAGCAGACCTACCGCGCCAAGGGCGAGCTTGAGGACATCCGCGTCAACAAGGACTGCATCAAGATGTTCTCGCAGCGCGTCACCGAAGCCGGCGTCATCGGCCGCGGCGAACTGGACGCGATCGACCGCGAGATCGTTGCGCAGATCCAGGATGCAGTGGCCTCGGCCAAGGCAGCCCCGCTGCCGACGGCCGCCGACCTGCTCACCGATGTCTATAACAGCTACTGATCTGAAGGAGAGATAACACATGGCACGCAAGATCAGCATGCGCCAGGCGATCAACGAGGCGCTCGACCAGGAAATGGCCCGCGATCCGAATGTGATCGTGATGGGTGAAGACATCGTCGGCGGTGCGGGCGGTGAAGGTGAAGAAGATGCATGGGGCGGCGTTCTTGGCGTCACCAAGGGCCTGCATGCCAAGCACAAGGGCAAGCTGCTCGACACGCCGCTCTCCGAGTCGGCCTATATCGGCGCGGCCATCGGCGCGGCCGCCTGCGGCATGCGCCCTGTGGCGGAACTGATGTTCCTTGACTTCATGGGCGTCTGCTTCGACCAGATCTTCAACCAGGCCGCCAAGTTCAAGTACATGTTCGGCGGCAAGGCGGAAACGCCCGTCGTCATCCGCGCCATGGTGGGTGCCGGCTTCCGCGCCGCCGCCCAGCACAGCCAGATGCTGACGCCGCTCTTCGTGCACATCCCCGGCCTCAAGGTGGTGTGCCCGTCCAACGCCTATGATGCCAAGGGCCTCTTGATCCAGTCGATCCGTGACAATGATCCCGTGATCTTCTGCGAGCACAAGAACCTCTACGGCCTCGAGACCGACGTGCCCGCTGAGTCCTATGCCATTCCCTTCGGCGAGGCGAACGTCGTGCGTGACGGCAAGCATGCCACCATCGTGACCTACGGCATGATGGTGCACCGCGCCATGGATGCCGCGGCCACATTGGCCAAGCAGGGTGTGGAGTGCGAGGTGATCGACCTGCGCACGCTGTCTCCCATCGACTGGGATACGGTGATCGACTCGGCCGAGCGCACCGGCCACGTCGTCTGCGTCGACGAAGCCAACCCGCGTTGCTCGATCGCGTCGGATGTCTCCTCGATGATCTCGCAGGAGTGCTTCAAGGCGCTGAAGGGCCCGATCCAGATGGTGACGGCGCCGCATACGCCCGTGCCGTTCTCCCCGGTGCTCGAGGACCTCTACATCCCCTCGGCCGACGCGATTGCCAAGGCCGTGAACCGATCGATGGCGCATTGAGCTGCTGCCAGTAATCAAGTGAGGAAGTAAATATGACAGATACCCGTATCGTGCCGATCGTCATGCCCAAGTGGGGCCTCTCCATGAAGGAGGGAAAGGTGACGGGCTGGCTGTTGGAAGATGGCTCGAAGATCAATGTCGGTGACGCGATCCTCGAGGTCGAAACCGACAAGATCGCGGGATCCGTCGAAGCGCATGAGGCCGGCGTGCTGAGACGGCGCGTCGGCCAGGCCGACACCATGTACCCGGTGAAGACGCTGCTCGGCGTCATCGCCGACGCTGCGGTTCCCGACTCCGAGATCGACGCATTCGTCGCAGCCTATGTGGCGCCCGCGGCGGATGAGGGCGAGGAGGACCAGGGCCCGAAGTTTGAGTTCGCGGACACGGCGGCGGGCAACCTCCGCTATGCCAAGCGCGGCGACGGCGCCGAGACGATCATCCTGATCCACGGCTTCGGCGGTGACCTCGACAACTGGCTGTTCAACATCGACGCGCTGGGTGAGAAGGCAACTGTCTATGCCCTCGACCTGCCGGGCCACGGCCAGTCTTCCAAGAAGCTCGACAAGCCGGGCCTTGGTGCGATGAAGAACGCCCTGGCGGCCTTCATGGACAAGCTCGGCATTGGCAAGGCGCATCTGGTGGGCCATTCCATGGGCGGCGCCATCGCCATGCAGATGGCGGCGGAGCATCCGGAGAAGGTGAAGTCCCTGACGCTCATCTGCTCGGCGGGCTTGGGCTCTGACATCGGCAGCTACGTCGACGAATATGTTGCCGCCCAGGGCCGCAAGGACCTGAAGCCGGTGCTGGAGAAACTGTTCGCCGACAAGAGCCTGGTGAGCCGCCAGCTGGTTGACGACGTGTTGAAGTTCAAGCGTCTGGACGGCGTCGAGCCGCTCCTCAAGTCGCTCGCGGCCGCTCTCTTTGGCGGCGGCAAGCAGGCCGATGCTCCGGGCCAGGCGCTTGCCGGCAAGCTGCCCCCGACCCTGGTGATCTGGGGCAAGCTGGACGAAATCATCCCTTCCGCCCACGCAGCGAACCTGCCGGGCGCCAAAGTGCATGTGCTGGAGGGCGCCGGGCACATGGTCTTCATGGAAAAAGCCAGCGATGTGAACAACCTGATCAAGGCCCACGTCGCGGGTGCATGAACGAACGCTCTTGAGGGCCGGAATTGTGGCCTGAGAAAGGAGGCATATTCGCAGGCAAGCCTGAAGACCATCGGCAGGAGGCGCAAGCGCGGCAAGCGCTGCCCGCATGTCCTGCCGGCAACTCAAGACAATGATAATCATCATGGGAGAAAACGCGCATGTTTTCGATTCCGAAAAATGCAGTCTATCAGCGCATCAACCGCCGCAAGTTCCTCGAACTGGGTGGTGGCGCAGCCTCCGCCCTCGGCGTGGGCGGCATGACGCTGGGCCTCAGCTCCACCGTCACGCGCAGCAAGGTGCAGGCGGCCTCGTCTGAGGACGCAAAGTGGAAGCAGTATGCCGGCTCGAAGCTCGTCTTCATGTCGGAAAACACCCCGCCGTCCTTCGCCATTCGTGACAATATCCAGGCCTTCACGGACAAGACCGGCATCGAAGTGACCATTCTGACGGACGACCTTCCGGTCGTGCAGCAGAAGGTCGGCATCGACCTCCGCGGCGGCAAGGCCGACTACGTCCTCAACTACGTGCAGGACAAGCCGATCGGCTCGCCCTTCGCCGACTTCTACGCCGACATGACGCCGATGTTCGGCGACGAGACCCTGCCGCAGGACCCTGAGGGCTATGGCGACGAAGCCTGGTTCCCCAACTTCCTCTCCGCCTGCGGACGCTTCTACGAGAAGGGCAAGATCATCGCGCTGCCCTATGACGCGGCGATCGCCTGTACCTTCTACCGTCAGGACCTGTTCGAGGCGAACTCCAAGGACTTCGAAGCCGAATACGGCTATCGCCTCGAGTTCAACAAGGACTCGACCTGGCAGAACGTGATCGACATGGCGGCCTTCTTCAAGAAGGCCAAGGAAGCTGGCAAGGACGTGCCCTATGGCTACGCCCAGCACCAGGGTTCCTTCGCATGGACGACCCAGCTTGACATCCAGCGCTTCCTCTTCGCCAACGGCCGGTGGATGGACTGGAACATCGACGACGTCTATGGCTCCAAGGAGCCGGGCAAGACGAACTGGGGCGATGAGTCCTCGATCGCCATGCTTGGCAAGTTCAAGGAACTGGCGGACGTCTGCCACCCGGACAACCTGGCCAACGGCACGCTCGAGCTCAACACCGTCTATCAGTCCGGCAACATCGCGATGCAGACGCAGTATCACGAGTTCGCCGCGTCGATCGAAGACGAGAAGACCTCTCGCGCGGCTGGCGGCAAGACGGCCTACGCTCCCTGCCCGAAGGGCGATCCCAAGTGGATCAAGAACGGCGGCGAAGCGGTGAACGGCACGAACTGCGGCATCGGCGGCATCGGCATCAACGGCAATGCCTCCGACGACCTGAAGCGCGCGGCCTACATCTTCGCGATCTGGTCTGTGTCCCAGGAAAACCAGTACAACGTGCTCAAGGGCCTCGGCGGCACGCCGACCCGCAAGTCCGTGCTGGAACGCGAAGACGTCAAGAAGGCCCAGCAGCGTCCGACCAACATGCCGAACGCGCTGACCTTCGACCCCGTCTACAACTTCGGCATCAAGGACCCGAACTTCGTGCTGGGCCCCAAGATCCCCAACGGCAACGAGTATCACTCGATCCTCGCCGCGGAAGTGCAGAAGTGCCTGTCGAACGAGCAGTCTCCGGAAGAGGCCGCGAAGTCGATCCAGACCCAGCTCGACGAGCTGAACGGGGCGGGCTGAGGCTCAACCGCAACTGCAAACGTACCGGCGGCCGAAAGGCCGCCGGTATCAAAATGCGATGCTGCTCGCAGGGGAACCCATGTCCAATTCCAGCACCACGATCGACCGGCCGAAAGGCCTTGCAGGCGGAACCGAACTGTTCCGCGTCCGGCAGATTCCCGACAGCGTCGAATCGAAGCCAGTTTCCTATGTCGCGGCTGATCCGCCGTCGATCAACCCTGCCGCATCCAAGGCATATTACTTCTGGCTGATGATGCCCGCCATCGTCGTGCTGGCCTTCATCTCGATCTATCCGTTCTTCTGGATGATCTACATGAGCTTGCACGACGTGGACATCGGCAAGGTCGAGTGGAACAATTTCGAGAACTTCACCAAGCTCTTCAGCGACACGCGATTCCTGATGGGCTGGTGGCTGCTCATTCAATACAGCGTCATGTGCCTTACACTGCAGCTCATCATCGGCGTGTTCCTTGCCGTGGCGCTCAATGGCTCGCGCTGGGAAAAGGTGCTTGTCACCACGCTGCTCATGCCCATGATGGTGGCCCCGCTGGTGGCCGGCATGGTGTGGTACTTCCTCTATAACGGCACCTTCGGCTGGTATCACTGGCTGTTCCAGAGCCTCGGCATCCTGGGGGCCAAATCGATCCTCGCCAGCGCCGACACGGCCATGCTCGGCCTCGTGCTGGTGGACGTCTGGCAGTGGACGCCGCTCATCACCCTCATCACGCTGGCGGGCCTCAAGCGCGTGCCGCAGGACCAGCTCGAAGCCAACATGGTGGACGGCGCCTCGCCCTTGCGCAACTTCGTGTCGGTGACGCTGCCCAACCTCTACCCTGTGCTGCTCATCGCCATCATGCTGCGCTTCATGGATAATTTCCGCTTCATCGACTCCATTCTGGTGCTCACTGGCGGCGGCCCCGGCAATTCGACGAAGATCCTGCCCGTCTACCTCTTCGAGGTGTCGTTCAAGTTCTTCAAGCTCGGGCGGGGTGCCGCGATTGCACTCATCCTGCTCATCGTCACCATCATCCTCGGCATGTTGCTGGTCCGCATCTTCGACCGCCAGCAGCCCAAGAAGGTTTAAGTCATGGCATCCCGCGAAGTCATCCAATACGAGGGCTGGCCCTCAAAGGTGTTCAAGTGGTTCTCGGTGGTGTTCATCGCCTTCTACATGGTGTGGACGGTCCTGCCGATCTTCATCATGTTCATGTCGTCCTTCAAGGACCTGCTGGAGGCCTTCCAGATTCCAGAGGTGGGCGACTGGGCCGGCGTGACGGTGTTCTTCAACTTCACGCCGACCACCAAGCATTACTATGAACTCTTCGCCAACCTGGGCTTCTCCACCTACCTGTTCAACTCGCTCGTTGCGGCGGGAGGATCCGCTGTGGTGTCCGTTGTGCTGGGCTCAATGTGCGCCTATTCGCTCTCCCGCATCGAGTTCCGCGGCAAGAGCGACCTGTTCTTCTGGATCATCTCCACGCGCATGGCGCCGGTGGTGGCGGTGCTCGTGCCGCTCTACTGGATCTTCCGCGAGCTGAACCTGGTGGGCACGCTGCCGGGCCTCATCCTCGCCTACACCACCTTCAACCTGCCTTTCGCCATCTGGATCCTGAAGGGCTTCTTCGACAACGTGCCCTATGCCATCGAGGAGGCGCAGATGGTGGATGGCGCCACGCGCTTCCAGGCGCTGCGTGCCATCCTTCCGCTGGTCGCCCCCGGCATCGGCGCCTTCATCGTGCTGTGTATCCTCTTCGCCTGGAACGACTATCTGTTCGCAGCGATCATCGGTTCCGGCGGCGCCAAGACGCTGCCCGCCGCCACGCGCGAGCTGGTTCAGCCGCAGAACATCCAGTGGGGGCAGATCATGGCAGCCGGTGTCGTTACCGCACTTCCCATGATGTTCCTCGGCCTCATCATCAGAAAATATCTCGTCACCGGCCTCACCATGGGCGCGGTCAAGGAATAGCAGGAGCTCACAATGGCGAAAGTTTCGTTCCGCAACGTCTGGAAGAAGTACGGCAATGTGTCTGCCGTGAAGGACCTCAACATCGAGTGTCCGGATGGCTCATTCCTCTCGATCCTCGGCCCCTCGGGCTGCGGCAAGTCCTCGACCATGCGCATGGTGGCGGGCCTCGAGCACATTACCTCGGGTGAGATCCTGTTCGACGAGAAGCCCATCAACACCCTGCCGCCAAAGGACCGCGACGTGGCCATGGTGTTCGAGAACTACGCGCTCTACCCGCACAAGAGCGTATTCGAAAACATGGCAAACCCCTTGAAACTGCGTGGCCAGGGCGCTTCCGTGATCAAGGAGCGGGTGACGTCGGCGGCAAAGCTGCTGGAAATCAGCCATCTGCTGGAGCGCCGCCCGCAGGAGCTCTCGGGCGGCCAGAAGCAGCGCGTCGCCATCGGCCGCGCCATTGTGCGTGAGCCGAACCTGTTCCTCTTCGACGAGCCGATCGCGCATCTCGACGCCAAGCTCCGCGCCCACATGCGCGGCGAGATCAAGCATCTGCAGCGCACGCTGGGCACCACCATGATCTACGTGACGCACGACCAGCTTGAGGCCATGTCGATGGCAGACACCATCGCCGTGATGCATGACGGCGAGCTGCAGCAGCTGGGCAGCCCGCGCGAGGTTTACAACAAGCCGGTCAACGCCTGGGTTGCAGGCTTCGTGGGCGAGCCGGCGATGAACTTCATGGATGCGAAGATCGAGGACCGGGCAGGGCGCACGCATTTCGTCCATCCCAACTTTGCGATCGCCGTCAATGATGAGCAGCAGCGGATCATCGCGTCTGGCGCGCGCCAGGACGCACTGCGCGTGGGCGTTAGACCCGATGCGCTGTCGATCTCCATGACCAAGCCGTCGGATGACCACATCACCGGCAAGATCTTCGTGACCGAGCTTCTGGGCGGCGACATGATCATCGACGTCGACCTTGATGATTGCCGCGTGCGGGTGAAGACCTCGACCGAGTTCGAGGGCGTGGAAGGCCAGACCTGCTACATGACCGTCAACCGCTCCAAGTGGCACGCCTTCTCGAAAGAGAACGGCAAGGCCTTTTTCTAGAACTGGAGATTCACATGTCAGACGCCAAGCAGAAGCTCGATGCCGTGAACGCCCGCCTCATGGGGCTGTTCAAGGCCGAGAAACAGACGATGATGGCCTTCAACGGCCTGACCGTGGCCGCAACGCGGGAGGGAAAGATCTCTCCCGCGATCAAGGAACTGACGGCGGTGGCGATCGCGGTGGCCAAGGGCTGCGATGATTGCATCGTCTATCACGTTGCGGCCGCAAAGAAGCATGGCGCCTCGCGCGAGGAGCTTGCCGAGATGCTGGCCGTCTCCGTCGAGATGGCGGGTGGGCCAGGTGCTGTTTACGCCGCGCGGGCGCTGGAAACCTTCGACCAGCTCGGCTGACGTTATCTCGACAGGAGTTTTGTTCCGAGCAGAACGGTGAGACTTGCCACCGCGCCTGTAAGGATTGTGCCCCAAATCATGTCAATGATGGCGATCTTCGTGGTGAAACCCTTCATCACGGCAAGGTTCGTCAGGTCATAAGTGCCATAGGCAATGAGGCCCAGAAGCGCCCCGCGCAGCAAGGCTTGAGAAACCGACTGCGCCTGGAAGGCTGGCCAGATCACCATGATCATCAGCCCGGTGACATAGAGCAGGTAGAACGCCCCCGCAGCCGGCAAGTTGAACGGCTGGCGGAGAAGGGGGCCGATCTCTGACTGATAGATGCCACGCCCCAGCCATCCCAGCCATATCAGGTCAATGGCAAGAAAGATGACCGCCGCAACGATCCACAGAACTATCCAGTTTGTCATCGACCGTGCCCCTATCATGATGATCCATTACGGACGGGGGCCACGGAAGATCACTTCAGGCAACGGCACGCGCCAAGGCGCATTGCGACCACAGCTCTGACAATGCCGAGACGAGGTGGTCCATGTCGGCATCGCTATGGAGCGGTGTTGGTGTGATGCGCAACCTTTCCGTGCCGCGCGGCACGGTGGGGTAGTTGATGGGTTGGATGTAAATCCCATGCTGTTCCAGCAATATGTCGCTGATCCACTTGCACTTCTTGGCGTCGCCCACCATCACCGGAACGATGTGGCTGTCATTGGCCTTGTAGGGAACACCCGCCGCGTCGAGTTTGCGGCGCAGCTTGGCCACGCGCTCCTTGTGGCGCATGCGCTCCATCTCGCTGGCCTTGAGGTGGCGGATCGAGGCCGCAGCCCCTGCGGCCACCGCCGGGGGAAGGGCGGTGGTGAAGATGAAGCCAGAGGCGAAGCTCCTCACGAAGTCGCACAGGGCGGCTGAGCCCGTGATGTAGCCGCCGACCACGCCAAAGGCCTTGCCCAGCGTGCCCTCGATCACGGTAATGCGGTCCATCAGCCCTTCGCGTTCGGCAATGCCGCCGCCGCGCGGGCCATACATGCCCACCGCATGAACCTCGTCGAGATAGGTCATGGCATTGTACTTGTCGGCCAGGTCGCAGATCTCCTTGATCGGCCCGATGTCGCCATCCATCGAATAGACGGATTCAAAGGCGATCAGCTTGGGCCGCGACGGGTCCGCCGCCTTCAGCAGCCGCTCGAGATCGGCCAGGTCATTGTGCTTGAAGATGTGCCGTTCCGCCCGGCTGTGGCGGATGCCCTCGATCATCGAGGCATGGTTGCCCGCATCCGAAAACACGACGCAGTTCGGAATGCAGCTCGCCAGCGTGCCAAGTGCGGCCCAGTTGGACACATAGCCGGAGGTGAAGAGCAGGGCCCCTTCCTTGCCATGGAGGTCGGCGAGTTCGCGCTCGAGCTCCACATGGTAATGGTTGGTGCCGGAGATGTTGCGCGTGCCGCCGGCACCCGCGCCACAGCGGTCCAGGGCCTCGTGCATGGCGGCCAGCACCTTGGGGTTCTGGCCCATGCCCAGATAGTCGTTGGAACACCAGACGGTGATTTCGCGTCCGCCCGCCCCGTGGTGGGTGGCGCGCGGGAACTGGCCCGCCTTGCGCTCGAGGTCGGCGAAGACCCGGTAGCGGCCTTCATTGCGCAGCAAGTCGAGTTCCGACTTGAAGAAATGTTCGTAGTCCATCTGGTCCTCTCCGGAGGGCTCTCTGCCGCCCCTTGTCATTTCATAAGGAGTCATGGCGTCAGGTTCGTTTTCAGGGCTGTATAGTCAAAACGGGGCGTATTGGACTTGCGCGATTTCGCCGCGTCCCGCCGTCCTGGCAGGCTCCAGCGGAACAGCTTTTCGACGGGCAGCGGCAGCATGAGAAGCCAGTGCTCCACCACCGCCAGGCTGGCCAGTGCCGCCAGCAGGGAGAAGCCCGCCACCGCCGCAGGATCGCTGGCCGACGAGGCCTGCTGGAACAGCAGCACCGCGCCGATGGTGCCGCCCGTTACGGAGACGGGGAACAGCAGGTTCATGGGCTTGCGGGTCAGGAAGCTTTTCAGCACCTCCATATGGGCGGGCACGAATTCCTCGCTCACATTGCGCACGCCAAGGAAGACGTTCAGCCGCGCGCTGAGGTGCATGACCCAGAGCAGCAGGTAGGACCACAAGCCCCACTGGTTTTCGTTGCCCCAGCTGAGCGCGGCAATCACGGCGGCCACGCCGATGATCGCCAGCTCGTGCCAGAGGTTGACGCCGATCGCATGGCCAAAATGCCGCCAGCCGGTGCAGCCTTCCGCACAGCGGTGCTTGCGCGGTCCCGTCACGAAGCCGGTGTAGAGGCTGATTTCCTGCCAGCCCCAGGCGATGACGCCCGCCGTGAAGGCCGCATAGACGCCCCACAGCGAGGTATCCGCCCCGCCACTCCAGATGACGTAAAGGGAAGCCGCCAGCAGCGCTGTCGCCCCCGCCATGCTCCAGCGGAAGGTCCGGACCGGCAGCTGATCGAGATAGAAGATCAGCCCGGTCGAGAACCACCAGAGACATAGCGCATAGGCGATGGGAAGGGCGTAATCCATCAGTGGCCGGTCACCATGTCGGGGCCAGCCGGACCTGGCCCGGCAGGTCGTTGGCCTTGGACGGCAGCATGTAGAGCTTCAGGAAGGTGAAACCTGCCGCGGCGCTCGTCCAGGCCTTGCCCAGTTTCGCTGTCATCCCACCCTTCTTCTGCCATTCGCCATTGCGGTCATTGATTTTGCGCAATTTCTCGAGGCCCGCGAAGAAGGCCGGGTTGTCGATGTCGAGCTCGAGCGGGAACACCTGGCGGGAGATTTCCGAGGTGATCTTGAAGACCTTGTAGCCATATTCCGTCGGCTCGATGCCGAGTGCCTCATGGAAATGCGGCCGCTGGTGGTCGCGCACATACATGGTGGCGAACACGGCGAGCAGGAAGAACTTCACCCACAGCTTGTTGACGCCGGAGAGCAGTTCCGGGTGCGCCCGCATGAGCAGCGCGAAGGCTTCGCCATGGCGGAACTCGTCGTTGCACCACTTCTCGAACCACTTGAAGATCGGGTGGATGCGCCGCTCCGGATGGGCCTGCAGGTGCCGGAAGATGGTGATGTAGCGCGCATAGCCGATCTTCTCCGACAGGTAGGTCGCGTAGAAGATGAACTTGGGCTTGAAGAAGGTGTATTTCTTGGTCTTGGTCAGGAAGCCAAGATCGACGCCGATGTTGAAGTCCTTCAGCGTGTCGTTGATGAAACCGGCATGGCGTCCCTCGTCGCGCGCCATCAGGCGGAACAATTCGCAGATGTCGGGGTTCGAGCCGCGCTTGCGCATTTCGGAATAGAGCACGCAGCCGGAGAATTCCGCGGTCAGCGAGCTGACGAGGAAATCGACGAACTCCTTGCGCAGGCCTTCCGGCAGGTCGGCCAGGTCCATCTTGTCCCATTCTTCGTTACGCTTGAAGTGGGACTTGTTGGGGTCGGACTGCAGCTCGGCGATGAGCGCGTCCCATTCCTTGCGCACGGGCGTCACGTCCAGCTTGTCCAGCGCTTTGAAGTCGGTGGTGTAGAAGCGCGGGCTCAGCACGGTGGATTCCTGTGCCTTGGCGAGCGTGTCCGCGGACCTGATTCCGAGTGTTTCGATGGTCATGAGAGCTCCTCCCCCGAAAAGCTGAATTCCAGTAGTTCCATGAATTCAAGATCGCCCGTCATCTTCGTCCACTTGCGCTCGAGCCAGGTGGCCCGGGTGATGGTGGCCTTGCGCCGCTCGATGGCGCTTTCGCCAAAGGGCACGATGATGGGCTTGCCGTGGACCAGCACCTCGTCGCCGGGTTCCACGGTCACGCCGTCATCCAGTTCGACATGGGCGGCGAGGTTCTCGAAGGTGTTCACCACGCGAACGGTGCACATCACATCCTCGCGGGTGGCGGAAGCGAAGGGATTCAGCATCAGCTCTGGTCTCCTGTCGGTTCGAGGAATGCAGCAAAGACTGCCGCGTTGCCGCGGCCATAGGCATTGAGGTCCAGCTTCACACCGGTTGCGGTGTCGATCAACAGCAATTGTCCGTTGGACAGGCGCTCGAGGCGGTAGTCCGCCGTGCGCGCACTCTCATCCGACATGCGCATGCGTGAGAGCCCGCGCAGCGCACCCTTGAGGAAGCCTTCCGCACCCGGGGCGGTGGCCGAAATGGCCTCTCCCGTGGTGCTGTCGATCACGGTCACGCGGCCGTCGGCTGCCTGCTCGAAACGCAGGAGACGGCTATCGACAACCGTGGCGCCCGGCAGCGTCTGCTCGGGCGAATATCCCGTCACGCGGGCACCGGCCACCAGCACAAGCGCCAGCAGGGCCATGCCGAAGCTCAGGGCCAGCGGAAGCGGCGGAACGTGGCTGCGGGCGGGAGCGCTTGCCATGGCTCAGGCCGCCACCGGTTGCTGCGTGGCCGTCTGCCGGGTGGGTGCGGCCGCCTCGCTTAAGGCGGGGGTCGCGGTGCCGGCCAGCGCCGAGGCCACAAGGCCCGCCACCTGGTCGGCATTGGCGATGCAGCGCAGGCAGGGCTGCGGGTGCGAGACGTGGAAGGGCCGGGCATGGGGCCACAGCAACAGATAGGCCACGCGCTCCTTGTGGGTCACCTTCAGCGGAATGTCGCCCGAGCCATTGGCAAAGAGGCGCAGCGATGCGCCGTCGATCTGGGAGAAGGGCAGGTTGATCGTCACCGGCAATGCCATGCCGATGCGCATCACCAGCCGCTTGTTGGTGACCGTGTAGACGGTGGTGCGTGCGGAGAGATAGGCGAGCCCGGTGAGCATCCCGGCCACGATCAGGCCCAACACCATCATCCACTGGAAGGGGCTCACCGCTTCAGCAAGGGTCTGGTCATCGGCGTAACGGTAGGCAGCCTGGGCCAGCGCCAGTGCGGCGAAGTACCAGATGGCCTTGCGCGCATGGAAGGCGTGCACGGCCAGGTCCTGCCAGCGCGGTGCACCCTGCCACAGCATGCGCTCGCCCTTCGGCAGCACCTGCGGCAGCCCGCGCACCGGCTCGAAGTCGAAATCGTCGTGGTGCGCGCTCATACGAGCGGCTCCGCGCGCTCAGGCGTCGCATAGAGGTGGCCGCCCGCATAGAAGGCGCAGATCTTGTCTTCCTCGAGCCTGGTCACCACGTCGGGGTTGCGCAGGCCCGGCACCTTCATGAACTGCTTGGACGTGATCGACTTCACCTCGACGCGGTTGCGTGACGCCCAGATGCGCGACAGCGTGGTGGGCAGCAGCACGTTGCGGGTGTTGCCCTGCTTGTCCGTCACCTCGACCTCGAGGTAGCGCATGATGTATTCGCCGATGTCGACCCACACATCCTTCACCGTGCCACCCTGCTTGCCGTCGGCGCCGATCACCGGCATGCCGCGCGGGTCGGGATCGCGCTCCTCAATGTGCCAGCCCTCGGCCTTGCGCAGCGGAACGAGCTTCGGCGTGCCGTTGATCGCGGCATCCGGAATATCCAGGCGCTCGGCGTAAGCTGCAGGGCCAACGCCATCGACCATCGGATCGCCATCGGGCTCCAGAGGTGCGCCCGGCCACGGGCCGATCGGGGTGGCCTTCACGGGACGTGCATCATAGGGCTCAGCGCGCGGCGCATAGACCTTGGAACCGTCGGCGAGGAGATATTCCTTCGGAGCCGGCACCGCCGGCCAGCCTTGCACCGTGATATGGGCCGAGCGCTCGTTCTCGAGCGGGTAGCCCTCGCGCTTGTCTTCGCGGTGCAGGTAGATCAGCACCCCCGCCAGGAAGGCCCAGAACAGGTAGAGCACCACCTGTGCCACATCGATGTATTGGGTAAAGGCTGCAGACATGGTGTTTCTCCTCGAGGGTCAGCCCGGATAGTGAGCCAGGCCAAAGCCCGGCTGTCTTGCGGCGTTGCGGTTGCTGCCGGAGCGGACCATCGGCCCGATCACGGCAAGGGTTGCGAACAAAAGAACGATCTCGATCTGGTAGACGACGACATATCCCGCGGCGGGGCCGGAGAAGGCTTCGCCCAGCGCGCCTTGCCCGGCCAGTGCCGAAACCGTGTCGCGCAGCACGCCGCTCACGCCGATGGCCACACCGGCGGCCGTCGCCTGAACGCCGCCCCATGCGCCGAGCGCAAAGCCGCTCATGCTGCCGGAGCCGCTGGAGGCCAGGTCCATCGCCGCTGTCAGCATGCCGACGGAGAACAGACCGCCACCCAGCCCGATGAAGAAGGATCCCGTCTGGAACAGCGACGGCATGTCGAGCAGCGGTGCGAAGATGATGGCGCCGAAGGCCGCGATGCCGGCGAGAATGCCGAGCGATGCAATGCGATAGGGGTCGCCGCCCCGGCCCAGTTGCCGTGCCGCGAAGGCAAAACCGGCCAGGGTTCCGGCTGCCAGCGTGGCGGTGAGCCATGTGGTCTGGCCGACACTCATGCCGAAGACCTGTCCGCCGAAGGGCTCGAGCAATATGTCCTGCATGCTGAAGGCAGCCGTGCCGAGTCCCACGGCCACCAGCAGGCGCTTGGCCCGGCCAGCCTGGCTGAAGGTTTTCCATGCATCCGCAAAGGTTACGCGTGGCGCATCGGGGTGGGTCAGCTGCGGGTTGCGCGCTTCCTGCTTCCACATGGCGATGCCATTGAGCAGAACGGTGATCACCGCCACCGCCTGGATGATCTGGATGAGTTCGACCGCGCTGAAGTCATGCAGCAGCGTGCCGAAGACGAGGGCGCTCACCACCATGCCAAGCAGCAGCATCACATAGAGCAGCGCCACCACGCGCGGCCGCGTCTCAGGCGAGGCGAGGTCATTGGCCAGCGCCAGTCCCGCCGTCTGCGTGGTGTGGATACCCGCACCCACCAGCAGGAAGGAAAGCGCGGCACCGATCTCGCCCCACACGGCGGAGCCATGGCCGTTGCCGGTCAGCACGAGGAGGGCGAAGGGCAGGATGGCGAAGCCGCCGAACTGCATCATGGTGCCGAACCAGATATAAGGCACGCGCCGCCAGCCCAGCACGGATTTGTGCGTGTCGGACTTGAAGCCGATCAGCGCCCGGAAGGGTGCGAAGACGATGGGCAGCGACACCATCAGGCCGACGAGCCAGGCAGGCACGCCGAGTTCCACGATCATCACGCGGTTCAGCGTGCCCGTCAGCAGCACGATCGCCATGCCGACGGAGACCTGGAACAGCGACAGGCGCAACAGGCGGCCAAGGGGAAGATCCTTGGTCGCGGCATCGGCAAAGGGCAGGAAGCGCGGTCCCAGCGCCTGCCAGCCCTTGACGATTGCCTGGTTGACTGTCCTCATGCGCGCTTCAGCTCCTGCGCATGGGAAATGTAGAAGCCGCTGGAGACGCGGGCATTGCGCCCGAGTGACCAGTCGTGCAGCGCCTCATCGCGCGAGATCCGCCTGTAGAGGGCAGACGTCGCATGCGGCACGATGCGCGGTGAGCGGTCGCTGCGCGGAAACAATTTGCCCACCACATGCATGGCGGCGAGAGCGGGCGTCTTGGGTGCATAGGTGAAGTGAATGCCGTTGAGGCTCATGTCGGACAGCCGCACCAGCATGCCCACCATGTCGGGCAGGCTGTAGTGGATGAGGGAGTCCATCGCCACCACATGGTCGAACTTGCCATGCTTCTTGTCCAGCATGTCGCCCGCCACGAAATGGATGCGGCCCGATCCCAGCTTCTCCGGCAGCCGCTCGCGCGCGATGCCAATGAGTGTGGGGGAAATGTCGACCGCCGTCACATCCGCCCCGCGCTTGGCCGCCTCGACGGCCAATGCCCCCGTGCCGCAACCGGCATCGAGCACGCGCGCACCGCGCAGGTCAGCGGGCAGGAAGGAGAGCAGCGTCGCCCGCATCCGGTCACGCCCCGCGCGCACCGTGGCGCGGATGCCGCTCACCGGCGCGTCGGAGGTCAGCTTCTGCCAGGTGGTCGCGGCCGTCTTGTCGAAATAGGTTTCGATCTCTTCGCGGCGCTCGAGGTAGCTGTCGCTCATCAGTCAAACCCCAGGAAGTCGAAGATGTCGCGGTCCTTCATGGAGCGCGCCTCGCAGGGCTCGCCCCCGGTCCACAGCTGGGCCGCCAGCCGCATGTATTCCTTCTGCACATGGTCCACTTCCGGAGAAGACGGCATCTCGAACAGCGTCGACTTCTTGAGGCGGCTCAGACGGATCGCGTCGACATCGGGGAGATGTGCGATGCGCTTCAGGCCCGTGGCCTCCGCGAAGCGGTCGATCTGGTCGGTGTCCTTGGAGCGGTTGGCAATCACGCCACCCACCCGCACGCCATAGTTCTTGGCCTTGGCATTGATGGCCGCCACGATGCGGTTCATCGCGAAGATCGAGTCGAAGTCATTGGCCGTCACGATCAGCGCACGGTCCGCATGCTGCAGGGGAGAGGCGAAGCCGCCGCACACCACGTCGCCCAGCACGTCGAAGATCACGACGTCGGTGTCTTCCAGCAGGTGATGCTCCTTCAGCAGCTTCACCGTCTGGCCCACCACATAGCCGCCGCAGCCTGTCCCTGCGGGCGGGCCGCCGGCCTCGACGCACATCACGCCATTGTAGCCTTGGAACACGAAGTCCTCAGGCCGCAGCTCTTCCGAATGGAAGTCCACCTGCTCCAGAATGTCGATGACCGTCGGCACAAGGCTCTTGGTGAGCGTGAAGGTCGAGTCATGCTTCGGATCGCAGCCGATCTGCAGCACGCGCTTTCCAAGCTTTGAGAAGGCGACCGAGAGGTTGGAGGAGGTCGTGCTCTTGCCGATCCCTCCCTTGCCATAGACCGAGAACACCTTGGCGGTGCCGATCGATGTGGCCGGATCAAGATGAACCTGAACGCTTCCATCACCATCTTCGCGCGGATTGATGCGCGGCTTGGGCTTCTTATCAATAACCAGTGTCATGCCGCTACCTCAACTCCAATGCCTTCGAGCCTGTCTTCAAGTTCTTCCCCGGCGCGCTGCAGCGCTGCCAGTGTCTCCGCGTCGGGAGACCAGAATTCACGCCGTTGCGCTTCCAGCAGACGGTTCACCACCTTCACGGCGGCCTTCGGGTTCAGTGCTGCGAGCCTGTCGCGCATCGTCTCGTCCAGCACATAGGTCTCGCTGAACTGCTGATAGACCCAGGGTGCCACCTGTCCGGTCGTGGCGGACCAGCCGACCGTGTTGGTCAGATGGCATTCGATATGGCGCACGCCCTCATGCCCATGCTTCAACATGCCCTCGTACCACTTGGGGTTCAGCACGCGCGTGCGGCTCTCGAGCGCCACCTGGTCAGCCAGCGTGCGCACCACGCCAGCGCCGCGCGTCTGGTCACCGATATATACGGGCACGGCAGACCCACGCTGCTTCTCCGCCGCACGGCTGATGCCGCCAAGCGAGTCGAAATAATGGTCGACGGTCGTCACACCCAGCTCGACCGACTCCAGATTCTGATAGGCAAGGTCGACGCCCGACAGCACGGAGGCCATCAGCTGTGACTGCTGCGCCACCTGACCATGGCGGCCATGGGCGAAGGACTTGCGCTTGGCGAACATGTCGCCCAGCTCGTCCTCATCTTCCCAGCGCCCGCTGTCGATCAGCATGTTGACGTTGGAGCCATAAGCGCCATCGGCATTGCTGAACACGCGGAGCGCTGCCGTCTCGAGGTCGCAATTGTTCGCTGCCATATGCGCCAGCGCATGCTTGCGCACGAAATTCATGTCGAGCGGCTCATCAGCCGATGCGGCGAGCCAGCAGGCCTCGGCCAGCATCCGCGTCTGCAAGGGCAGAAGATCGCGGAAGATGCCGGACAGGGTGAGCATCACGTCCACGCGCGG
>NZ_JBIICB010000262.1:0-6190 GCF_044239095.1 Aestuariivirga sp. | reverse complement strand
CCCCGGCCTTCGCCGGGGTGACGGACCTAAATGATATTCTGACTCAATGAAAATCCCGGCTCTTCGGAATGACCCGCACCTGCCTTGGATGCCGCGCCGCAGGCTGCTGCTGGTAGGGGTCGGGCCCTGGCCTTGCCACTTCATCCGCCCGTGCCAGCGTGTTCTTCAGAAGGCTGCCATCCTCGGTGAGCAAGGCCAGCCATGAGGACTGGTCCTCTATGGTGCTCGCCACCACGTGGATGATCTCGCCCGTCTTCTGCACGCGGCCCTTGATGAGCATGAGGCGCGCACCCATCACCACGGCGCGGTGGGTTTCCAGCACCTGCGGCCAGATCACCGCGTTGCAGACGGAGAACTCGTCCTCGAGTGTCAGGAACACCACACCCTTGGCCGAGCCCGGACGCTGGCGCACCAGCACGACGCCCGCAACCGTGACGGGGGCGCCGTTGCGGAGCGTCTTGAGCTTCTGGTTGTCCGTCACCTTGCGCTCGAGGCAGAGCCGCCGCAGGAACTGCATGGGATGCGCCTTCAAGGACAGCTTGAGTGTCTGATAATCATTCACCACATGCTCGGAGAGTGCCATTTCGGGCAGCGCCACATGCGCCTCATCCCCCTGCTCGCGCGTGTCAGCGAAGGCGAAGAGCGGCAGGGCCCTGGATTTCGCCAGCGCCTTCACCTCCCACAGCGCGGCGCGGCGATCCAATCCCAGCGAGCGGAAACAATCGGCGGCGGCGAGTTTTTCCAGACCTGACACGGGCACACCGAAGGCATGGAGATTGGCGATCGAGATGGGCTTCTTCTGCGCGCGGTATTGCAGCAGCAGGGCGGCATCCCCGGCCTTCAGGCCATCGACCTCGCGCAGGCCCAGACGGATCGCGGCGCGTTCACCGCGTGACGGGGTTTCGAGCGTCGAATCCCAGCGCGAGTGGCTCACATCCACCGCGCGCACCTCCACCCCATGCTCGCGCGCGTCGCGCACGATCTGGGCGGGGGCGTAGAAGCCCATGGGCTGGGAGTTGAGAAGGGCTGCCGCGAAGACCTCCGGATGATGGAACTTGAGCCAGGAGGAGACATAGACCAGATGCGCGAAGCTGGCCGCGTGGCTCTCGGGGAAGCCATATTCACCAAATCCCTTGATCTGGTTGAAGCAGCGCGCGGCGAAGGCCGCATCGTACCCGCGCTCCACCATGCGGCTCACCATCTTCTGCTCCAGCCTGCCGATGGTGCCGCGGCGGCGGAAGGTGGCCATGGCCTTGCGCAGTTCGTTCAATTCGCCCGCGGTGAATTCGGCGGCGACCATGGCGAGCTTCATCGCCTGTTCCTGGAACAATGGCACGCCCTTGGTGCGGCCGAGGACTTGGCGCAATTCGTCTGCCGGACCGAACTCAGGATGCGGGGCCGGATAATCCTCGGGCTCCAGCCCGTCGCGCCGTCTGAGATATGGATGCACCATGTCGCCCTGGATGGGGCCGGGGCGCACGATCGCCACCTCGATGACAAGATCATAAAAGCATTGCGGCTTGAGGCGTGGCAGCATGTTCATCTGCGCGCGGCTCTCGACCTGGAAGACGCCGACGGAATCCGCCTTGCACAGCATGTCGTAGACGGCCTTGTCCTCCCGCGGCAGGGTGGCGAGTGAATATTTGAAACCGTACCATGCCTCGATCATCTCGAAGCTCTTCTGGATGCAGGTGAGCATGCCGAGCGCCAGCACGTCGATCTTGAGGATGCCCAGCGTGTCGATGTCATCCTTGTCCCACTCGATGAAGGTGCGGTCATCCATCGCGGCATTGCCGATAGGCACGGTCTCGTCCAGCCTGCCCTTGGTGAGCACGAAGCCGCCGACATGCTGGGAGAGATGGCGCGGGAAGCCCTGGATCTCGTCCGCCAGTTCGATCACCTTGGCCAGCAGCGGATCATCCGGGTCGAGGCCCGCTTCCTGCAGCCTGCCATTGTGCATCTCCTCGCGCATCTGGCCCCAGACAATGCCGGAGAGCGTGGCGGTCACGTCCTCCGACAGGCCCATCACCTTGCCCACCTCGCGCATGGCGGAGCGGCCGCGATAGGTGATGACGGTAGCGGCCAGCCCCGCGCGCTCGCGGCCGTAACGCTGATAGATGTACTGGATCACCTGCTCGCGCCGCTCATGCTCGAAGTCGACGTCGATGTCGGGCGGCTCCTTCCGCTCCTCCGAGATGAAGCGCTCGAAGAGGAGTTCGATCTGGTTGGGGTCGACCGCCGTGATCCCGATGACGTAGCACACCGTCGAATTGGCGGCCGACCCCCGCCCCTGACAGAGGATCGGTGGATCCTGGCTGCGGGCGAACTGAACGATGTCGTGGACGGTGAGAAAGTAAGGCGCGTAGTTGAGCTTCTCGATGAGGGTCAGCTCCTTCGCGATATTCTCCTTCACCTTGGCTGGAATGCCCTCCGGATAGCGCTCCTTCGCGCCTTCCCATGCGAGATGGGTCAAATGTGCCTGCGGGGTGGAGCCTTGCGGAATGGGCTCCTCCGGATATTCGTATTTCAGTTCCTCCAGCGAGAAGCGGCAGGCCTTGGCGATGGCCAGCGTATTGGCGATGGCCTGGGGGTGATCGCGGAACAGGCGCGCCATTTCATCCGGCGTCTTCAGGTGGCGCTCGGCATTGGCTTCGAGCAGATAGCCTGCTTCCGCCACCTGCACGCCCTCGCGGATGGCGGTGACCACATCCTGCAGCACGCGGCGTGAGCCGTGGTGGTAGAGCACGTCATTGGTGGCGAGAAGCCCCGTCTGGTGCTTGCGGGCGATCTCCGCCAGGCGGTTGAGGCGCTCCTTGTCATCGCCGCGATAGTGGTGGCTGACAGCGAGGTAGAGCGGGGCCTTCAGACGCTGGCGGAGGTGGGCGAGATGATCCACGCCATCCGACAGAAGCGCGAAGATCATGCCCGGCGCATAGGCAAGAACATCCTCCAGCGTGATGAGGCACTGGCCCTTCTCCGCGCGGCGCTGGCCGAGGCTGATGAGGCGGCAGAGCCCGCCATAGGCGGCGCGGTTGGTGGGATAGGCGAGAAGCGACAGCCCTGCCTCCTGCAGGTCCAGCCGTGCGCCGACGATGAAGGGCAGTTCCGCATCCTTCGCCGCCGCATGCGCGCGGACGACTCCGGCCAGCGTGTTACGGTCCGTCACCGCGATGGCTGCAAGCCCCATGTTCTTTGCCTGCATGGCGATCTCTTCGGGGTGCGATGCGCCGCGCAGGAAGGAGAAGTTGCTGGTGCACTGCAGCTCGGCATAGGCGAGTTTGCTCATGCCGACAATCCGTGCACGTACCATTTGGGCTGCTCTTCGCCGGGCTCGCCATAGAGGCCTTCGCGGTAGAGCCAGTAGCGGCGGCCCTGCTCGTCCTCGATCACATAGTAATCGCGCGGGCGCTCACCCTCCGCCAGGCGCCACCATTCGGGCGCCACGCGCTCGGGCCCCTGCGCCTTGACGACGCGCCGCGTCACGCGCCGCCAGGTGAGGCGCATCGGCGGGCCGTCCGGCACGGCGGCCACCACCTTCGCGGGCTCAGGCGCCTCGAAGATCAGGAGCGGGCGCGCTGTGGGTGCGGCGCGCGCGGGCCGGGGCTTCAGCGGCCGCGCGGAGGGCTTCAGGATTTCGGCGCGCTCGGGGATGTGACTTTCCACATCCTCCAGCGCCACGAAGGGCTGTTCATGCCGGTTCAGCACCCGGTCGTTCAGCTGTTCCAGCGCCAGCGTGCTGTCCTCCTCGAGGAAGCCATGCTGCTGGACGAGAGCCGCCGCCGTCTCGCGCGCTTCGAGCGTCATCGCGTCGATGCCGAAGCCCGCATCAACCGATTCCAGCTTCGGCTTCAGCACGCGCTGCATGTGGCGCGGGTCATGGGTGGGGGCGGAAAAACCCGCAGGCAGATTGGCGCGCGAGCCATCGGTGCGGAACAGCTTGAGGATCAGCCGCAAAGCACCCTTGCCCTGTTTTTCCAGATCGCGGCAGAGCTGGTTGACGAGGCCGGCCAGAACGATCTCGAGTCCTTCCGCGTGGATCACCGGTTCCATCAGCGCACGATGCGCCATGAAGGAGGTGGGCGGGTTCAGCGGGTTCAAGGGCTCGTCCCGCACCCCCATCATCTCGTCAAGCCGCATCAGCACATTCTCGCCGATGGTCTCGCCGCGGAAGCGGCGGGCGAGCGAGGCGCGGGGGATGGCCAGCAGGGCGCCCACCGTCTTGAGGCCAAGACGCCTGAGCGTCTTCACCGCTGCGCCATCAATCCGCAGCGCCTCGATGGGAAGCGCGTTGAGATCCTTTGCCTCATAGCGGGCGAGCGCCCAGGCCGCACCGATGGTGGCCCCCTGCCCCACGCGCACGCTGAAGCCATATTGGCCGAGCCTGGTCTTCATCTCCGCGATCATGCGCTGCTCGCCGCCGAAGAGATGGGGAACACCGGTGACATCCAGCAAGATGCCGTCCGGCGGATCGGGCGAGACCCAGGGGCTGTAGCGCTCCATCCAGCGGCACAAGCCCAGCAGGCTGTTCACGTCCGCCTCCGGCTCATGCGGCTCGGTCAAGAGTTCGGGCAATTGCGCGCGCGCATCCGCCAGCCGCATGCCGCGCATCAGCCCGAAGCTGCGCGCCGTGGCATTGACCGCGATGAGGCGCAGGCCCGCCTTGCCGCTTTCAACCAGCGCGAAGGGCAGGCCCTTGGTGGGCGGCTTCCGGCCCGTCTTGATCCGTGCCCGGATGAAGCGTTCGACGGGAAAATCCGGGAACCAGAGAGAAACGAGACTGCGCATGATGCCATTCCAGAATCCAGGCGCCGGGGCGGCCGCCCCGGGCGCGGGTGAGTTCGATGCTCCAGCAGGGCGCCCCCAGGCCCTGCGCATCATGGGGCGGGCTGCGGGAGGGGACCGCCGCCGCCGTCCAGCGGGTGTGGCTCGCCGTGGCGGCGGCCTCCGCCTTGGTGAAGGAGAGGATGGCGGCGCATTTTCCTGCAGCCGCGGCAAGCGACAGGCGGCGGGTGACCGTCAAGTCCGCATGGGCGGCATCGGCATCGCCGATGACGGCGGCAACCGCGCCTGATTTCAGCGCCTCCTCCATGGTCCACAGCAGGCTTGCGGATTTCCGCAGCGTGACGGTGACGAAGCGGTGGCGCGGCAGACCCAGCCGCTCGAGCCCATGGCCATAGAGCCTGCCGAATTCACGCTCATGTGCCGCAAGCCGGCACCACAGCAGCGGGCGGCGTTCCTGCGCATCGCCCAGGCGGCGCAGTGCCAGCGCCAGTGCAAAGCCCATGGCGGCGGGCTGGTCGCCATGGGCGCGCGGCGACACGTCATGAAGGCCGCCGCGCAGAAGGCCCTGCGCGGGCAGGTGCCGGTCTAGCTCGGGCAGGCCCATGGCCCAGGGCGCCGCTCTGCTGCGCTGGCGCTCGAAGCGGGCATGGCCTTCCTCAAGCCGCGTGATGTGCGCCCGCAGGGCCGCGATCAGAGGTGCGACATCATCGCCCTGACGGAAAGGGGTGACACCGGCGCAAGTTTCCCCGCCCCGGGCACCATGCTGTGCCGGTTCCATACGCATGACTGAATGATCCAGAATGTTCCTATTTTGTTCCACAGCACGCGGACAGAGTCAAGCGGGGAGAATCGGGGGCCGGTGGGAAGATGTGCCTATGCCGCAACGGCATGCCACATTGGCGACACAGCGGACCGCTCAAAATCACATGATGAAGATTGAAAGACGCAGACTGATCTTGAGCCTCGCCGGGCTCATCACCCTGCCCGCCGCGGCAAGGGCACATTCCTATTCCCATGGCGGCATCGCCATTGGCCATGCCTGGGCGCTGCCCGGCGAAGGGGAAGGCAAGGCCTTCTTTCCCATGGTCAACACTGGCAAGGAAGCGGATGAGCTGGCATCAGCGCGCTCATCCATCTGTACACGGATTGAATTCCGGCGGAACGGCAACTATGATGATCCGCCGCTCACCTCATTCATGCTGGAGCCCGGCCGGCCCATGGCCATGCGGCCCATGGCGCGGCACCTCCGACTCATGGACCTCACGGCGCCGCTCGTGCTCGACCAGCGCTTCACCATCACCCTGGGCTTCCGTCACGCGGGCGAGATCGACGTCGAATTCCACGTCGAGCACGCGCCGGGCGACTGACCTTTCATTCCTCTCCCCCTGCGGGGGCGAGGGGGGAGTAC
>NZ_JBIICB010000261.1:0-6213 GCF_044239095.1 Aestuariivirga sp. | reverse complement strand
CGCCTGAGGCACTTCCGTTCTCTGGGTACGGATCTTCGCCGCCACAAGGTGGGAGCCGAGCCCGTCATGAAGATCCTGCAGAAATCTCTCCCGTTCCTTGAGCCGGGCAGTGATGATCATTTCCTGCCGCAGTCCTTCGGCCGCAAGCCTTGCGCTGCCAAACAGAATGTCTTGAATGGTTTGGTTCAAGGCGATGAAGACGGCGATATAGAGGGGGACAAACACAAGACTTTCCGCGGAGGAGGATTGAGGGAGAGTCTCCTGAAAGTCAGCGCCGGAATCCTGTCCAAAGAAGATCAGTACAGTCCTTGCCGCAACCAGAGCAATCTGAAGGATCAGGAGGAGGCGCAGCACCCTTGTCTGGTGCTCCTGCTTTGGAAAGCTAAGGGTAGCCGCTTCGAGAAATGACCATGTGGAAAGGATGACCAAGAGTACCGACAGCCCGAGAGGGTGATAGATGTTCCCATCGTAGTATGCCGTAATCTCCATCGCGAAATTCAGCACGAGAATGCAGGTTGCCAGAAAGCCGCATGTCTTGAGCCGGAGGCGGACACCTGGCTTCAGAACATCGGACGCCTGAGCCGGCATGGCCGGAGATTGGCTTCTCATGGCGATGCAGAGGGCGAAACAGACGGCGGGCCCAAAATGATGGGGTCAAGCAGGTCGTGCCAATGCCGGGAGCAGCCCGGATCAACTTTCTCGCATAACGTTTTCCACTCAACCAGTGCCGAAGTCTTCATGATTTCGCGCAGGGTGTTCACATCCTCGGGCGTGGGCGTGACCATGACCAAGTGATATGCCTTCCCATTCTCGCAGAGCCCGCCCGTGTTGCAGGCCGAGCTGGTGTCATGCAGCCGTTCCGCGAATGTCCAGATCGTTTCGACATGCTTGTCAAAAGCCTGCTGAAAGATCTTCTGCTGGCTGGCGGAAAGCCTGCCCCACAATGCCAGGTTGATGGCATAGCCGTTCAGTCCAAGCTGCGTGGTAAAGGAGTAAGAATACTTCGTGTGTTCAGGCCAGCCGGCAGAGTTGGCAGAGGCCGAGCTGGTGATTGCGCAATCGACCAGTCCAATCCTCAATGCCTCTTTGGTCTCATCAAAAGGTATCAACACTGGCACCGCACCGATGGCCGTCATGAGCGGAGCCAATGTCGCGCCTCCGATCCGCACCTTCATTCCCGCAAGGTCATGCAACCTGGCAATTGGCCGCTGGCAAAAGAAAACCTGTGGACCACGGGGCCAGATACCAAGCAATCTGGCGCTAAATCGTTCCTCGAGGGCTCTTTGAATGATCGGGGCATATGCCCTGACCACCTCCCGGCCCGTCTTGAAGTCTGGGATCAGCCCGACAAGATCGATCCCCATCAGTTCCGGCTCCACTGCAGAGTTCTGCAGGAACCTCAGCGAGACAAGATCAAGCGTGCGATCCTTCAACATGGGCAGCTGATAAGTATCTTTGTGCCCAACGGCTTCCAGGGGCCGGTAACGCACGGAAAGTGGAAGCCCGGTTTCCCGCGCGAGATTTTCAAAGAATGGCTGCTCGATCTCGTCCTGGAACCCGCCCGTCTGGGAAGGTTGTCCGACGACATCGATCCGAATGACGTCCGTCTTCCACCAGAAGATAACAGCGGCGGCTATCAGAATGGCGCCAAAAACAAGCCTCTTGAACATGGATCACTTATCCTGATGCACCGGGCGCCGATATGTCTGTAACTAACTTCTGCGCCGGCTAAGCCGCCGTCTTGAACTCCGTAGCTGCTTCGGATGCAAGGGCCTTCTGTTCGCTCCTTATCAATAAGGCCTCGAACCATTTCCTCGAGAGGATCACACCATCACCCCCGGTGAAAGACGCCAGATCAGGTGTTCCCGCCCGGCCAGAAGGGGAGATTTACACGACGTCTGCCAGGCTAGGTTGATCTACCGCCACCGCCAGGGCGCAAAGGGGGGACCCAAAATCAGGCCATTGGCCGATCGAAAGGCGGCTGGACGACGAAAATCCTTGCCCTGACCGGCGCGCTTGGCAATCCCGTGCGCTTCGTGCTGCTGCCCGGCCAGCGCTATGGCACCGGCGGCGTCGCGCCGCGGATTGCTGGCATTGAGTTCGAGGGCCTGATTGCCGGCAAGGCCTTCGATTCCAACTGGATCATCGCAGTATTGAACGCCAGAGGCGCCAAGATCATCATCTCGCAACGGCCACAGCGCCGCCTGCCCTTGGCAATCGACGAGGAACTCGACAAAAGCCGTCACCTCATTAAAAATTTCTTCAGCAACTCAAGGACTTCAAGCGCATCGTTCTCAGCGCAGAGAAATCGGAGCGAGAGAGATGTTCAGTCTCTCTCAATCCTACTCAGCCCAGACTTGATCCGGGCATTCTTTTGCCGCTGCCTAAAGAGTATAGCCGGGTCGAGCCCGGCTGTTTTGAGACAGGTAACATTAAGGGCAGTTTACCCCTTCACGCTGTTAAGATACTCCACACACGTATCCGTCGACTCCACGTCCGCAAACTTCGCGTCAATGTCATAGAGGTTCCACGCAACGGCACCCGGCACGCGGTCGCCGATGGCCTCGCGCACGGCAATGGTGCGGAAACCTTCGGCTAGTCCGTCGCAGATCGTGGTACGAACGCAGGCAGTGGCGGTAACACCGGTGACGAGGATCGTGTCCACGCCGCAGCTCCTCAAGTACCCCGCCAGCGGCGTGCCGCTGAAGGCGCTCGCGCGCTTCTTCATCAGCACATATTCGCCTTCGATGGGTGCTATGCGGGAGTCGATCGCCCAGAGGTGCTCGTCCTTGAGGTCAACCGCCTCGATGGGGATCTTGTGGTGCCACATGCCCATATCCGTGTGCGGGTCCTGGCGGTTGGGCGACTGGTAGGCGGTGGTGATGTGAACCACCACATGGCCGTTGTCGCGGCAGGCGCGCAGAAGGCGCTGCATGGAGGGGATGATCTCCTCATCCACCTTCTCGCAGGTGAAGGGGTTGCCGGGGCGCGTCCAGGCATTGGCGAGATCCACGCTGATCAGCGCGGGCCGCTTGCCGAAGCCGATGCGGCGGGCGAAGCCGCGCTCCTTGTAGATCTTGGTGCTGGCGTCGAAGGCCTGCTGCAGGATCTTGTCGAGTTCAGCCGGGTCGAGAGGCTTGTCCATGGGTAATCGCTCCTGTGAATGGTCCTATTCAATGCCGCTTCGTGCACAAAGGCCATTGCCGACTGGAAATTTGTTGATGCCAAAACCGCATCAATTGCTATGCTGCTGTTTCGACAATAGAATCCGGAATGCACCATGGCGCCGTTCAACTCGCGAGACCTTCAGGCCTTCATGGCCATTGCCGAAGAGCTGAGTTTCCGCAAGGCGGCGGAACGGGTGTTCATCGACCAATCGGCCTTGAGCCGCCGCATCCAGAACCTCGAGGATGGCCTCGGCTACCAGCTGATCTTCCGCACCACGCGGGAGGTGGTGCTCACCGAGGCCGGCCGCGTCTTCTATGAGGAGATCGCCCCCGCAATGCAGTCACTGGCCCGCGCGGGGGAGGTTGCCCGCGTGGCAGCGGAGGGCAAGTCCGGCCGGTTGCGGCTGGCCTACATGTCCTTTGCGGCGGCGGGCGTCATGCCCTCGGCCATCCGCGATTTCGCCGCACAGTTTCCGGACGTGGCGCTGGAACTCCGCTACCTCCGCACCCAGGCGCAGAAGCTGGCCATCTCGCGCGGCGATATCGACGCGGGCTTCATGCTGGGCCCGTTCCAGAACCCGCAATATGACCAGGTGTCCGTCGCCTCCGAGCAGCTCGTGGCCCTGATCCCGGAGAACCACGCGCTCGCAAGCCAGCCGGTGGTGACGCTGGCGGAGCTGTCCGCGCAGAAGCTGATCCTTGGCAGCCATGACCAGTGGGACTTTTTCCGCCTGCTGGTGGGCGATCTCTTCAGCGCGGCCGGCCTCACCATGCGGGTCGCCTATGAGCCGTCCAACACGCTGGGCATTCTGGGGCTCGTGGCGGCAGGCCTCGGCGTCTCGCTGTATGCAGAAAGCATCTCGCGGCTCCACGCGGAGGGCGTCGCCGTGCGCCCCATCGCGGATTGCGGGACGCGATTGGAAACCATCCTGTGCTGGAACCGCGCCAACCAGAGCCCGGCTTTGCGCAATTTCGTGGCGGTCGCACGGCAGGCGCACCGCCCGGTCGCCACTCCGGCAAAAAATGCATGAGCTGATGACTTGACACCATCACTAACCGCTTCAGAGTATGCAACATGCATTTCTGAGGAGGTTGTGATGATCCGGGTTGGCGTGGACGTCGGAGGAACCTTCACCGACATCGTGCTCGAGAAGACGGGGGGCCGTGGCGGCCAGTCGATCTTCGTGCACAAGGTGTCGTCGACACCGCATGACCAGTCGGTCGGCGTGGTCAAGGGCGTGGTCGAGATCGCGAAGATCGCCGGCGTCAAGCCCTCCGAGATCGACATGGTGATGCACGGCACGACCGTTGCCACCAACATGGTGATCGAGCGCAAGGGTGCCGAGGTCGGCATGATCACCACCCGCGGCTTCCGCGACATTCTCCACATGGCGCGCCACAAGCGGCCTCACAATTTCTCCCTCCAGTTCGACGTGCCGTGGCAGTCGAAACCATTGGTCAAGCGCCGCAACCGCATCGTGGTGGACGAACGCGTGATGCCGCCGCTGGGCGAGATCGAGACGCCCTTGAACGAGGACCAGGTGCGCGAGGCCGCCCAGCTCTTTAAGCAGCGCGGGCTTCACTCCGTCATCATCTGCTTCCTCTTCTCCTTCCTTAACAACAGCCATGAACTCCGCGCCAAGGAGATCGTGAAGGAGGTGATGCCGGATGCCTATATCTGCTGCTCCTCCGAAGTCGTGAACGTCATCCGCGAATATGAGCGCTTCTCGACCGCCGCGATGAACGCCTATATCGGCCCCAAGACGGCGCTGTATCTCCGCCGCCTGGAAGACCGGCTGCGCGAGAATGGTGTCAACGCCGCAGTGCGAATCATGCAGTCGAACGGCGGCATCTCCACCATCGAGAACTCCTCGCAGCGCCCTGTGGGCTTGCTCCTCTCCGGTCCCGCCGGCGGCGCCATTGGCGGGCGCTGGACGGGTGAGTCCTGCAAGACGAAGAATGTCATCACCATTGACATCGGCGGCACATCGGCGGACATCTCGGTGATCCAGAACGGCGAACTCCGCATCAAGAACCCGCGCGACACGGAGGTGGCCTCACTGCCCGTGCTGGTGCCGATGATCGACATCGATGCCATCGGCGCCGGCGGCGGTTCCATCGCCCACATCGATCCGGGCGGCGCCTTCCGTGTTGGCCCGCGCTCGGCGGGTGCCGACCCCGGCCCTGCCTGCTACGGCAAGGGCGGCACGGAACCTGCGGTGACGGATGCACAAGTGGTGCTCGGACGCCTCGACCCCGAGCACTTCCTCGGCGGCGACCTGCAGATCGATGCGAAGCTCGCTCACAAGGCGATTGAGACCTACATCGCCAAGCCGCTGGGGCTTTCGGTCAAGGATGCAGCCCTCGGCATCCTCAAGGTCATCAACAACAACATGGCGCTCGCCATCAACAGCAACTCGGTGGCCAAGGGCATCGACCCGCGCAACTATACGCTGATGGGCTTCGGCGGCGCAGGCCCGCTCCATGCCGTGGCCCTGGCCGAAATGATCTATGCGAAGGACGTGGTGGCCCCACTCCACCCCGGCATCACCGCCGCCATGGGCCTGCTGCTCACCGATCTCCAGTATGAGTTTACACGCTCGGTGCTCGTTATCGCCAACAAGGCGAGCGCCGATGACTTTAGGGAAGTCAACCGCATCGTCGACGAGCTGAAGAAGCTCGCTGGCAAGCAGCTCCTCGCCGACGGCATCCCCGCCTCCAAGCACCGCTTCACGGCGATCGCCGAATGCCGCTACCTGGGCCAGGGCTTCGAACTGCGCGCCGCCATGCCGAAGGCGCCACTGTCGGCCAAGAACATCGGTGAGGTCATCAAGAACTTCTACGACCATCACAAGCAGGTCTATGGCCATGCCTTCGCGGACCAGATGGTGGAGATCATCACCATCCGCGTCGTGGGTGCTGCGGAAGTCGAGACGCTGAAGCTGCCCAATCTCAAGAAGGGCAACCGGCGCAACCCCGCCGCGGCCAAGCTCTACATAAGGCCCACCGTGTTCGATGACGGGAAGTCCGTGCCCACCCCGCGCTT
>NZ_JBIICB010000260.1:0-6220 GCF_044239095.1 Aestuariivirga sp. | reverse complement strand
GACGATGAAGAGTTCGGATTTCGCCGGATCGCGCTCCTGGCAGTCCGCAAGCTTGCCGGGAAGGGACGAAATGTCGAGCGCACCCTTGCGCCGTGTCAGCTCGCGCGCCTTGCGGGCGGCCTCGCGCGCGGCGGCGGCCTCAACAACCTTCGAGACGATCAAGCGGGCGTCCGAGGGATGTTCCTCGAACCAGGCGCCCAGCTGCTCATTGACGAGGTTCTCAACCACGGGTCGCACTTCGGAGGAGACGAGCTTATCCTTGGTCTGCGACGAAAACTTAGGGTCGGGCACCTTAACGGAGAGCACGCAGGTCAAGGCCTCGCGCGCGTCATCACCCGTCAGCTGGACCTTTTCCTTCTTGGCGATGCCGCTGTCGTTGGCGTAGTTGTTGACCACACGGGTGAGAGCACCCCGGAAGCCGGCGAGATGCGTGCCTCCGTCGCGCTGCGGGATGTTGTTGGTGAAGCACAGCACATTCTCATGATAGCTGTCGTTCCACCACAGGGCGCAGTCCACCGTGATGCCGTCCTTCTCGCCGTGGATCATGATCGGCTCGGAAAGCACCGCCTGCTTGGTGCGATCAAGATAACGCACGAAGGCCGCGATGCCGCCCTCGTAGAACAGTTCGACATTCTTTTCTTCGACGCCGCGATGATCGGCCAGCAGGATGCGTACGCCGGAATTGAGGAAGGCCAGCTCGCGCAGCCGGTGCTCCAGCGTCGCGAAGTCGAACTCGGTCTTGGTGAAGGTTTCGGTGGAGGGGAGGAAGGTGACCTCCGTACCGCGTTTTCCCGGCGCTTCGCCCACCACTTTCAGCGGCGCATCGGGCTCGCCATGAGTGAAGCTCATGAAATGCTCCTTGCCATCGCGGAAGATGGTGAGCTTGAGCTTGACCGACAGCGCATTGACGACGGACACGCCGACGCCATGGAGCCCGCCTGACACTTTGTAAGAATTCTGGTCGAACTTACCGCCCGCATGCAGCTGGGTCATGATGACTTCCGCCGCGGAGACGCCTTCGCTGTGAATATCGGTGGGAATGCCGCGGCCATTGTCGGTGACGGCGCAGGAGCCATCGGCATTGAGCGTCACCGTCACGCGCGTGGCGTGGCCTGCGAGCGCTTCATCGATCGCATTGTCGACGACCTCATAGACCATGTGGTGAAGGCCCGAGCCGTCATCGGTGTCGCCGATATACATGCCAGGGCGCTTTCTCACCGCATCGAGGCCCTTGAGCACCTTGATCGAATCGGCGCCGTAGGTTCCGTTTCCGTTGCCGGTGCTATCCGTATCTGACATCAGCGTTCCATCACTTCCCTGACCAGCCCGTCATCCACATGGAAGACGGCGCCCGCATCACCAATTGCTTCGAACAGCTGGGCATCTGTTCCCGTCATCCAGCTCTGCGACCCAAGCGCCGCCAAAGCCTCCAGCAAATCTTTCCGGCGCGCCCTGTCGAGATGAGCTGCCACCTCGTCGAGGAGCAGGATCGGGGCAACCCCCGCACCGGCCCTGACTGCCCTCGCCTGCGCCAGGACAAGGCCGATCAGCAGCGCCTTCTGTTCACCCGTCGAACAATGCCCGGCGGGCATTGCCTTGGGGCCGTGGACGACAGCGAGATCGCTCCGGTGTGGCCCCCTGAGAGTGCGGCCCGCCGCCCGGTCGAGACCGCGCGAATCGGTTAGAATTCTACGATATTCATCCTCGACTTGCACCGCCGGCTTTTCAGCGATCAGGGCTTCGATCTCGCCCTCCACGGCAACCTCCGCCCACGGAAAGGAACTGGCCGCGCGGCCCTCCCTTATATGGGTCTGCAGCGCCTCCAATCCAACCAGCCGTGCAGCTGAAATCGCCACCGCCGCCTCCGCCATCTGGGCCTCGAGCCCAGAGAGCCAGGTGGCGTCCGGGCGGGTGCCTGCAAGCAGCAGATTGCGCTCGCGCATGACCTTCTCGAACACCAGAATGCGCGAACCGTGCTCCGGGTCCGAGGCCGCCACCAGCCGGTCGAGGAAGCGGCGGCGGTCCGAGGCGGGCCCGGCGAAAAGCCGGTCCTGGGCTGGCGTGAGCCAGAGCAGGCGCATGTGCTCACCCAGCGCGCCGGAACCCTTCTGCAGCTCTCCGTCGATCATCACGCTCCGCCCGCCGCCGTCGCCCGCCTCCGGCTGGCCGCCCCAGGCGGTTCCGGCCGACACGAGGCCGTGCGGGGCCTCGATCCCGGCGGCGATGGCCCAGCCCCCTGAGCCACCCTGACGGGCCAATTCCTCGAAGGGGGCGCCGCGCAGGCCGCGGCCAGGCGCCAGCAGCGAAATGGCTTCGAGCACATTGGTCTTGCCCGCGCCATTCGCACCCGTCAGCGCAATGAGGCGCGCAGCTGTGTTGACCCGCAGTTCCCGGTAATTGCGGAACTCGGTGAGCGTCAGCCTGGCGATGGCAAGGGTCGGGGATGCGGTCACAAACGAGGCTTACACCCGCATGGGCATGAGCACATAGAGAGCCTGCTCGTCAGACGGGTCGCGGATAATGGTGGGCGAGCCCGCGTCCGCGAGCTGGAACTCCATGCCATCGGACTTGATCTGGGATGCGACGTCCATCAGGTAGCGTGCGTTGAAGCCGATATCGAGCGGGTCAGCGCCATAGGAACAGGCGACCTCCTCCTCGGCCGAGCCGGAGTCGGGATTGTTCACGGTCAACACCACCTTGTTGCCGCCGATCTGCAGCTTCACCGCACGGCCCTTCTCCATGGAAATGGTCGAGACTCGGTCAACAGCAGCGGAGAAGCTCTTGGCGTCAAGTTCCAGCTTCTTGTCATTGTTGCGCGGGATGACGCGCTCATAATCGGGAAAGGTGCCGTCGATCAGCTTGGAGGTCAGCACCAGATCGCCAGCAGCGAAGCGGATCTTGGAGGCGGACAGCGACACCTCCACCGCGCCGTCCATGCCTTCGAACAGCTTCACGACCTCGAGCACCGTCTTGCGTGGCACGATCACGCCGGGCATGCCCTTGGCGCCGTCGGGCCGGGGGATCTGCGCCTGGGCGAGCCGGTGGCCATCCGTGGCCACCGCCCGCAACAGGCTGCCATTGGCCACTTCATGGAAATAGATACCGTTGAGGTAATAGCGGGTCTCCTCCGTCGAGATCGCAAAACGCGTCTTCTCGATCAGGCCCTTGAGATCGCCCGCGGTCAGGGTGAAGCTGTTGGGGAAGTCGCCTGCAGCAAGATCAGGGAAATCCTCATGCGGAAGGGCCTGCAGCGAGAAGCGCGAGCGGCCCGCGAAGATCGACACGCGCTGGCTGTCACCGGCCTGTTCGAGTTCAAGCTGGGCGCCATCCGGCAGCTTGCGGACAATGTCGTAGAGCATATGGGCGGGAACGGTCGTGGCGCCTGACTTGGCGATCTCCGCCGGCACGCTCTCGACGATCTCGAGATCGAGGTCGGTGGCGGTGAGTTTCAGCCGCCCGTCGCCCGCCTGCAGCAGCACGTTGGAGAGGATGGGAATGGTGTTCCGGCGCTCCACGACGCTCTGCACATGGGTGAGCGCCTTCAGGAAGGCTGACCTTTCGATCGTGACGCGCATTACCGGAGAACCCCTTGCTTTTCACGTCCGGCCCTTGCCGGGGCAAGAACTTTTACGCGGTTGCAGACGGAGTTCAAGGGCCAAGCAGGGCTTTTCAGCCCTGTTCGACGAGCCTGATCAGCAACGCCACCTCTCGGGCCAGCCTGTCGTCTGTCTTGATCTGGTCCTCGATCTTGCGCACCGCGTGGAGCACCGTCGAATGGTCGCGGCCACCGAAGCGCCGGCCGATCTCCGGCAGGGAGCGCGCCGTCATCTTCTTCGCCAGATACATGCCGATCTGGCGCGGCACCACCACGCTGCGCGCGCGGCGGGGCGAGAGAAGATCGGTGCGCCCGACATTGAAGTGACGGCCCACCACCTTCAGGATGTCGTCGATCTTGACGCGCGAGCCATCGGGGTTGGCCTGCATGTCGCGCAGCACGAGGGAGGCAAGATCAAGCGTAACCGTGGCCTGGTTGAACTGCTGGTAGGCAGCAATGCGGTTGAGCGCCCCTTCAAGCTCGCGCCCCGATCCGGTAATGCGGCTCGCGACAAATTCGAGCACCTCGTCAGGGATCACGACGGAAGCATCGCGCTTCAGCATCGTCTCGTAGCGGCTCCTGAGGATGCGCCGCCTGGTATCGAGATCGGGAAGTTCGATGTCGACGACAAGGCCTCCCATCAGGCGCGAGCGCATGCGCAGATCGATCGAATCCAGCTGTGCGGGCGGAACATCGGCCGCCACGATCACCTGGCGGCGGGAGTCGACGAGGGAGTTGAAGGCGTTGCAGAATTCCTGCTGCATTGTCTTGCCCTGCAGGAACTGAAAGTCGTCGATCAGCAGCACATCAATGGCCTGGAACTGGTCCTTGAAGGCCAGCGTGTCGCGCTGGCGGAGCGCCATCACGAAATTGATCATGAAGCGCTCGGCGGTGAGCAGCATCACCCGCCGGTCGGGCCGCTTGTCGCGAATGCGTTGGGCGACGGCGGAGAGAAGATGCGTCTTGCCCAACCCCGAGCCTGCGTGAATGAACAGCGGGTTGAAGCTGATGGCAGCGCCCGGTGCCGCATCTGCCACGCGGCACATGGCGGCATGCGCCAGCTGGTTGGAAGAGCCGACCACGAAGGTGTCAAAGGTCTGCCCGGGGTCCAGCTGCGGGGTCCTGTCAGCCGCTGCGGCCTGTGCCGCGGCGATCACGCTTGGCTGTGGCGCTGCCGTGGCAGGCGGCTCCGATGCATCGGTGGCGTTCTCGGCTTGCGGCCTGGGCGCAATGCCGCCGCGCATGCGCACGCGCACATGCATGGAGTCGAGCGGGCCCAGCTCCGCCTCGCTGATCTTGTGCAGCTTGGACAGGTAATGCGACTCGATCCAGGACTTCAGGAAGCGGGTCGGAACGGAGACGGTCAGGCGGCCGGCGTCGAGGTCCTCTGCTTCCATGCGGGCGAACCACGATGTGTAGAGATCTTCACCAAGTTCAGCCCTGAGCCGCTGCGCAACACGATCCCACCTCGCCTTCACATCCGTCACTGACGTCATCTACCGCATCCCTTCGCGCGCATTCTGCGGCGCGCATTATCAGTGCGGCTGAACCGGTGGTTCAACCGTCTCATGTTTCCGAGCCTGGTGACCTCTAGGGGCCGCCGGGCACCGGGCTGAATGAATGTGTGATTGGTCTGATCACCACATGCTCCTGCCGTAGCATCGTTGCCTTGCCGGTCCTGGTTCTTCTCGGGTTCGTTACGCGTATCTACCCTACATACAAACACAAGAGTGTCGCTTGGGCGGAGACCGCCCAGCAAACGCCACCACTGACCGCTAGCCAGAACCGCTAGGCCAAGCCTGACCCGGGGTCCGATTTTTGCCGCAGACGACTGGCCATCTGGCCCGTCTGCAGAAAGAACTTACAAAAGCGCCAACAGCCCAAGCAACCTGATTCCGGAAACGCTCCGTACACGGAGGGGGCGCGGCGCCTGAGGACCCCGCCCGGCCTTCCGGCGGATAAACCTAAGGTGCTGAGAAAGTTCCGGTTTTCGGAACTGGCACCAAGACGGACATAGGTACTGGAGTGGCTGCAACGCAACACAACCCGCTGGCTACCTGCCGCGCGCCTCCATGCCAGGCGCCGCCCACTTTCGCACTCGGCCTGTAAGCTATTGGCAAACATAGACGAATTCTGCGCGAGACAATCCGTTCGCTGACAAATGTGGAAACTGTGGAAAACAAAAAAAGCCGGGCAAAAGCTGCCCGGCTCACCAAAATTGACGCAACCGTACTGCAACTGCAGGGCGATTATCTCAGCCTTTCAGGGCCTTCACACGCGCGGCAAGCCGCGAGACCTTGCGGGAGGCCGTATTCTTGTGGAGTACGCCCTTCTGGGCGCCCCGCATCAGCTCCGGCTGGGCAGCCTGGAGAGCTGCCTGGGCTTCCGCCTGGTTGCCGGAGGCAATCGCCTCCTCAACCTTGCGCACATGAGTGCGGATGCGGCTGGTGCGGTTCTTGTTCACTGCGGTACGGCGGGCGGCGGCGCGGGTGGCCTTTTTCGCCGATTTGGTATTGGCCATGAGGTTTGGTCCTGCTTCTCTGGAATTCGGTTGATGGGCCTTCAAAGACGAAGGACCGCATGCCTTGTGGCAGACGGCCCGCCTTCCCGGCCCATCGGGATGGC
>NZ_JBIICB010000259.1:0-6267 GCF_044239095.1 Aestuariivirga sp. | reverse complement strand
GGGTAACGGAATGACAAGAAATCTGACGCTTGCCTTGCACTTGCTGATGGCGGCCGCGATCGGTGCGCTTGCTGCACCCGCCGAGGCAAAAACCTACAAGATGACGACCGAGATCGCACCCGGCGTGGCGACGCCGGACACCCTCGAGACGTCAATCGGAACCTTGAGGCTGAATGACGGCTTTCCCACGGCTGAAACGACCGCGAAAATCTGGGACAACCTAGACCGTTCTCGCGCGCTGCAGGCTTATCTTTTGGCGGTGCCGATCGTGAACCAGGCCGGAATGCGCGACTCGCTGCTGAAGTTCGGCCCGGTGAACAGGACGGACGTGATCTGGGAAAATCTCGTCGACCCGCGCACGGTGGAACTGACGGCAAATGACAACACGATCTACAGTTTCATCTGGAACGACACGAAGGACGGCCCGCTGGTCGTCGAGATTCCGCCCAAGGTTCTCGGCACGATCAACGACTTCTGGTACAAATGGGTGGTCGATGTCGGCATCACCGGCCCCGACAAGGGCGAGGGCGGTAAATACCTGATCCTGCCGCCCGGCTACACGGGCGAGGTGCCGGAGGGTTACTTCGTGGTACGCCCGACGACCTACGGCATGTGGACGGTCTTCCGCTCCTTTCTGGTGGACGGGAAAACCGGGCCGGCGGTTGAAAGTGTCAGAAACCACCTCAAGATCTATCCACTCTCGCAAAAAGATAATCCGCCGCCGGTCACCCTGGTGAACGCCTCCGGCGTGCCGGCCAATTTCGTCATGCCCACCGACTATTCGTTCTGGGAACTTCTGAACAAGGTGATCCAGGAAGAGCCACCCGAAGGATCAGACCCGACCACGCTCGGCCTGTTCGCCTCGATCGGGATCGAGAAGGGCAAGCCCTTCGCGCCCGATGACCGGATGAAGGCAATCCTCACGGATGCAGCAAACATCGGCGCGGTGACGGCCCGCTCGCTGGCCTTCAACATCCGCAGCCGGGAGGCCTACATCTACCCTGACAGCAACAGCCACTGGCGGCTGCCGTTCTTCGGGGGCTACAAGTTCCAGTCTCAGCCGGGCGTGTCCAACCTCGACGGGGCGGCGTTCTATTACTTCTTCGCCACGGGTGTGACGCCCGCGATGGAAGAGAAGATGGTAGGGCGGGGATCGCAATATCCCTGGGCTGCGCTGGATGCCGACGGCAAGCCGTTCGACGGCGGCAAGACCTACCGGCTGACGCTGCCCAAGGGAATTCCCGTCAAGGATTTCTGGTCGGTGATCGTCTATGACAACCAGACACGGTCCATGCTGCAGACCGACCAGGCCGCGCCCAGCGTTTCAAGCCAGAACAAGGATGTCAAAATCAACACCGACGGCTCGGTCGACGTGTTTTTCGGCCCATCGGCACCGGAAGGCATGGAAAGCAACTGGGTCCAGACCATTCCCGGCAAGGGCTGGTTCATGATCCTGCGGCTCTACGGCCCGCTGGAGCCGTGGTTCGACAAGACCTGGCGGCCGGGCGAAATCACGCTGGTGAAGTAGCCCCGCCCGAGACGATGCAGAAAAACCCCGGTGCGGAAGCCCGGGGTTTTTTGTCATTTCCCGGCCGGGAAAACGCAAAAAGCCAGCCCTGGGGGCTGGCTTTGAATGCGACAACGGAAAACTGGCTTAGTTTTCGGTCTTCACGTCCAGAACCTGGCGGCCCTTGTAGAGGCCGGTCTTCAGGTCGATGTGGTGGGGGCGGCGGAGCTCGCCCGACTTCTTGTCCTCGACCCAAGTCACGGTCTGCTCATGGTGGCCGGAACGGCGCATGCCGATACGGCTCTTGGACATTTTCTTGCGTGGAACGGCCATTTGAAACTCCATAAAGAAGGGGCGCGGAGAACGGCCCACGCCCTTCAGTTGGCGCGGCTTCTAACAAAGACTAGGGGGCAAGGCAAGCAAGATAGGGCTCCATGCCACGCATCCTGAGCAGAATCCGGTCGGCAATGCGCCGAACACCCCTGGACGGCTTCCCGGCATTGCGCTTGATCGGGTTTGGAAGCACCGCCGCCAACAAGGCCGCTTGCTTTTTTGTCAGGTTTTTCGAGGACTTGCCGAAATGATGCTGGGCCGCCGCCTCTGCCCCGTAGACGCCCGGCGCCCATTCCACGACGTTAAGGTAGATCTCGATCATCCGGCGCTTGGACCAGACAAAGTCCATCCACATGGCCAGCGGCAGCTCGATCAGCTTGCGGATTGCGAAGCGGCCGTCCCAGAGGAACAGATTCTTGGCCGCCTGCATGGGAATGGTCGAGGCGCCGCGGACGGGGCCCTCGTCCTTCTCGAGGGCGTCCTCGATGACGCCCTGGAATTCCCGCCAGTCGACACCGCGGTGCTCGCAGAACCGGGCATCCTCGGAAGCGATGACCGCGCGCGGCAGGTTGGGGGAGATATCTTCGAGGTCCACCCACTGCTTCTCGATGCCCGCACCACCGAGCGCCCGCAGAAGCATGATGTTGGAGACGGGCGGCGGCACAATCGCATAGACCAGCGTCATGACAACCGGCCAGGCTGCAAGAAAGGCCAGGAGATAGAGGCCCCAGCGCAGAACGCGCGCCCAAGGCTTGTGGCGCGTCCCGGGAATCTGGCCAGGTGTTGCGCAGGAAAGCGTTGCTGGTTGAGTTTCTTCGGTCATGACCCTAATCAGAAGCGGCCATACCACAGGAATTCCGCCTTGTCCTTCCAGCAAGCCCTTGGCGCCACGGCCGCCGAAATCGATACCCTGCTCGACCAGTTGCTGCCGCCGGATGCATTCCCCGCCCCGCGGGTGACCGCGGCGATGCGCTATGCGGCGCTGGGCCAGGGAAAGCGGCTGCGGCCGTTTCTGGTGGTCGAATCGGCGGCTCTGTTCGCGGTTCCGCGCCAGCAGGCCCTCAGGACCGGCGCAGCACTCGAATGCGTGCACTGTTACTCGCTGGTGCACGACGACCTGCCCGCCATGGACGACGACGACCTCAGGCGCGGCAAGCCCACGGCGCACAAGGCCTTCGACGAGGCGACCGCCATCCTCGCAGGGGACGCCCTGCTCACCTACGCCTTTGACATCCTGTCCGGCCCGGAAACGCATCCGGACCCCGGGGTACGGCTGAAGCTGGTCGCGAGCCTCGCCAAGGCTGCGGGCGTGGCTGGCATGGTTGGCGGGCAGGCGCTCGACATCGAGGCGGAAACCCGCACTGGCGCAGGTCTCTCCGACATCGTGCTGATCCAGTCGCTAAAGACGGGCGCCCTGTTCCGCCATGCCTGCGAGGCGGGCGCCATCCTGGGCGGGGCGGATCCTGCCCCCCTTCTGCGCTATGCCGAAAAGATCGGGCTGGCCTTCCAGATCGCCGACGACATTCTGGATGTCGAATCAACTCCTGACGCGCTCGGCAAGGCGACCCAGAAGGACAAGGGCATGGGCAAGGCGACCTTCGTGGACCTGCTGGGCATGACCGAAGCCAAGGCGCGTGCAGCAGCACTGGTGGACGAGGCGACTGCAAGCCTTGCCGTCTATGGCGACAGGGCGGCGGTGCTGAACGAGGCGGCACGGTTCATCGTGGAAAGGCGCAAGTGATAGCAGCTTGCCCGGCATCCTCTCCCGCTGAAGGAGCGGGATAAAGACATCAGCCCCACCTGTTCTTCACATAATCCTCGACGATGTCCTTGAACTGGGCGGAGAGGTTCTCGCCCCTGAGCGTCATTGCCTTCTTGCCGTCGATGAAGATTGGGGCTGCCGGAAGTTCGCCCGTGCCCGGAAGCGAAATGCCGATGTCAGCGTGCTTCGATTCGCCGGGCCCGTTGACGATGCAGCCCATGACGGCAAGTTGCAGCGTCTCGAAGCCGGGATAGTCCCGCTGCCAGTCCGGCATGCGGTTGCGGACATAGGACTGGATGTCCTGCGCCAGTTCCTGGAAGGTTGTTGAGGTGGTGCGGCCACAACCCGGGCAGGCGATGACCATCGGGGCGAAGTTGCGGATGCCCATGGTCTGGAGAATTTCCTGCGCCACGAGCACCTCGCGCGTGCGGTCGCCGCCGGGCTCAGGCGTCAGCGAAATACGGATCGTGTCGCCAATCCCTTCCTGCAGCAAGACGGCAAGCGCTGCCGTGGAGGCCACGATGCCCTTCGACCCCATGCCCGCCTCGGTAAGGCCGAGGTGGAGCGCGTAATCGCAGCGCGAAGCCAGGGAGCGGTAGACGGCGATCAGGTCCTGGACCTCTGAGCACTTGGCGGAAATCAGGATCTTGTCCCTCGGAAGGCCCAGTTCCACCGCGCGTTCAGCAGACATGAGGCCGGACTGGACGACCGCCTCATGCATCACCTCGCGCACATCCTTCGGTTCGGCGGAGGTTGCGTTCTGGTCCATGAGCTCGGTCAAGAGCGACTGGTCGAGCGAGCCCCAGTTGACGCCGATCCTGACCGGGCGGTCGAATTTGATGGCGGTCTCCACCATCATCGAGAAGTTGCGGTCCTTTTTCTCGCGGAAACCCACATTGCCGGGGTTGATCCGGTACTTGGCGAGTGCCTCCGCGCAGGCCGGGTGATCATTCAGCAGCGTATGGCCGTTGTAGTGGAAATCGCCGACCAGGGGCACATTGACGCCCATCCGGTCGAGCTTCTCCCGGATATGGGGGACGGCCCTGGCCGATTCCTCGCGGTCGACCGTTATTCGCACGACTTCCGAACCCGCACGGGCGAGTGCCGCCGTCTGCTGCGCGGTGCCTTCGGCATCCGCCGTGTCGGTGTTGGTCATGGACTGGACGACGATGGGGGCACCGCCGCCGACGGTGACGTGGCCCACCTTCACGGGGATCGATGTCCGGCGGTTCCTGATTGCTGAATAGCTCATGGGTGACTAGTTGGCCTGAGGACGAAGCAAGGTCAAGACGAAGAGAAGACCCGCCGACAGCACGATCGCCGGGCCCGTGATGGCGTTGGCGAAGGCCGACAGCAAAAGCCCCGAAACCACCGCAATACAGGCAAGGCCAGCGGCGGCCAGCGCCATGGCCTCCGGACTGCCGGCAAGCCGGCGCGCAGCGGCCGCCGGGATGACCAGAAGGGCGGTAATGAGAAGCAGGCCCACGATCTTCATCGAAATCGCGGTCATGAGCGCGATCAGCAGGACGAAGCCCAGTTCCACCCGCCTGGTCCTGACGCCCTCGGCCGCGGCGAGCTCCTCATGCACCGACATTGCGATGAGGTCACGCCACAGGAGGCCGAGAATCAGCAGAACGGCTGCCCCGCCCGCCCAGACGATCGCGACATCCGCCCAGGTCACGGTGAGGATATCGCCGAAGAGCAGGTCCATGTGATCTCCCGCAGCACCCGTGACGAGGCCCACGGTGACGATCCCCAAGGCCAGGAAGGAGTGGGACAGGATGCCCAGCAGCGTATCCGTGGCAAGGACGCGCTGGCGCTTGAGCAGCATCAGGAGAAGCGCCACGGCGATGCCGGAGGTGACCGCGCCGAGGGTCAGGCTGAAGCCCAGAAGCAACCCGAGGCCCACGCCGAAGAGGCCCGAATGCGCCAGCGTCTCGCCGAAATAGGCCATGCGGCGCCAGACGATGAAGCAGCCCACGGGGCCAGCCACGGATGCAATCGCCAGGCCCGCCAGAAGGGCACGCTGGAAGAACGGCTCGGAGAGGATCTCAAACACGAGGGTCAGTGCCGGTGCGGATGGTCATGATCGTGGTGATGGTGATCGTGGCTGTCGTGGTCATGATCGTGGTGGTGGGTGTAGGCCGCGATCATGCGCGCGGCCGACGGCCCGAAGAGCTTGGCGAATTCCGGGTCCTGCTGCACGGTGGCAGGGCCTCCCTCACAGCAGACATGCCCGTTGAGGCAGACGACGTGATCGCTCTCCGCCATGACCATGTGGAGATCATGGCTGACCATGAGAATGCCGCAGCCATGCGACCTGCGCACCTTGGAAATCAGTTCGTACATGCGTGCCTCGCCCATGAAGTCCACCGCCTGGACGGGCTCATCCAGCACCAGAAGTTCCGGCTTCCTCAGAAGCGCGCGGGCCAGCAGCGCGCGCTGCAGCTCGCCGCCCGAAAGCCTGGAAACGCTGGCATCCTTCAGATGGGGAATGCCGGTTTCGGAGAGGGCCGCGTCGATCTCGTCCTCCGCGGGGTTCAGCGTCAGCGACAGGAGGCGGCGCACATCGAGCGGGACGTTGAGCGTTTGCGGAAACCGCTGCGGCACATAGCCCACGCGCAGCCCCTTCGAACGGATGATCTCGCCCGAGGTGAGCGGCTGA
>NZ_JBIICB010000258.1:0-6278 GCF_044239095.1 Aestuariivirga sp. | reverse complement strand
CAGCTCTCATATGGCGGCATCCTCGTGGCGGCACTGCTGCTCACCATCTTCCTGCCGCAGGTGCAGCGCGCCACGCGCAAGCTGTCGCCGTCCGCCTTCTTCGTGTTCTTGTCGCTTGTGGCGCTCGGCGTCATGATCTACGCCAAGGACACGGTGCGCATCGCGCAATATGTGCCGAGCAACCAGTCCGCGGGGCAGTCGCTCTCTGCTGGCCAATCTCTCAGTTCGCAGTCCACGGGCGAGTCGCTCTCGGGTCAGTCCTTGTCCGGAGAATCTCTCAGCACGCAGGCGCCTGCAGGTGAATCGCTGAGCGGCCAGTCCCTTTCGGGCGAGTCGCTTAGTGCGCAACCACCGGCGGGTGAGTCGCTCGGCGGGCAATCCCTCTCGGGCCAGTCGTTGTCGGCGGGCGGGGAAGAGGCCAAATCGGAGCCCCGGGGCACACCGCTGGTCGTCGCTGCCGTCATTATCGCCGTGGCCTTCTTCCTGCTTTACCTGCTTTACCGCTACCTTAATCTCTATACGCTGGCCTTCGTCGCCGCCGTGGCGCTGCTGGTGCTGGGCTATGGCGTGCATGACAGCGCGCTGCTGGCGCAGGCGGCAGCGCAACAGGCGGCAGCTGCCTTGCCGCCCGTGCCCTTCTTCAGTCTTGCGGCACTGCCGGAGTTGATGGGGTCTTCTGAAGGCTCAGGTCTTGCGGCGCAGGCGCTGGCGATTGCCGCCGTTGCTGCAGGTACCGTGTTGTTCGCCAGCATCCTGATCTTCACCACCGTGCCGCAGGCCAACAGCCGCGTCGGCGAAGTGTCACTGTGGTTCATGGCTGTCGCCGCCGCAGCGGCGATCCTGCTGCTCGTCTACCTCAACAGTGAATTCCTGCAGAGCCAGGGAAGCCTTACCGCCAGCGTGGCGCCGCTGCTGGTGGGGGCGGTTCTGTTCATCGTCACCCTGCCAGGCTTCCAGAAGCGCATCCGCAACATCACCGTGTTGATGATCGCGCTGCTGGCCATCACCGCCCTGGCCGCCACCTTCTTCAGCACCATGGCCTTCAAGCCCGCGGGCGAAGTAGCGGCGGCGCCACCTGCCCCGGTGGTGGCGGATGTGGCACTGCCGTCGGCAACGGTGGCACTCCCCGAGGCCTTCTTCACCCAGGCGCTCGCCATTCTGGTGATCGCAGTGGCAGGATTCCTGCTCACCATTCCGCGGGTGCGCCGCCATGTGCTGAGCGGCATCCGCCTCGATAATCGCGTGGCGAGTTATACCTACATCAGCATCTTCATCGGTGTTGCCGCGGTGGCGGGGCTGGGCGCGCTCTTCGCGGTCAATGGCATCGCGCTGTGGAAGTTCATCGTCGCGGTGCTGGCGGCCTTCATCGGCGCGCGCTTCTTCCTCTATTTCCTCTTCGACTTCCGCCGCCGCGGGGGCGTGGGCGGCGGCATGGCGCTGGGCCGGCATGTGGGCTCTGACACGGGAGAGCAGGGGGCATGATGCGCGCGGCTGTCCACAATTTCTCGAAATGGCTGGGCTTCCTCTTCGCTGGGCTGGTGGCGGCGGTGGCCATTATCCTCGGCATCTATGAAGAGGTGCCGGGGCAATACATCCTGTTCTATGGCGCTGCCACCTTCGCCATCGTGCTGTGGGGCTGGCATCATTTCTCGGTGCGCTGGGTCTATGGCGCAGACGGCATGGCGCTCGACTCCGTCAATGCGCGGCGTGGTGAGGATCCTGCAGCCCCACTCGATGAGGACGTGTCTGCCGCTCGCTTCGCGCGGCGGCTGGTGATCAGCTACAAATACGTCGTCATCGCCGTGCTGGCGCTGCTGGCGCTGTTCCTGATCATCTCCTTCTCGGTCGAGAATTTCTACACGGCGCGCAATGTGGGCGCGGCGATCTTGCTGGCGCTGTTCCTCGGGCTTGCGGCCATCGTCAACACGACGGTGAAGGACAATACCAGCGGCTATGTCGGCATCATCGTCTTCATCGGGCTGTTCACCATCGGCTCGCTTATCGTGCCAGGCTTCTTCTCCGGCATCAACGTCAAGTCCATGCTGGTCTTCGCCGCCTTTCTCGGTCTCGCCTGCATCGGGCAGACACTGGTGGCGCTGCTGGGCGGCCTCGACCTGTCGATCCCCTATGTGATCGGCGCGGCCAATGTCGGGCTGCTCTATCTGCTGGGCCTCGGCGTCCCATCCTGGCTTGCCGTCATCATCATCCTGCTGCTGGGCGTTGCTATCGGGGTCATCAACGGGCTGCTCAGCTTCCGGCTGCAGGGCCAGGCGCTGATCGTGACGCTGGGCGTTGGTTTCGCGGTGGCGGGCGGCACGCAGATCCTCACCAGCATCGGCACCAACTACAGCGGTAACGTGTTCGGTACCGTGCCGGACTGGCTCACCAACATCGCCGCCATGAACGGCCGCACCTTCGGCCTCGACTTTCCGCCGGTCATCGTGATCTGGATCGCGGCTGCCGTGCTGCTGAGCCTTGCCATGCGCAACACCGTGTTTGGCCGCAATCTCTATGCGCTGGGCGGCAGCCGTACCGCTGCCAAGCGGCTGTCGATTTCTGAACATGCTTACTGGGTGGGCGTCTATGCGATCAGCGGCGGGACTGCCGCCATCACCGGCATGCTGCTGCTCGGCTGGAGCGGCGGCGGCTTCATCGGGGTGGGCAACCAGTATCTGTTCATGACGCTCGCGGCCGTGGTGATCGGCGGCACGTCGCTGCTCGGCGGCTGGGGCGGCTATGGCTTCACGGTCATCGGCGTGCTGGTGCTGCAGGTGCTCTCGTCGTTCCTCGTCGGCATCGGCCTCAGCTATGAGGGCCAGCAATTCGTCTTCGGGCTCCTGATCCTGCCGATGGTGGCGATCTATGCCCGTTCACCGCACATCAGGACACGCATATGAGGTTCAGCAACGCCAAAGGCCGAAGGGCCATGCTGAACCGGGGAGGGGAGGCTAATCTATGATGGACTTGCCAAAGCCGGACGACATCGTCGGCATGTCGTTCTGGCTCATCACCATGGCGACGCTGGCACTTGCCGTGTTCATGTTCGCGGAGCGGCGCCGGCTGGCGCCGCGCTGGCAGACGGTGATCACGCTCGTTGCGGTCGCCGCCCTCATTACCGGCGTCAGCTACCTGCGACTGTCGCAGGGCTGGGCGGCCACCGGAGCGGTTGCAACCGCCTCCCGTTTCGCCGACTGGCAGCTGACCGTGCCGCTGCTCGTGCTGAGCTTCCACTTCCTGCTTGTTGCCACATCGCAGCCATCGCCGGCCTTGTTCTGGCGGTTGCTTGTGTCATCTGCCGTACTTGTGGCTGCAGGCTATCTGGGGGCTGCCAACTTCATCAGCCCCACGCTGGGCTTCCTCGTGGGTCTTGCAGGCGGGCTCTACATATTGGGCGAGCTCTACTTGGGCGAGGCGGGGCGGCTCATCTCGGCTTCTGACAACAAGAAGCTGCAGTCTACCTACAATGCGCTGCGCCTGATCGTGACCATCGGCTGGGCGATCTATCCGCTGGCCTATTTCATGGAATATCTGGGCGGCGGCGTCGACGGGGCGAGCATCAACCTGATCTACAATCTTGCAGACTTCCTGAACCGCATCGCCTTCTGCCTGGTGATCTATCACCTCGCGGCAGGAGAGACGGCGCGGGAGGTGCGGCGATGACCACAAAAGTAAATGAACTGAGGGGACATGGACGCGGCCACTACTCTTCCGCAGCCATGAACAGCGAGGGTTGAGACATGACCGGAACTGACATCATCACAGCCATCTTGCTGGCTGGCATCTTCATCGCCATCGTCGTCTATCTGCTGTACTGGCTGTACCGCCTGTCGTCGAAGGACGTGGCCTTCGTGCGCACCGGCTTTGGCGGCGAGCGTGTGGTGATCAATGGCGGCGCGCTGGTGCTGCCCATCATCCACACCATCACGCCCGTTGGCATGCGCACGCTGCGCCTCGAGGTGAAGCGTGCGGGCGAACGCTCGCTCATCACCAAGAACAGGATGAGGGTCGAGGTGACGGCGGAGTTCTACCTGCGCGTCAAGCCGGACGCTGAATCCGTATCGCTCGCCGCGCAGACGCTGGGCAAGCGGACGATGGATTCCGAGCAGCTGAAGGAGCTGGTGCAGGGCCGCTTCGTCGATGCGCTGAGCAACATGGCTGCCCAGATGACCATGGACGAAATGCAGAACCGCCGCGGCGAATATGTGAAAGGCGTGAAGGCGCAGGTCGAACACGACCTGGTGCGCAACGGCCTGGAGCTTGAAGCCGTCTCCCTCACCAGCCTCGACCAGGTGAGCATCGAGCTGTTCAACCCGTCCAATGCCTTCGACGCGGAAGGCCTGACCCAGCTGACCGAGCAGATCGAGTCCCGCAAAAAGGCCCGTAACGACATCGAGCAGGACACCGCGATCCAGATCCGCAGCAAGAACCTGCAGGCGGAAATCGAGTCCCTCGAAATCCAGCGGCGCAGCGAATATGCGCGGCTGGGCCAGGAGCGCGAGATCGCCAAGCAGCGCGCGCTGGAGAAGTCCGAGATCGTGCGTGACCGTGCTGAGCGCGAACGCGAGGCGCAGGAGGCCGAGATCGTCGCCATGGAGGAGATCGAGAAGGTCCGCATCCGCAAGGAAAAGGCACTCGAGGCCGAGCGCTCCTTGCGTGAGACGACACTGACTGAGGAGATCGAAACCCGGCGCAAGCACCGCAATGACGTGGAGCGCGAGACCGAACTCGCCATCCTCGCCAAGAACCTTGAGGTGGAGCTCCGCGCTCTCGACATCGAGCGTGAGAAGGCCTTCGCCCGTCTGCAGCAGCAGCAGGAGATCGCAACACGCAAGGCGCAGCAGGAATCCGAGATCGCCGCGCGCGAGGCGGAAGGTGAGCGCAGCGCCGAGTTGGCGCGCATCCGCTCGTCCGAGGCCGTGGAGAAGGCGCGGATCGAGGAGCAGATGGGGGTCGATCTCGAGCGCATCCGTTCCCGCCAGGAAACTGAGCGCCTCGACATCCAGCGCCGCATGGCAATCGAGGTCGAGGACCGCGAGCGCAACATCGCAGTGCTGCGCAAGGATCTTGAGAAGGCGCAGGCCGAGGCCGATACTGAAGAGGCCCGCGCCAAGGTGGCCGAGGCCATTGAAAAGGTCGTATCGGCCCGCGAGACCGAGATCGCCGAACGCCGCAAGCAGATCGAACTGATCGAGGCCGCGCGCACAGCCCAGGCCGAGGCGCTGCAGATCACCACGATCTCGCAGGCCCAGGCGGAAGCAGCCGAACAGCGGGCGGAGGCCGAGCGCTTCTCATCGCTCGCCGCACGTCTGCGCTACGAGGTCGATGCCGAGGGCAAGCGCATGCTCAACGAGGCAGAGAACATGCGCAGCGATGACAATCGCAAGGATGCGCTGCGCATGAAGCTCATCGAGCATCTCGAGGGCATCATCCGCGAGAGCGTCAAGCCGATGGAGCAGATCAGCGACATCAAGATCCTGCAGGTCGATGGCATGCCGGGCCTTTCGGGCTCCGGCATGGTCAACGGCAATGGTGCGGGCGGCGGCGGCAATGGCAGCGATCTTGACGGGCCAGGGCCCGGTGGCGGATCGCTTGCCGACAACATCGTCTCATCGGCTCTGCGCTACCGTGTGCAGGCGCCCTTCGTGGATAAGCTTCTGAACGAAATCGGCATGTCGGGAGGCGATATCACCAAGATCGGCAACCTCCTGAAGTCCGTCGAAGACAAGGGGGATTGACGTGAAAACCAAAGACCAAGCGAACGGCATCGAGAGGGAGCCTGGCCATGAGCGCTGATGTGAAGACCTGGGCGAGCAAGTACAAGTCGCTCACCAACAATGACGAAACCATCCAGGCCATGGGCCGCTACTACACCTGCACCTTCATGTTCGACATGGGCGAGCGCAAGGTGATTGTGGAGATGCATGACGGCAAGGTGAAGGACATCAATACCGACCCGCAGCCGCTCGATGCCTATGACTTCGCACTGCGCGCCAGCGCGCAGACCTGGCGTGAATTCGCCAAGCCCATGCCGAAGCCCATGTATCACGGAATCTGGGCAGCCAGCTTCCGCAAGGACCTGAAGCTCGAAGGCAACCTGCTGGTGCTGATGCAGAACCTGCGGAATTTCACCGTGCAGTTCGAATTGCTGCGCAAGAGCGGCGTGCCGGTCTGACCGGCAGGATAGATCCAGGAGTCAATGAAATGGCAAAGCATTCACCTGTCACCGGCCGCTACGTGACCATCGAGGTCGATGGCCAGGAGTACAAGGTCTTCTACCT
>NZ_JBIICB010000257.1:0-6318 GCF_044239095.1 Aestuariivirga sp. | reverse complement strand
CCGCTGGCACTTGCCGGCAAGAGCCTGCTGGCGGACGCCGGCACGCTCCGCCTCACGGTGACGCTCATCGCCGCGGCCTGGGTCGCCTATCTCGCGGTCAAGCTCTGGCGGCTGCCCACGGGCGAGGCGATGGGACCGGAGCAGAAGGGCGCTCTCAAGCTGTTCACCACGACGCTTTGCAATCCCAAGGGCCTCATCATCGGGCTCGTGCTGCTGCCCTCCCAGCCTTCCCTGCCCTTCGCTGCGGCAACCTTCCTGGCCACGCTCCTTGCGGTGTCGGCGGTGTGGACCGGGCTCGGCAGCCTGGCGGGCGGCGGGCTGACGATGATGCCGGTGCTGCGCCGGGTCTGTGCCGGCTGGCTGGGTTTCCTCGCCATCTGGCTCGCAACGGCGGGGCTTGCCGCATGACCCCTCACCGCCCAGCTGGCGTGGTTACCACCCTGCCACACCAGAGACCGCAATTGCAGCCGCGCCGTTGGGAACCCCATAACCGGTTCATGGCAGTGTTCCGGAACCGCCGGTGGCGGCCATTCCTTTCATGGCCGGGGCATCACGCCGCACCACCCGCCGCTAAGCCTCGGCATCAGGCAGCTTCAAACCACCGCTGCGGTATCCGTGCGCGCGCTCACCTGCGCAGCGCCCCGCTCGCCAGACAATCAAGAGGCCACACCGTGACCTTGATCATTGCCGTCCATCACATGACGTCTCCGGCGTCGACCCCGAACCACCTTGAGGAGCTTGCCGCTGCCCACGGCCTGCTGCGGTTTGTTCCCGCAGTAGCGCCACTCTCGCCTGCAGCATTCGCTTGCACCACCACGCCCATCGGCCCGGTTGCCCGGAGGGCCGCATGATGAGCGGCGCGCTCTCGATCGTGATCGTTGACGAGGATCGCACGAACCTTGCACTGATGGACATGCTGGCCCGCAAGCTGCCCAACTGCGTAACGCAGCTGTTCAGCGATCCGCGGGCGTTTCTCGGCCGTCTCGGCGACGTCGAATTCGATGTCGCGGTCTTTGACTGGCACATGCCCGGCCTCAGCGGCGCCGAGTTGACACGCAATGTCAGGTCGCACAGCCGGCTCTCGGCCAAGCCGATCGTGGCCGTGGCGGCAGGCACCGACCCCGCCATCCGCGGCAACGCCCTCAAGGCTGGCGCCTCCGACGTCCTCAGCAGACCGATCAAACCCATGGAGTTCAAGACGCGCTTGACCGCACTGGCGCGCCGGCCCGCAGCCGCCGGAGAGAGCCTAACCGAGCCGGACGGCGGCGGCACGCGCAGCGTGGAAGAGGAAATGGTGAGCGCGATCGCCCGCGCGGCCGGCTACAAAGACCGCGAAACGCCACTCCATGCCATTCGCGTGGCCTGCTACTGCGCCATCATCGCGCGTCAACTCGGCCTGCCCGATCAGTCCTGCGCAGACCTCCGCCTCGCCGCTCCGCTGCATGATATCGGAAAGGTGGGCCTGCGTGACGACGTGCTGCAGAACCGCGGCTTCCTGAGCGAGGAGCAGAGGCGGCACATGGGAGAGCATACGCGCATCGGCCATGCGATCCTGTCTGCCGGGCAGACGCGCGTTTTGAGGCTCGCCGCCGAGATCGCGCTCACCCACCACGAAAGATGGGATGGCACGGGCTACCCTCAGGGCCTCAAGGGCGAGCAGATCCCGCTCGCGGGCCGCATCGCGGCGGTGGCGGACGTTTTCGACGCACTCACCAGCCTGCGCCCCTACAAGCGGGCATGGTCCGTGCAACATGCATTTTCCTATCTTTACGAGAATGCAGGAACCCAGTTCGACCCCTCCTGCATCGCAGCCTTCGAGGCTGGCCGCGAGGACGTGGAATCGATCATGTCACTGATGCCCGATTTTCATGAGGATGCTGACGCAGCCTGACGAGGAAACAAACGCAGACAGCCACGCAGCCTTGTTGCTGGACGATTGAGATAGAAGGCGTATGATATAATCTGGGCAATTCTTTGTGGAAAAGGACAAAACCATGACCACGAGACGCGACTTCATCAGCACCATCTCAGCCGCCAGCGCGGCTTTCGCAGTCGCCGGACAGAGCCTGCTCGAGTCAAGCCCGGCCCGCGCCCAGAGCGGCACACCGCTTGCAGGCCACTTCGACCCCAAGGGCAAGGCCCCGTCCGCCCATACTATCGCCGCCCTGAAGAAGTCATCTCAGGGCCTGCCCTTCGCGGATACCCGCGACTTCGACGAGATGAACAAGGGCTTCATCGCAGCGATGCCCGACCTCCGGATCAAGGCTGACGCAGGCCATGACGCCGTGGACATGGAGCGCTTTCAGTTCCTCAACGAGGACAGGGAATTCGACAGCATCCACCCGTCCATGCTCCGCATCGCCAGGCTGAACAACAATTATGGCCTCTATGAAGTGATCCCCGGTATCTATCAGGTGCGCGGCGTCGATCTGTCAGACATCACCTTCGTGCGTGGCAAGACCGGCTGGATCGTGTTCGACCCGCTGGTGAGCGCTGAGGCGGTGCGCGCTGCCACCAGGCTGTTCCAGGAAAAAGTGGGCGAAGGCCGGCCGATCACGGCGGTGATCTATTCCCATACGCATGGCGACCACTGGGGCGGCGTACGCGGCCTCGACATCAAGGACGAGGACCTGGCATCCGGCAAGGTGCAGGTCATCGCACCCGTGGACTTCATGGACTTCACCGTGTCCGAGAACGTGTTCGCGGGCAACGCCATGAACCGGCGGTTGTTCTACCAATATGGCCTGCTACTGCCGGTCGCACCGCATGGCTTCGTCACCCAGGGCCTCGGGCACAAGATCTCGGCGGGTACGTCAGGTCTCATCGCGCCGACCCGGATGGTGTCCGAACCCATCGAGGAGTTCGAGGTCGATGGCGTGCGGATGATTTTCCAGAACACGCCGAACACCGAAGCCCCGCGCGAGATGAACACCTATTTCCCGGACCTGAAGGCGCTGTGGATGGCTGAGAACGTCACGGCGACGCTTCACAACATCTATACGCTGCGCGGGGCGCAGGTGCGCGATCCCCTGCGCTGGTCGAGATACATCAACGAGTCGCTTCATCGCTTCGGCAAAGAGGCCGAGGTCATGTTCGCCTCGCACCATTGGCCGCGCTGGGGCAATGAGCGCATCCAGGAAGTGCTGCGCGACCAGCGCGACCTCTATGCCCACATGAACAACCAGGTGCTGCACCTCGCCAACCAGGGCGTCACCATCAACCAGGTGCACAACATCTACCAGCTGCCGCAGGCCTTGCAGCAGAAATGGCACTGCCGCGGCTATCACGGTTCGCCCGAACACAATGCGCGCGGCGTGATCCAGCGGTTTCTCGGCTTCTGGGACTGTAATCCGGCAACGCTCATCCCGCTCTCGCCCGAGGCCTCGGCCCCGGTCTATGTCGAGATGATGGGCGGGGCCGAAAAGATCATTGCGCGCTGCCAGGCGCTTCATGATGCCGGCGATTACATGATCGCCAGCGAGATCCTCAACAAGCTGGTGCTGGCGGAACCTGCCAACAAGGCCGCGCGTGAACTGCTCGCCGATGTCTTCGAGCAGCTCGGTTACCAGCAGGAGAACCCCGGCCTGCGCAACAGCTTCCTCTCCGGCGCCTATGAACTGCGCAACGGCATTCCGACGGGAGAGACGGCAAGTTCATCCTCACCCGATGTCATCCGCGCCATGTCGACGGAGCTCTTCCTGAACTTCCTTGCCATCCGCATGGACAGCCGGAAGGCGGAGGGGCTGGCGTTCACCATGAACCTCTCAACGCCCGATACCGGTGAGACATTCCTGATCGAACTGCGCAGCGCCACGCTCACCAACATCGCCGGATACCAGGCAGACAAGCCAGACGTGGCAATGACGGTCAACCGCGCGGACCTCGAACAGCTGATGATGGGGACCGAGACCCTGGAAAGCCAGGTGGCGGGCGGCAAGGTACAGATCGCCGGCGATGCCAGCCTGCTGATGAAGCTCGCGGCGACCATGGTGGATTTCGATCCCCGCTTCGAGATCTTCCCCGGCACCGCGGCACCGGTCAGCATGGCCAGCCATGAACCGTTCGAGGCTGACACCGGCAGCGCGATACCAGAGTAGCGAGAAAAAAATTCATTTATTTGCTTGTAATGCGCTTGGAGGAGGCCTATCTGAGCTTCGTCGAGTTTCGGCCGGTTGGCTTGGTGCCCGCGCTTGGATCAAGTGCACTCGCCCATCTCCTTCACACCCAGAACATCGATCGGCGCAACACGTGCTTCATTGCACGCGCGCTTTCGTGCATTTGACATCATGACCAGGGAATACAGACTATGCAGACAGGTACCGTGAAGTGGTTTAACGCCCAGAAGGGCTACGGGTTCATCCAGCCGTCCTCGGGCGGTCCGGACGTATTCGTCCACATCAGCGCGGTGGAGCGCGCCGGCCTCGGCAGCCTCAACGAAGGACAGAAGGTCTCCTACGAGGTGGTCAGCGACCGCCGGACCGGTAAGTCTTCCGCCGACCGCCTTTCGGCGGAATAAATCAAGGAACCAAACCCCGCGCAAGCCACGGATGTACTGGCAGCGCGACATGGAACGTTCCGGACGGTACGCCGGCCCTCGAGGGCCGGCGTTTCTGTTTGGAGGACTGAATACGCAAGACCGCGCTCGCCGGCCTCACTTGGCCGCAAGGCTGTTCTTGTGGATCCTGCCATCCTTCATGATGACGAGGAAATTGCGCTCCGGATCCTCGATCAGGCGAATATCGGCGAGAGGGTCGCCATCGACCAGCAGAAGATCGGCCAGCGCGTCCGTCTCAATGACGCCGAGCTTGCCCTCATAAGGGCTGCGGAGGCCGGAGAGTGCCAGCAACTCACCATTGGTCGCCGTGGCCATGCGAAGTGCTTCCGCCGGACTGAACCAGCGTGTCAGGGCCGACAATAGAACCGTCTGCCGCGCGGCCTTCTCCTGCGAGAACAAGACGTCGGTGCCGAAGGCGGTCTTGATGCCGTGTTTCCGCGCCAGCTGGTAGATGACATCCGTGCCCTTCATGACAGCCTGTTGCTTGATGTACTGGATCGAGCCAGGCCTGAAGGGCGAGCCTTCCTCGGCAAGAAAAGGCTGGGTGGAGAGCCACACTCCCTTTTCAGCCATGTATTTCGCCGTATCGTCGTCAATCAGATGCGCATGCTCGATGACCTTGACCCCGGCATCGATCGACCGGCGCACGGCGGCGGGCGTATAGGCATGAACCGTGACGTAGCTGCCCCAGTTGCCAGCGGCATCGACAGCTGCCTTGAGCTCCTCCAGCGTGAAAGTCGAGACATCGAGCGGGCTGTGCGGCGACGCCACGCCACCGCCCGCCGTCAGCTTGATCTGGCTGGCGCCAAGCATCAACTGCTCGCGCACGCGCTGGCGCACCATGTCGGGCGAATCCGCAACCATGGAACCACCGATCTGCTCCATGCGCGAAAGGGGCCGCGACCCGTCCCGCGGGAGTTCGGAGGCCATCCGGAAATCGCCATGGCCAGACGTCACCGTGATGATCGCGCCCGATGGCCAGATGCGCGGGCCTTCGATGATGCCGAGGTCGATGGCCTGCTTCAGGCCGAAGCTCGGGCCGCCCATGTCGCGCACCGTGGTAAAGCCGCGCATGAGCGTCGCCCGCGCCTCCACGCCCGCAAGGAGCGTGGTGAAGCCCAGATCTCCGTAGATCGCCTCTTCCGGGGTGGGCCGAACGAGGATGGTGTGCCAGTGGGCATCGATCAGGCCGGGCATCAGCGTCCGTCCGCCACCCTCGACGATGGTGGCGTCCTGTGCCGTGGGCAAGACTTCGGCACCGATTGCGGCAATCCTGTTGCCACGCACCAGGACCGAGGTGGGCGCGGTGAGCGCCTCGGACGTGCCATCGAACACCCGCACATCACGGAACAGGACTTCGGCTGGTTCCTGGGCGGCAGCGGCAGCGGCCGTCAGCAGCGCACAAGCGGCAAGAATGAACACTCTCAGCATCGCCGTCACTCCTGTTTTCTCGCTGGCAAGAGGGCATTTTGCACGCAAATGCCATCAGTTGTGAAGAAATAATGTCTCTTTATTCAAAACATCTTGCTCAGTTTCTCGACTTCAATTCTCCTGCCCATCCCGAGAGAAATGAAGAAGCACGATCCGAAGCCGTTCATTCACCATCGACGGCGCGCCGCAGGGACTCCGGATTGAGGAGCCTGATCGAGCGGTAACCCAGTTCCGCCTCCCCCTTCCTCTCCAACCGCCCGAGTACGTCCGCGATCGTCTGCCGGGACAGATTGCACATGGCGGCGAGTTCCTCATGCGAGCACTGCACGGTG
>NZ_JBIICB010000028.1:0-24837 GCF_044239095.1 Aestuariivirga sp. | reverse complement strand
GCGCAAGATCAATGGCTTGAGCATGATCTTTTCGCAAAAGTGGTTTCCACTTTTGCGGATCATGCTCTAGAACACGGATCCATGAGCAGTCCCTATGAAGACGAGGCCCGGCGCAGGCCCCGGGGCCGGAACCTCCGGCCGCTGCTGCGCCTGACCCCATTCCTGCGCCGCTACAAGCTGCAGATGGTGATGGCTGTGCTGGCGCTGCTGGCAGCGGCCGGTGCCACGCTTGCCGTGCCGGTGGCCATCCGGCGCATCATCGACAACGGGTTCACCACCGAGAACGCCGCACTCGTCGACCGCTATTTCATGGCCATGTTGGCGGTGGTGGTGGTGCTGGCGCTGGGTTCGGCGCTGCGCTTTTACTTCGTGATGTGGATCGGCGAGCGCGTGGTGGCGGATGTGCGCGACGCCGTGTTCAGCCATCTCCTCAAGCTCAGCCCCGGCTTCTTTGAAACCCAGCGCACGGGCGAGGTGGTCTCCCGCCTCACCGCCGACACCACACAGATCAAGGCCGCCTTCTCCTCAACCGCCTCGATCGCGCTCCGCAACGCCGTGATGCTGATCGGCACCATCGTGATGATGGTGGCGACGAGCCCGAAGCTTGCCGGGCTGTCCCTCCTCGCGCTGCCGCTCGTCGTGGTGCCGCTGGTGATCTACGGCCGCCGGGTGAGGAACCTGTCGCGGGACGCGCAGGATACGCTCGCCTCCTCCGCCGCCTTCGCGCAGGAGCGGCTGCAGGCCGTTACCACGGTGCAGTCGAACCTGCAGGAGGAGACATCGCGCAGCGCCTTCGCCGCCGCGACGGAACAGGCCTTCGCCGCCGCCGCGCGGCGCACGTTTGCCCGCGCCGTGCTGACGTCGCTCATCATCGGGGTGGTGTCGGGCGCCGTCGTGGCGCTTCTCTGGTACGGTGCCAACGAGGTGATTTCGGGCAGGCTCACCGCCGGAACGCTGAGCCAGTTCCTGATCTATGCCATTCTGGCGGCAAGCTCGATGGGGCAATTGTCGGAAGTCTGGGGCGAGGTGCAACTCGCCGCCGGCGCTTCCGAGCGCATATCGGAACTGCTCGACGAACAGCCGCAAATCGCCGCCCCGGCCGTGCCCCAGCCTCTGCCCCAGCCGCCAAGGGGCGAAGTGGCGCTCGACAGGGTGAGCTTTTCATATCCCACCCGCCCCGGCACACTGGCGCTTGAGAATGTCTCATTCACGGTCAACTCCGGCGAGACGGTGGCGATCGTCGGGCCATCAGGTTCGGGCAAGACCACGATCTTCGCACTCGCCCAGCGCTTCTTCGATCCCCAAATGGGACGTGTGCTGGTCGACGGTATCGATGTCCGCAAGGCCGACCCCCAGGAGGTGCGCGCACGCATTGCCGTTGTCCCGCAGGAGACCGTGATATTCTCCGGCAGCGTCATCGACAATATCCGCTTCGGCAAGCCGGAAGCGCCGGAAGAGGAGGTGCTGGCGGCCGCGCGCGCAGCCCGGGTGGATGAATTTGCCGAAAGGCTTCCCGCCGGATACGACACGCAAGTGGGCGAGCGCGGGGTGACGCTGTCAGGCGGCCAGCGCCAGCGCATTGCGATTGCGCGCGCCATCCTGCGCGATGCGCCGATCCTGCTTTTGGACGAGGCGACGAGCGCGCTCGACTCCGAGAGTGAGCATTTTATCCAGCAGGCGATCGAAAAGCTCACCGCCAACCGCACGACGCTGGTGATCGCCCATCGCCTGGCCACCGTGCGCAATGCTGACCGCATTCTCGTGCTCGAAAACGGCAAGCTCGCCGCGGAAGGCAGCCACGCGGAACTCATCACCTCGAGCCCGCTTTATGCGAGGCTGTCGAAGCTGCAGTTCTCGTCACCGGCAACCGAGTGACGGTGCGCGCCGTCAGCGCTCGGTGAGTTTCAGCTCGATCCTGCGGTTCCGCGACTTGGCCTCTTCCGTCGAGCCCGGGTCGATGGGCTGGAATTCGCCGAAGCCAGCCGCAACCAGGTGCTGGGGCGACACGCCATTGGCGATGAGGAAGTTGACGACCGCGATGGCGCGCGCCGCCGACAGCTCCCAGTTGGAGCGGAACTGCGCCGACTGGATGGGGTCCACATCGGTGTGGCCGTCAACGCGCAGCACCCAGGCGATATCGGGCGGAATCTCGCTCTCAAGCTGGCGTACCGCCTCGGCCAGTTTCAGCATTTCGGCCTGGCCCTCGGCATTGAGCTCGGCGCGGCCCTTCTCGAACAGCACCTCCGCCTGGAACACGAAGCGGTCGCCCACCACCAGGATATCGGAGCGCTGAGACAGGATTTGCCGGAGCCTGCCGAAGAATTCCGAGCGGTAGCGTGTGAGCTCCTGCACGCGCTGGGCCAGCGCGGAATTGAGCCTGCGGCCAAGGTCGGCAACCTGCGCTTCGGAAGCGCGGTTCTTGGTCTCGGCATCGCTGAGCAGCCCGTTCAGCGTCTGCAACTGGCGGCGCATGGCGGCAATCTGCTGGTTCAGCAGCTCGACCCTGGCCAGCGCCTCGGAGGAAATCTGCTTTTCCTTGTCGAGCGTGGTCTGCAGACCGCTGATCGCAAGGCTGGCGCTGTTGCCCTCTTCTCCGGCGGCCGTCAGAAGGGCGGAGAGATCGGCCGCCTTGCTCTTCTCGGCGGCGAAGTCGTCCTGCAGTGACACGAGGTTTGCCTCGACGTCCTGCTTCGCCGCCTTTTCAAGGGCAAGCAGCTGGGTCAGCTCGGCGATCTGCGACCGCAGCTGGCCCAGCGCTGAATCCTGACCCGATATCTCACGCGCCAGCAGGAACTGCGCCACCATGAACACCGACAGGAGGAAGGTAATGACGAGCAGGAGCTGCGCCATCGCATCCACGAAGCCCGGCCAGTAGGCCTCCTCTGATGCACGCCCGCGCCGCCTGGAGTGACCTGCCATTTAGGGACGCTCGTCCTCGGCGCGCGTCCTTGCACTGCCGCGGGCCAGAGGCCCCGTGGCGCGGATCAGGAGGCGCTGGATTTCGTTCTGCTGGGTCTGCTGGCCCTGCGCCCACTGGCGCACCAGCTTTTGCTCCTCGCGCATCTGCGCCACGAGATTGGCCACCGCATCGGCAAGTTGCTCAATCGATTCCGCGCCACCTTCGATGGTGGTGGTCGATCCGTTCCCGGAGGCAGGCTTGTTGCTCTCGAGCGTGGAGGTGAGCCTTTCCACCGCGCGCTGCAGCGACTGCAGTTCCGAGCGCAGCAGCTGCGGCGCGATGCCAGAGACCGGCGCGGCGGAGTTGTTCTGGCTGTCGCCTGCCTCGATGTCGGTCATGGAGGACAGCCAGTCTTCGAGATCAGTGTAGAAGCGGTTTTGGGCCTGGGCCGCCTTGAGGTCGAGAAAGCCGAGGATCAGCGATCCGGCCAGTCCGAACAGCGATGACGAGAAGGACAGCCCCATGCCCTTGAGCGGCGCCTGCAGGCCCTGCTTGAGCTGGTCGAACAGCGTGGCGGACTGGGCGGCCGTCACGTCGAGGCCCTCGATGGCGCCGCCGATCGAGCGCACCGTCTCGAGCAGGCCCCAGAATGTGCCGAGAAGGCCGAGGAAGATCAGCAGCCCCACCAGATAGCGCGACATGTCGCGCGATTCGTCGAGGCGGGAGGCGAGCGAATCGAGAAGGGAGCGCATCGACACGGGCGAGAGCACCATGTCCTTGCGGTTCTTCAGCATCATGGCCATGGGGGCGATGAGCTCTGGCGGCTTGGATGGGTCTTCCTTGTCGCCGCCACGGAAGCGGTTGACCCAGTTCACCTCCTTGAACAGGCGCACGACCATGCGGAAGGAATGAAACATGCCGAGAAGGAGCGTGAAAACAATCACACCGTTCAGCACCGTACTGGCCACGAAGGCCTCGTAGAGCCCCGGAAAGATGACCGCGACAAGAATAGCAACGAGCATGGTGAAGACCACCATGTGCACGAGATAGACCCGTGGCGGTTCGAGAGGTTGTGTTTCCGCCAGTTCAGCCATGTGATGCCCGATTGCCGCCCCTGCTTGTGTTGCCTAAGTCTAGACGATTGCGAGGCGGAAGGGGAGAGGCCATCTCACCTCCGCCCCGGATCCATTACAAGCGTGCGGTCTTTCAACTTTTGATTGCAGGAAATCGTAACGGTGTTTCCGGCTGCCGCGCTTACGCCATGCCCTTGTTGATCTCTTCCGTCATCTTCTTGGCATCGCCGAACAACATCATGGTGTTGTCGCGCCAGAACAGCGGGTTGTCGACGCCGGCATAACCCGACGACATGCCGCGCTTGATAAACATTACCGTCTTGGCCTTCCACACCTCGAGAACCGGCATGCCGTAGATGGGCGATTGCGGGTCGTCCTTGGCAGACGGGTTGGTCACGTCATTGGCGCCGATGACGAAGGCGACATCCGCCTGGCCGAAGTCGGAGTTGATGTCTTCCAACTCGAACACTTCGTCGTAAGGCACATTGGCTTCCGCCAGCAGCACGTTCATGTGGCCGGGCATACGGCCCGCCACCGGGTGGATGGCGTATTTGACGCTCACACCTTCCTTCTTGAGATGGTCCGCCATTTCGCGCAGCGCATGCTGGGCCTGGGCCACCGCCATGCCGTAGCCCGGCACGATGATGACGGAAGCAGCGTTCTTCATGATGAAGGCCGCGTCGTCCGCCGAGCCCTGCTTCACGGGCTTCGCTTCGCCCTTGGCCGCCGGACCCGCACTCTCGCCGCCGAAGCCCCCGAGGATGACGGAGATGAAGGAGCGGTTCATGCCCTTACACATGATGTAGGACAGGATCGCACCCGAGGAGCCGACCAGCGCGCCGGTGATGATGAGGGCCGTGTTATGCAGCGTAAAGCCGATGCCCGCCGCCGCCCAGCCCGAATAGGAGTTGAGCATCGACACCACGACCGGCATGTCAGCGCCGCCGATGGGGATGATGAGCAGGAAGCCCAGCGCCAGCGAGATGACGATGATCAACCAGAACCACAGCCACATCGGGTTCATGTAGAACAGCACGATGCAGGCAACGAGCGCCACGCCGAGCGCGATGTTGATGAGATGGCGCGCCGGCAGCATGATCGGCGCGCCCGACATGCGGCCATCGAGCTTCAGGAAGGCGATGATGGAGCCGGTGAAGGTGAGCGCGCCAATGGCGGCGCCAATCGACATTTCGATGCGGGAGAGCGGCTGGATCAGCCCGTCGCCGGCCACGATGTGGAAGGCGTCCGGCGCGTAGAAGGCGGCAGCCGCCACGAACACGGCGGCAAGGCCCACCAGCGAGTGGAAGGCAGCGACCAGCTGCGGCATGGCCGTCATGGCGATCTTCTTCGCCGCATAGGCGCCGATGCCACCGCCGATGGCGAGGCCCAGCACGGTGAGGCCGATGACCAGGGGCGACAGCTCCATGGTGGCGAGCGTCGTCAGGATGGCGATGGTCATGCCGACCATGCCATAGATGTTGCCCTGGCGCGATGTGGCGGGAGAGGACAGGCCCCTCAGCGCCATGATGAACAGCGCGCCGGAGACGAGATAGAGAAGGGCTGCGAAATTGGCCGACATGCCGATTACTTGTCCTTCTTCTTGTACATGGCGAGCATGCGGCTGGTGACCATGAAGCCGCCGAAGATGTTCACTGACGCGAGGATCAGCGCGAGGAAGCCGAACACCATGGCGGTGATGGAGCCAGACGCCAAGGCGCCGACACCGACGGCCAGAACCGCACCCACCACGATCACCGAGGAGATGGCGTTGGTGACGCTCATCAGCGGCGTGTGGAGTGCCGGCGTTACGTTCCAGACCACGTAGTAACCCACGAAGACTGCCAGCACGAAGATGCCGAACAGCGAGACGAACGGATCGATCGCTTCCATATCACTTGGCTCCCTGGAACATGGGGTGCACCAGCGCGCCGTCACGCGCGATCATCGTGCCCTTGATGCAGTCGTCGGCGTCATCAACCTTGAGGGTTCCGTCCTTCTGGATCATCAGGTCGAGGAAGTTGGCAAGGTTCTTGGCGAAGAGCGGCGAGGCGTTGCCCGCGAGCTTGCCCGCGAGGTTGACCGTGCCGACGATCTTGACGCCCTTGTGCTCAACAATCTCATCGGGCTTCGACAGCGGGCAGTTGCCGCCGCGCTCCACCGCGAGGTCGATGATGATGGAGCCGGGCTTCATGCTCTCGACCATTTCCTGGGTGATCAGCACCGGCGCGGGGCGGCCGGGGATCAGGGCCGTGGTGATGACCACGTCCTGGTTCTTGACGTGTTCGGCGACAAGTGCGGCCTGCTTGGCCTTGTCTTCCGCCGAGAGCTCCTTGGCATAACCGCCGGAGGTGGCGGCATCCGCGATGTCGGCATAGACGAACTTGGCCCCTAGGCTCTTCACCTGCTCTTCCGTCGCCTTGCGGACGTCGGTGGCGGAGACGATGGCGCCCAGGCGGCGCGCCGTGGCGATGGCCTGCAGGCCCGCGACGCCCACACCCATGATGAACACCTTGGCGGCGGCAACGGTGCCAGCGGCCGTCATCATCATCGGGAATGCACGGTTGAAGTGATAGGCGGCATCAATCACCGCCTTGTAGCCCGCGAGGTTGGCCTGGGAGGACAGGATGTCCATGGCCTGGGCACGGGTGATGCGCGGCATCAGTTCCATGGCGAAGGCCATGACGCCGGACTTGGCGATGGCCTCGAGGCCAGCCTTGTCGCCATAAGGATCAAGGCCACCCATCAGGATGGCGCCCGGCTTCAGGGATGTCAGGAGTTCAGCGGACGGGCGGCGGATAGTCAGCACCACGTCCGGATTGTCAAAGCCGTTGCTGGTGATCTTGGCCCCGGCCGCGGAGTAGGCCGCATCCGTGATCGATGCACCCCGGCCAGCACCTGCCTGCACCCAGACCTCGGCACCTTTCTTGACGTAATTCTTAACAGTGTCGGGGCTGGCCGCAACGCGGCTCTCCCCAACTTGAGTTTCCGTGGGGATCGCGATTTTCATGAGCCCGCCCTGCTGGTCAGGCCAACATTACGGTGGTCAGCAAACCGTAGATCACCAGCCAGCCAACAGAAAGCTTCCAGCTGCCCCCGACACGCAGGTCAATGATCAGCGCCAGCGTGCCAATGATGAGCCCGCCAAAGCCAACAAGCAGGTTGGTGCCAGCGGCGATGAAGGCGAAGGCCACCAGCGCTACCATGACGTAAAGGCAGAAGATGGTGCCCGCGATGGAGCCCTTGATGAAGCCATCATAGGTCTTCGCATGCTCCTCGAAGCCATGCGAATGCGTTCCGGTAGACCCGTGTTCGGCCATGATTCCTCTCAACTGGGATAGCGTTTGGGAAGGGTTCTAGCCAGTCCCGGCCCGCCCCGCAAGGCATGGCCTCCCCGCGCGGCGATCGGTCACGCAAAATGGGCCAGTTGGCCAAGGTTTTCAAAGATGTAGATCGATTCATCGAGGGCATGGCCGTGCCATTGGTAGGTGTCCGGCCGCACGAAGCGCGCACCCAACGCTTCGTAGAAGGCCCGGGCCCCGTGATTGGCCGTCAGCACCCCGACAGACAGGGCCCTGCCGCCCCGCTCCAGCCAGGCCCGGGCCGTCAGCCCCATCAGCGTCCGGCCGATGCCGCGCCGGTGGTGACGTGCGAGGATATATAACGCAAAGATATGCCCGTCGGCTCCTTCAGCGAGCGGCTCCGCAATCTGCCCAGCCCGAATGAAGCCCGCTGCCTCGCCCGCTGCTTCCGCCAGGAAGGTTGCATTGCCGCTCTGTGCGAGGTAGCCGCGCCATCGGGTGGTGCGGTCCGCCATGTCGACGCTTACGATAAGCTCGTCCGGCACGATGCCGGCATAGGCTTCACGCCAGCAGGTGACGTGAAGGCCGACGATTGTCTCGGCATCATCGACGTTGGGGCTGCGGTAGGTGAGCGGCATCATTTGCGTCCTCCTCTCAACTCAATTTCTCTCCCCCAGCGGGGGAGAGGGAAGGGTGAGGGGGTCTGTCCGCGCGTGAGACCATTGAGTGTTGAAACTCGCGGCCACCGCCCCCTCACCCCTGCCCTCTCCCCCTACGGGGGCGAGGGGGAAGGTTGGTGTTACATCTTCTCCAACTCGTCGATCATGCCGGAAATCACCGACAAGCCCTTGTCCCAGAAGCCGGGGTCGGATGCGTCGAGGCCGAAGGGCTTCAACAGGTCCGAATGGTGCTTGGTGCCGCCGGCCTTCAGCATCGTGAAATACTTCTCCTGGAAGCCCTGCTCGCTCTCGCGGTAGCGGGCATAGAGCGAGTTCACCAGGCAGTCGCCGAAGGCATAGGCGTAGACGTAGAAGGGTGAATGAATAAAGTGCGGGATGTAGGTCCAGAAGGTCTCGTAGCCTTCCCCGAAGTTGACGCCGCTTCCAAGGCTTTCCGCCTGCACCTCGAGCCAGATGGCGTTGAGCTGCTCCGGCGTGAGTTCACCCTCCTTGCGCGCGCTATGGACCTTGCGCTCGAAGGTGTAGAAGGCGATCTGGCGGACGACCGTGTTGATCATGTCCTCGACCTTGGAGGCCAGCAGCACCTTGCGCTTCTTGGGGTCCGTGGTCTGCTTCAGCAGCGCCTGGAAGGTCAGCATCTCGCCGAAGACGGAGGCCGTTTCGGCGAGCGTCAGCGGGGTCGACGACATGAGCGGGCCCTGGCTTGCCGCGAGAACCTGGTGCACGCCGTGGCCCAGCTCATGGGCGAGCGTCATCACGTCCCGCGTCTTGCCGAGGTAGTTCAACAGCACATAGGGGTGCGCGGAGGGAACGGTTGGATGCGCGAAGGCGCCCGGCGCCTTGCCGGGGCGGGACGGCGCGTCGATCCAGTTCTTGTCGAAGAAGGTGCGCGCGATTTCCGCCATCTGCGGATCGAATGATCCGTAGGCGGACAAGACCATGTCTTTCGCTTGCGCCCACGGCACCTCGCGCGTGTCTTCCGCAGGCAGCGGCGCGTTGCGGTCCCAGTGCATCAGCTGGTCTTTGCCGAGCCATTTGGCCTTCATGCGGTAGTAGCGGTGAGACAGTTTCGGGTAGTTGTTGCGCACGGATTCGACCAGTGCTGCCACCACCTCGGGCTCCACCCGGTTCGACAGGTGGCGGGCATCGGCGATGTCCTTGAATCCGCGCCAGCGGTCGGAAATATCCTTGTCCTTGGCCAGCGTGTTGGTGATGAGGGTGAAGAGCTTGATGTTGGCGCCGAAGGTTTTCGCCAGCGCATCCGCACCCGCCTTGCGCTTCGCCTCGTCCGGGCTCTGCATCAGGTTCAGCGCCGGCTCCAGCGTGAGGGTCTCACCATCAACCTCGAAGCGCAGCCCCGCCATGGTCTCGTCGAAGAGGCGGTTGAAGGCCGCGGCAGAAGTCTGGGATTTTTCGAGGAAGAGCTCTTCCAGCTTGTCATCGAGCTGGTAGGGCTTCTCCTTCCGCAGGTTCTCGATCCACGGGCGGTAATGCGCGAGTGCGGGAACCTGCATCGCCGTCGCGAGGGCTTGATCCTCGATGCGGTTCAGCTCGAGCTCGAAGAACAGCAGAAGTGTGGAGATCTCGGTGAGCTTCGCAGAGACGTCGCCATAGAACTTGCCGCGCTGCGAGTCGGTCGTATCGCCAACATAGTAGAGCTGGGCATAGGAGCCGGTACGGCCAAGGAGATCTGAGATCGCCTCATAGTCCTTGAGCGCCTGAGCCAGTTCCGCCCCGCCCAGCCCCGCGAGCCTGCCGCGATACGTCTCGGCGAAGGCCTTCGACAGATCCTCCCCCTTCTTCATGTCGCGCACGAAATCGGGAGAGTCCGGCGAGGCGTAGAGGTCGGCAAGGTTCCATTCGGGAAGTGGTCCGAGGTTCGGGGCGGCAGCGGTCATGTCGGTTCCTTCGCGTGAGACTCGGGGTGATATGGCCCAGCCGCCGGGGTTCGGCAACCACTGCGCCCGTTCCTTAACCGAGAATTCATCGAGACGGCAGGGCATAAGGGTGTGCACATGGCCAAGCTTTGGACGACACCACCATGAGCCTGCGTCACTGGCCTTATGTCTTCTCCCGCTCCTTCAGCGGGAGAAGAAGGGACCCGTTGCGAAACGCAACGGGGAGATGAGGGGAAGCCGGGCACGCCGGAGCCTGCGGCCCCTCACCTTCCCCAACTTCGTTGGGTCCCCCTCCTCTCCCGCGCCGCGGGAGAGGACGAGCGGGGGTGCGGGTAGCTACCTCAGCGCCCGCAGCGCGTTGAGGATGACGGCGACGTCGATCGCCTCCTGGAGCAGTGCGCCCTGGACCACGTTGATGTAGCCGAAGGCGGCGGCCAGCATGGCCGCAAAGGACAGCCCGAGCCCCACGAACACGCTCTGGACGGCGATGGCGCGGGCGCGGCGCGCGGCGGAGAGGCCCTCGGCGAGGCGCGTCAGGTCGTCGACCAGCAGCACGGCATCGGCCGATTCCGTGGCGGCGGCGGAGCCCGTGGCGCCCATCGAGATGCCGACATCCGCCGCGGCCAGCGCTGGCGCATCATTCACGCCGTCGCCCACCATCAGGGTGATGCCGTTGCGGCGTTCCTCCAGCACGATGGCGACCTTTTCCGGGGGCGTAAGGCCGCCGCGCAAGACGTCGAGGCCAAGATCGCCCCCGACCCTGTCGACGACGGCCTGGGCATCGCCCGAGGCCAGAACGATGCGGCTGATGCCTGCAGCCCGCAGGCTGGCGAGTGCGGCGGGCGTTTCCTGGCGCACGGCATCGGCCAGCAGGAGATGCCCCGCAAGCCGGCCCGAAACGGCCACGGCGGCAAGCGCCATTCCCGGCGGATGGGCGGGCCTATCGAGCGTAAGACCGATCTGCCGTGCGACGAAGTCATGCCCGCCGACGACCACATTCTGCCCCTCAACCTCGCCCGCCAGCCCCTCGCCCGCCGTCTCCCGCACCTTCTGGGGGAAGGACAGGCGAAGCCCCCTGTCATGGGCGGCCTCGACGATCGAAGCGGCTGTCACATGGGCCGAGGCCTGCTCGAGAGAGGCGGCGAGCCTCAGCACCTCATCCTCTGGAAGCTGTCCGGTGGGCCGGATCGCGGACAACGCCGCGCGGCCCCGCGTCAGCGTGCCCGTCTTGTCGATGACGAGGGTGCTGGCGCGGGCCATGGTCTCCAGAACGGGCCCGCCCTTCATCAGCACGCCGCGGCGGGCCGCCTTGCCCATGCCGGAGACGATGGCGACCGGCACCGCGAGGATGAGCGGGCAAGGGGTTGCCGACACCAGCACGGCCAGCATGCGCATATGGTCGCCGGTCAACGCCCATGTTCCCCCCGCCAGCGCCAGGGTGACAAGGAGAAAGGCCAGCGCATAACGGTCCGCCAGCCGCACCATCGGCGCCTTGGCTGCCTGGGCAGCCTCCACCAGGCGCACGATCCCTGCATAGGTGCTTGCCGATGCGGGCTTCAGGGCCTCCATGTCGAAGGCGGTATCGAGCGAGCGGGCACCGCTCTGCACCGCCGCGCCCTCAAGCGCCCGCGACGGCACCGATTCACCCGTCAGCGCGGCAAGATCGAGCAATGCCTTGCCGGAGGAAATACGGCCGTCCACCGGCACGATGTCGCCCTGGCGGATCAGCAGCCGGTCACCGGGGCGGATGGCGTCGATCGCCACTTCCTCGAGGTGGCCGTCCTGGTAGCGGAGCGCCGTCTTGGGCACCCGCGCCAGAAGTGCGCGCATGTCGGCACGCGCCCGGTTCGCGGCGAAATCTTCGAGGAGCTGGCCCCCGGCATACATCAGCGCCACGACGCCCGCCGCCAGGGTTTCACCGAATGCCAGCGCCGCAGAAATGGAGAGCCCGGCCACGAGGTCGAGCCCCACCTCGCCACGCAACAGCGACGTGACGATTTCGCTCAGAAGCGCCGCGAGCACGAGACCTGCGGCCACCCCCCAGATCAGGTGCTGAAAGCCGGCAAGCCCGAGCTGTGGCGCAGCGATACCCCCGGCAAGACCCAGAAATGCGACGCCGAACAGGAAAATACGGAACGGGTTCACATGGCCTCCTCAACAGGGCGAAGCTTGCGCGCAACCGGGCACAGCTGCAATGACGGGGATCAAGAAACCGCCGCGCAGGCGCTGCGGCAGCGCAAACGAAGCCCTTTTTACAATCGAATTCAATGTCCCCAAACGCGGCTTGTCATTAACAGCGCCTTTACACTTGGCTGGCAGGGTGAGCCCAGATGCCGTGGCGAGTCGCCTGCCAGCCGGTCAGAAACGGTGGCGGACATCCCGGCAGATTGACGGTTTTTGAAAGAAGTTCGCATCGCATGGCTGTCCGCGTTCTCATCGTCGAAGACGATCCGGCACAACGCAGAATTCTCGAGGAAATGGTCAGGCGCTTCGGCTGCGACCCCATGCCGGTGGATGGGGGGCAGAAGGCGCTGGACGTGCTGAGGAGCCCATCCGGGGGCTCGATCGAGCTCATCATCCTCGACCTCAACATGCCAGGCATGGACGGGCTGGAGTTTCTCGAACGCCTGCAATCGGTGCGTGGCGACCTGCCGGTGATCGTGCAGACGGCGCAGGGCTCGATCGAAACGGTGGTCAAGGCCATGCGCGCGGGCGCGGATGACTTCGTGGTGAAGCCGATCAGCCCGGAACGGCTCAAGATCTCCATCCAGAACCTGCTGAAGGTGAATGCCCTCACCGAGGAGGTCAAGCGGCTGAACAAGAAGGTAGGCGGTGCGCTGACCTTCCGCGACCTCATCGCCTCATCGCCCGCCATGGCCAATGTGATGCGGCTCGGCAAGCGCGGCGCGCAGTCGAACATCCCCATGCTGATCGAGGGTGAATCGGGTGTCGGCAAGGAAATGATCGCCCGCGCCATCCAGGGCGAGAGCGAGCGCTCCGGCCGGGCCTTCGTTGCCGTGAACTGCGGCGCACTGCCCGAAAACCTCGTCGAATCGATCCTGTTCGGCCATGAAAAGGGCGCCTTCACCGGCGCCACATCGCGCCACATCGGCAAGTTCCAGGAGGCTGACGGCGGCACGCTGTTCCTCGACGAGGTGGCGGAACTGCCGCTCGACCTGCAGGTGAAGCTGTTGCGCGCCATCCAGGAGGGCGAGATCGACCCCGTGGGCGCCAGGCGCCCGGTGAAGGTGAACATCCGGCTGATTTCGGCCACCAACCGCAACATGATCGAGATGGTAAAGGCCGGCCAGTTCCGTGAGGATCTCTATTACCGGCTCAACGTCTTCCCCGTCATGGTGCCGCCGCTCAGGGACAGGAAGGAAGACATCCCGGAACTGGTGATGCATTTCATCACCCGCTTCGCAGCCGAGGAAGGCCGCAAGGTGCGCGGCATCGCGCCGGAGGCGCTGGCATTGCTCAGGTCCTACACCTGGCCCGGCAATGTGCGCCAGCTCGAGAACACGGTGTTCCGCGCCATGGTGCTGTGCGAGGGCGACCGGCTCGACATCCAGGACTTCCCGCAGATCGCCTCACTCGTCGAAGGCTATGAGATCAAGATACCGCCTGCCCCGCAGCTGGCGCCGAAGCCCGCCCTGCCGCAGGGAACGGCCGCCATCGCCGGGGGCGCTCCCCTGCCGCGCCGGGGCGGGCCCGCCGTCGCCGACGGAATAGCCTACGGCATCCCCGTGGTGACCGAGGGTGGCCACATCCGCAAGCTCGAGGACGTCGAGGCCGACATGATCCGCCTCGCCCTGACGCGCTACCAGGGGCAGATGTCGGAGGTGGCGCGCAAGCTTGGCATCGGACGGTCCACGCTCTACCGGCGCATGAAGGACCTGGGTCTCGAGGAAGCCGCAGGATAATTCTGGAATTGCCGGGAATTTGATTTCCTGACCCGGCCGCCTCGCGCTAAAGTGAGCAATGAGGGGCAGCCGTCTGGTGGGACTTACATGAAACCGTTTGTTAAGTTGTGTGCCGCGTCGCTTCTCGCGCTAGCTGTCCTGGGCACCGGGATGGCGGAGGCTGAAAAGCCTGCCAAGAAGCGCAAGCCAACCTTTCTTGAGCAAGTCTTCGGCGGCTCCGCCGAACGCCGGAAAACCGGCCGCAGCATCTTCGGTATCCGCACCGGTTCCAAAGCTGCCGAAAAGAACACGCCCATCGCGGTGGACGACCAGGATCCCGAGGGCGATCGCGGCATCGGCATGGGCAACCTGCGCTATGTGGCTCCCCGCCTCGTGGCGATGAACGGGATCACGCTGGCGGAGCCCCGCCCGCTCGATCCCGCAGCAGGCGCCATCCATGACCAGCTGGCGGGAAGCGGCCCTGCCCTGCAGGTTCTGCCGAAAACACGCGAAGCGGTGATCGAAACCTACCGGCAGCGCGGCTTCAAGCCGTTATGGGTTGCGGAGGGCACGCTCTCGGACCGCGGCAAATCCGTGCTGTCGCTCTTGTCAGCGGCGGCGGATGAAGGACTTGACCCCACAGCCTATCTGCCTTCCGTCCTGACCAGTTTCGATCAGACCCTGCCGGTGTCTGACCCGTCCGCCATGGCGCGGCTCGACATCGATCTCTCCGCTGCCGCCGTCCGCTATGCGCGGGACGCGTCTGGCGGCCTGTTCGACCCCCGCAAGCTGTCTGCCTATAATGACGTCGACTCGGACCCGGTGACTGGGGACAAGGCAGCCCGGGTGCTGGCATGGTCACCCTATTCAGCGGATTATCTTAAGTCGCTCCACCCCACGCACCCCTCCTATGCGGCCATGAAGAAGGCCCTCTCGGACCTGCGCGCCAAGCCTGGCAGCGCCGCCGCCGCGCCCATACCGGACGGCGAACTGGTGAAGACAGGGGGCAGCGACCCGCGCATTCCGGCAGTGCGCCAGAAGCTTGCCGAGCGCGGCTTTACGGGCGCGGAGGCCGCGCCGGGATCCGATCCACTGCTGTTCGACAAGGAACTGTCGGCCGAGTTGCGCCTGTTCCAGAAGGCATCTCACATCAAGGTGACGGGCATTCTTGGCCCGCAGACCGTGGCCGCCCTCAACGCCGATCTCACCGCGCAACGCCAGGCGAAGCTCATCAACAACATGGAGCGCCTGCGCTGGCTGCCGCGCGAGCTCGGCAAGCGGCACATCTTCGTCAATCAGCCGGCATACACCGCCGATGTGATGGAGAACGGCAAGTCGGTCTGGTCGACGCGGGTGATCGTTGGCAGGCCCACGACCCAGACCGCTGTGTTCCATGACGAGATGGAACTCGTGATTTTCAACCCCTCCTGGGGGGTGCCGCCGTCCATCATCGCCAAGGAGTATCTGCCCAAGCTCCGCCGCGACCCCGGCTATCTGGACCGGCTGGGCTTCAAGGTGGTGAACCAGAAGGGCAAGGTCGTTCCATCGCGTTCGGTCAGCTGGTCAAGCTACGGCAACAAGATCCCATACGGCATACAGCAGCCGCCGGGCGAGAAGAACGCGCTGGGCGAAGTGAAGTTCCTGTTCCCCAATTCCCACAACATCTACATGCACGACACGCCGAGCCGCGAATTGTTCGACGAGGAAGAACGTGCCTTCAGCCATGGCTGCGTGCGCGTCCAGAACCCGCGGGAGTTCGCCGCCGTCATCCTCGGCTGGGACCAGGCAGCGGTGGACAAGAACATCGCGACCCCGAAAAGCGAGGCGGTGCGGCTCAAGGAGAAGATCCCCGTGCACCTGACCTATTTCACGGCCTGGCCGGATGAGGCCGGCAACATGCACTATTTCGAGGACATATATGGACGCGACAAGGCCATGTCCGACGCCCGTTCCGTGGTGACGGTGGCGCAGCGCTGAACCCGAAAGGCGGCGGCGAACGGCTGGAGATATGCGGCAGGACTGCGGGCGCGCAATGGATGTCCACAGTTTAAGCGCCCGTTAATCATGAGCATTTACCATTCCCTAGTGCCGCCTCAAGGTGGCCTTAATCTTGTTTGAAACGCGCATTCAGTGTAATCCAAATGTCCGGCAGGGATTTTGGGCTGGCTGAACGGGGTACCAGAGGAACCGGAATTCCGGTCGGTAAGTGGGGTATGGGTTTGGACTGCAGCAAAGCCGGACATCGTAAAACTTTGATTCAGCGCTGGAAAAAGTCGTTCGCATCCGCCGCAGTCATCGCGGCACTTGCGGCAGGCGCTTATCTTGGCTGGAATGCGCCCGCATTGTCGGGCGGCGAAACGCGCACCATTTCGATTTACCAGATCCACACCAAGGAAAGCCTGACGGTCACCTACATGAAGAACGGGAAGTACATCCCGTCCGCCATGAAGAAGATCAACTACATCCTGCGTGACTGGCGCCGCAACGAAGTGATCGCCATATCGCCGAGGACCATCGACCTGATGTGGGAACTGCACGCCGACCTCGGCTCGAAGCGCCCCGTCCACATCGTTTCAGGCTACCGCTCCCCCAAGACCAACGCCTTCCTGAAGAAGGTGGGCCGCAACGTGGCCCGCAAGAGCCAGCACATGGTCGGCAAGGCCATCGATATCTATTTCCCCGACGTTCCCACGGAGAAGATGCGCAATTCGGCACTCGTCCGCCAGGTGGGTGGTGTGGGCTATTACCGTTCCGGCGGTGGCCCCACGGGCTTCCTCCACATCGATTCGGGGCGCGTACGCCACTGGGGCCCGGCCATCAGCCAGAAGCAGATGGCCCGCATCATGCGTGACTACAAGAAGACCGTCGGCGCGCGCCTGAACAAGAAGGGCATGAAGGCGGTTCCCGAAGTCGAGATCGCCCAGGCCGACACCACCGCCGCAGGCCTGCCATCCCAGCAGGAGGTGGCAGAGTCGGCCGCCAAGAGCAAAAAGAAGATCCCGATCGAGAGCGCCTACACGGAGGACGACGAGGAACTCGCCGGCATGAGCGAGGATGCCTCCGCCGCGCCGAAGAAGCCGAAGGCCAAGCCTGAGGAGGCCGAACCTGAGGTGGCTGAGCAGGTTGCCGAGGCACCCGAAGGCGTGAACCAGGGCTATCCCGTTCCGCGTCCGCGCCCCAAGCCCATCGAGGTTCTGATGATGGCGGCGGTCAACATGAAGATCGAGCCCGCGGCAGCACCCCCGCCCGACCAGATGGCCCGCAGCAAGCCACAGGTGCTCGACGGTAACGCCATTGGTGTCATTCCGGCGCCGGAGGCGATCCTGGACGAGCCGCAGTCCAACGTCGCGGAGAAATCCAGCCTTGCCGAAGAACTTCGCAACGGCGAAACCGAGGACGTTCCCGTCATCCGCTCGATCAGCACTGCCTCCGCGGGCGGCGACATCTTCTGGTGGCCGCAGCAAATGATCTTCGATGCAGGCAAGGCCGTGCGCCGCGATGGTGCGGCCCAGCAATTCACCAAGTCTCCGCTTTCCGACCTCTTGCCCGGCGTGAGCCAGGCGCAGGCGGAACCGGTTGAAACACAGCGGCTGGCCGTTGCCGGAACGGGTCAGGCACCGGCAGAACAGGTCACCGCCTCGGAAGGCAAGGGCGACATGCTGGTGGTGAACCGCGAAGGCAAGGGCAGCCTGCTGAGCATCCCCCCGCTGCGCAAGACGGTGGCCAACCAGAACTGACGAAACAACTCATCCGACCCTGAGGGGCCGCCAGCTTGGCGGCCCTTTTTTCGTCAAGAGCCCCGCACAAGCCCGGCATGGAATGATGGCGCCATTCATGGCAGGCAGGAAGGCTGATGCACCTTTTGAAGCAGTTGGCGTGGCTCGCCTGTCTCTTCGCCCTCGGTGTTGCGCTGCTGCCCGCCACGGCGCGCGCCGAATGCATCAGGGGTGGATTTCCCATTGCCGTGGACATCGGCCATACGCCGGAGGATCCGGGGGCGACGAGTGCCCGCGGCATACCGGAATTCGCCTTCAACATCGCCCTCGGCCGCGATGTGGCGGCAGCCCTCGGGGAGGCCGGATTTCCGGCCCGCCGCATTCTCGTTTCCGGAAAAGGCAGGGAGCAATTGTCGCGCCGCGTGTCGGCAGCGCGGGCGCTGTCCCCTGCCCTGGTGGTGTCGATCCACCACGATTCGGTTCAGGAGAGATATCTCATGGACTGGCAGTTTGCCGGCCGGCGCGGCAGGTACTCAGACCGCTTCGCGGGCTTCTCGATCTTCGTGTCGCGCGCCAGCCCGCACTTCCAGGAGAGCCTCGCCTTCGCCACGGCGCTGGGCCGGAGCCTCACCTCTGCCGGTATTGCCCCTTCGATGCATCACGCGGAGAACATCCCGGGCGAGAACCGCGCCATCCTCGACCAGCAACATGGCGTGTTCGAGTTCCGCAACCTGAGGGTTCTCAGGGATGCCGCCGCACCTGCCATCCTGCTCGAGGCGGGACTCATCGTGAACCGCCAGGAGGAGATCGAACTTGCTTCGCCCGCGCGCCGCAAGCTGGTGGCCGGCGCCATCGTGGAGGCGGTCACGGCCATCTGCGCAAGCCGTGGCAGAACGCTGGTGCTCAGATAGGCCGCGCTGTCAGGCCGCCTCTTCCGCCTCGCCGGGGATCATCCCGAGCGCTGCCATGTAGACATCGAGCATGGACTGCTCTTCCTCGCGCTCCGAGGCCTCTTTCTTGCGCAGCGAGATCACCTTGCGCAGGATCTTGGTGTCAAAGCCATTGGCCTTCGCCTCGGCATAGACTTCCTTGATGTCGCCGGCGATCGTCTTCTTCTCCTCCTCGAGGCGCTCGATGCGCTCGACGATGGACTTGAGCTGGCCATGTGCGAAACTGGTCTTGGTTGCCGTCATGTCGGATGTTCCATATATCAGTGCTTGTGCGACTGGGCGAACTTCGCCTTCTGCTCGTCGGAGGCGCCGGACTGGTTCTTTGCCTTCCATTCCTCGTAGGGCATGCCGTAGACCATGGTGCGGGCCTCGTCACGCGTCACAGGAAGGCCGCGGGACCGGGCTTCCTCCTCGAACCAGTTGGACAGGCAGTTGCGGCAGAAGCCGGCGAGATTCATCAGGTCGATGTTCTGCACGTCAGTGCGGCCGCGCAGATGGTCCAGCAGGCGGCGAAAGGCCGCCGCCTCGAGTTCAGTCCGTGCCGTGTCGTCGATGTTCATGTCATGCCCTCGCAAGTCCCGGGCGATTACCGGGTTTCATACATAATGGGTTCGATCACCTTCGCCACCCGTTCGACCCACTCATCCACACCTGTTTTGGCGGCGATCAGGTCCTGGCGAACCTCGATCAGCGCATGCGGCAGTCCTGCCCTGGTGCCGTGGATATTGAGCGTGTCGCCCTCCAGCGCACCGTGATAGGGCTCATTGTCGCCCACCACAAGGTCACCCTGGGCAAGGAAGCCGCGGATCATGGCGCGTGCCACGTCCTCGTCGCGGTCCCACAGGATGCCGGCGTGCCACGGCCTCTGCCATCCGCGCCAGACCGGCGTGAAGGAATGGATCGAGACCAGGAAGGGAACATGGCCCTGCGACCTTACCCCCGCCACGACCCCCGCGATCGCCTGGTGGTAGGGCCGGTGGAAGAGGTTGATGCGGCGGGCACGCTCCTCCTCGTCCACCTCGCGGTTGCCCGGGACCACGGCCCCGTCCGACAGGCGCATGATGAGGGTGGGATCGTCCATCCCCCGGTTCGGGTCGATCAGGAGACGCGAGAAGCAGGACAAGACCGCCGTGGCGCCGAGGCGCCCCGCCAGACCGCGCGTGAGGGCCGCGGCGCCAATGTCATAGGCGATGTGGCGCTCGAACTGGCGGGCATCGAGCCCCAGGCCGCCATATTCCTCAGGGACCCGGTTGGAAGCATGGTCGCACAGCAGGACGAGCCGGCTATGCCCTTGTCCCGCTACAATTTCGCAAGGTTCGAACATGGATATCTTTGTCATGGACTGAGCATATAGATGACGCTAATTCCTCAGTCACCCGTCGCGCCGCGCCATGCCGGGCGGCCCTCGAGGCCTGAGGATTGACGCGGCGTGCCCAGGCAGGAATTGTTATGAACGATTCGCGGAACTTATCCGGAGGCGGCAGAATGCTTCGCAATATTGCGCTCGCGGCGGGAGCGCTGACGATTATGGGTTTCATGTCGCTTCCTGCGCAGGCGGACCTCAAGCTGTGTAACCAGACCGAGAGCCGCGTCGGCGCGGCGCTGGGCTACAAGGACAAGCAGGGCTGGGTGACGGAAGGCTGGTGGACGGTCGAGCCGCAGAAATGCGTGACCTTCCTGAAGGGACCGCTGATCGCCAGGTTCTATTATGTGTTCGCCGTCGACTACGACAAGGGCGGTTCATGGGGTGGCAACTCCATGATGTGTACGCGTGACAGGGTTTTCACCATCCGCGGCATCGAGAACTGCGAAGCCCGCGGCTACCGGAAGACGGGCTTCTTCGAAGTCGACACCAAGGAGGAAACGGACTGGACCGTTTCACTTTCAGGCGAAAAGACCACTCAAGGACAGTAATGCGCCGAAATCGCAACGTGAAGATCGTGGCTACGCTGGGACCGGCGTCGTCATCCCCCGAGATGCTGGAAAAGCTGTTTCTGGCCGGCGTCGATGTTTTCCGGATCAACATGAGCCACACGCAGCATGACCTGCTGCGCCAGCTGCATCATGACATCCGCGCCGTGGAGGCAAAGCTCAAGCGGCCCATCGGCATACTGGCCGACCTGCAGGGACCCAAGATCCGCATCGGCACATTCGCCAATAAGGAAGCAAAGATCGCGTCCGGTGATACCTTCATCTTCGATACTGACAAGACGCCGGGCGATGCGACCCGCGTTTGCCTGCCCCACCCTGAGATCTTCGCCTCCGCGCAGGTGGGCGACAATCTGCTGCTGAACGACGGGCGGTTGCGCGTCGAGATCGTCAAGGCGGAACCCACCAAGCTGACGACCCGCGTGATCTTCGGTGGCACGCTGTCAGACCGCAAGGGCGTGAACCTGCCCGATACGGTGATCCCCATCCCGGCCCTGACGGAGAAGGACCGCTCCGATCTCGAGGCCGCCGCATCAGCCGGCGTCGACTGGATCGCACTCTCCTTCGTGCAGCGCGCCGACGACGTGGCAGAGGCAAGGAAGCTGATTGCCGGACGCGCAGGCGTGATGGCGAAGATCGAGAAGCCCGCTGCCCTTACCGTGCTGGACGAGATCCTCGAGATCTCTGATGGGCTGATGGTGGCGCGCGGCGATCTGGGCGTCGAGCTTCCGCTCGAAACCGTGCCGGCCCGCCAGAAGCAGATCACGCGCGCTGCACGCCGCGTGGGCAAGCCCGTGATCGTCGCCACGCAGATGCTGGAATCCATGATCGTCGAGCCGGTCCCGACGCGCGCCGAGGTCTCCGACGTGGCCACCGCAGTCTATGAGGGCGCAGACGCCATCATGCTCTCGGCCGAGAGCGCAACTGGCGCTTGGCCCGACAAGGCGGTTGCCACCATGGACCGCATCGCACAGGCCGTTGAGCGGGATTCTCTCTATCGCGGCATCATCACCGCGCAACGCTATGAGCCGCAGCCAACCAGCGCCGATGCGATCTCTGGCGCTGCCCGCTCGATCTCGGAAACACTCAAGCTCGCGGCGATCGTCTGCTTCACCGGCTCGGGCTCCACGGGTCTGCGCATGTCGCGCGAGCGGCCGGACACGCCGGTGATCGCGCTGACCCCCATTCCCAACACGGCCCGCCGCCTTGCACTCGTGTGGGGCCTCCACTGCGTGCTGACGGAAGACGCGCGCGATCTCGACGACATGGTCACGCGGGCGACGCGAATCGCCTTCGAGGAAGGCTTCGCCGACCAGGGCCAGCGCATCATCATCACCGCCGGCCTGCCACTCGGCACGCCAGGCGCCACCAACATGCTGCGCATCGCCTATGTCGGAAAGGGCGGCCTGTCCGGAAGCTGAAGAGGTTCCTGCCCGCCGGTTGCTCAAGCAATTGATCTTGCGCGCGTTCTTTTCGACCAGGTGATTTCACCTGGTCGGAACGCGCGCTAGATCCCCTGCTCCAGCCGGTCCAGCGCCTTGAGGGCGTCCTTCACCTGTTCGAGCGTGGGGTTGACGGCCAGCGCCTGTTCATAGGCATCGCGGGCGGCAGAATAGTTCTTCTGACGCACGAGGATCACGCCCTTTCCGGCCAGCGCGCCGAAGTGGCGCGGCTCGAGGTCGAGGACTTTTTCGATGTCCTTCAGCGCCTGGTCGTCACGCTTCATCATGAAATAGAGCGTCGCGCGCTTGTTCCAGGCTTCGGCAAAATCAGGATAGGCGCCGACCAGCGTGTCGAGGATCGAGAGGGCCTCCGCGGGGGCGCGGTCTTCGACGGCGCGCACGGCCTGCTGCAACAGCACCTCCGCCGTGGGTGAGTCGGAGGCGGCCCACAGCGACCAGATCTTCTGCTCGACAGTGTCGCTGCGCACGCCGGGACGGCGCAGGCTGGCGAACAGGATGTCCAGCTGCTGCGCCCGGACCTCAGCGGGTTTCATGGGCTTTTCGGCCGGCGGCGGAGCTTCAGCCTGGGCGTCCGGCAGCGGCGGAGCCTCTTCCGTAAGGGACGGAATGTCGTCGGGCAAGAAGTCGTGTTCCTCGTCCGCAATCGCGGGCAGGCTGAGGGCGAGGAGAACCGAGAGGGCGATGATGGAGCGCATGGATCTCATCCTACGCCCACCATCATTCCAACAAAAGAGCGCCGTGCGCGGCACCCCGCCCACGGCGATCACAATCCCGTCAGGACGACGTCGAGACTCAGCCCTGGCGCGCCTTGAAGCGCGGATTGGTCTTGTTGATGATGTAGATGCGGCCCTTGCGGCGCACCATGCGGTTGTCACGGTGGCGCTTCAGCAGCGACTTCAAGGAATTACGGACTTTCATGGACTTCACCTGATATTTCGGGCAGAAGGAGCGCCACGCCCCGGACCGCCGTTAAACATTGGCGCGATCCTTAGCGGGGTGGCCCGAAGCTGTCAACCAATCCGCCCGAACAAGATACCCATGTCACATACCCTGAACTTATGGATCACCCTCGGGGTGCTTCTCCTCAGCGCCGCCACGATCGTTCAAATGGTACGTCTGGAACGGCGCCCGCGCGAGCGGCTCGAACCCCGGCTGATCCCCACAACGCCAGTGATCATCATCTTCACCTTTATTGGACTTTTGGCGCTGGTGCATCTCGCCAATCTTTACGGCATACACACGGGGCGACGCTAACTCTGCCCAGGCTTCCATGCTGCCTCCCAGCCAGACGCTCTATTACGAAGACCTCGCCCTCGGCATGACCGAGACATACGTGAAGGAGGTGAAGTCCTCCGACGTGGTGGGCTTCGCCGAAATCTCGGGTGACCGGAATCCGATCCACCTTTCCGAGCATTTCGCCGCGCGCACCCCCTTCGGCGGGCGAATCGCCCATGGCCTTTACACCGCGAGCCTGATTTCTGCGGTGATCGGCACCAGGCTTCCGGGGCCGGGCGCCGTCTACCTGTCGCAAACCTTGAACTTCAAGGCGCCGGTTAGGATCGGCGACATGGTGGAGGCGAGCGTCGAGGTCGTCGAGCTCGTCGAGAAAGGCCGCCGGGTGAAACTCGCCTGCCGCTGCCGTGTGGGCGAAACCCTGGTGCTGGAAGGCGAGGCCCTGGTCAAGGTGCCAGGCAAGCCCGAGGGATATTGACTCCTGCCACCGCCTCTCTAGCTTTGCCTCAAAATCCTCGGGAGGACTTCCATGCTGCGCAACTTCGACAACCGCCTCAACGCGGACGTGATCCGCTGTCTCCGCGCCATGGGGCATGGCGATGACCTCGTCATCTGCGACACGAATTTTCCCGCCGACCAGGTGGCGCGCCAGACGGTGACGGGCGAACTTCTGCGCATGGACAATCTGACTGCAGCGGAAGCAATCGACGCCATCCTCTCCGTCCTCCCGCTCGACAGCTTTGTCGACAAGCCCGCCTCGCGCATGGAAATCGTGGGCAAGCCCGGCGAGGTGCCGCCCGTTCAGGCGGAGGTTCAATCAGTGATCGACAAGTGGGAGGGCAAGCCCTGGCCCATGGGCTCGATCGAGCGCTTCGCTTTCTATGACGCGGCGCGCAAGTCCTATGCAGTGATCGTGACGGGCGAGACGCGCTTCTATGGCTGCTTCATCCTCAAGAAGGGCGTGATCCCGCCAAAGGGCTGATTGTGATGAAGCAGGGCATTGCCATTCTCGGCATCTTCGTCGCCGACCTCGCCTTCCGTGCCGGACGCCAGCCCGCCATGGGCGAGACGCTCATGGGCTCAGGCTTCAAGATGGGGCCGGGCGGCAAGGGCTCGAACCAGGCGGTCGCGGCGGCACGCGCTGGAGCGCGGGTGAGCTTCATATCGCGGCTGGGGAAGGATGCCTTCGGCGACATCGCACTTGCCACATGGAAGGCGGAAGGCATCATCCCGCGCGTGGCGCTCACAGCAGATGAGCCCACGGGTGCGGCCTATATCTTCGTCAGCGACGAGACGGGCGAGAATGCCATCATCGTGGTGCCCGGTGCTGCGGGCGGCATCAGCGCCGATGACCTGGAGCGGGAGCGTGAAGCGATCGAGAACGCGCGCGTCTTCGTCACCCAGCTCGAGCAGCCGGTGGAGGCTGCGCTGCGCGGGCTCGAAATCGCCAGGGCGTCTGGCGCTATCACAGTGTTCAATCCCGCCCCTGCGGCAGCCGTGCCGGACAGGCTCCATGCGCTTTGTGACTACGTGATCCCCAATGAGACGGAAGCCGCAGATCTGACCGGGATCGCCGTCACCGGGATCGCGGAGGCGAAGAAGGCGGGCGATGCGCTGCTGGCGAAGGGAGCGGGCACCGCCATCATCACGCTGGGTGCAAAGGGGGCGTTGTTTCACAATGCGTCACAGTCGGTGATGATCGACGCCTTCCATGCCGGGAAGGTGGTGGAAACGGCAGGTGCTGGCGACAGCTTCGTGGGCGCGTTTGCTGCGGGCCTCGCCGAGGGCATGGACC